>NZ_CP101125.1:4220760-4522065 GCF_024296925.1 Pseudomonas nunensis
CAATCTGGTGAATGCTGAAGGCCGCATCGAAAACCTGTCCCGCGCCATGAAAGCCGATAGCGCCTCCAGCGTTTTCGGGGCGATGGTCGGTGTTCCGCCAGTAACAAGCTATGTAGAAAGTGCCGCGGGTGTAGCCGCTGGTGGTCGGACTGGTCTTACCGCAGTGACCGTAGGTGTGCTATTTATTGCCGCGATGTTCTTCGCACCGCTGGCTGGCATGATTCCCGCTTACGCAACCGCCGGTGCGCTGATTTATGTAGCGATGCTGATGATGAGCGGCATGGCGCACATCGAATGGGATGAAGCGACTGACAGCATTCCGGCGATTGTCACCGCGATCATGATGCCGTTGACCTTCTCGGTCGCCGATGGCATCGCGCTGGGCTTCATCACTTATGTGGTGCTGAAGGCCGGCACCGGTAAGTACAAGGAAATTTCCGTCAGCTTGTGGGTGCTCTGCGCGATCTTTATCGCCAAGTTCGTTTTCTTGTAAGCGGTCATAGCTTCAAACAGCCTCACCCCGTCGGGTGGGGCTTTTGCATATTTGGAGGAAAGTGATGAGTCTGGAAACCTGGCTGCTGTTCAGCGGCGCTGCGCTGGTGGTGATCCTGATCCCGGGGCCATTGTCTTTGCTGATGATCAGCAACAGTTTGAACTACGGTTTGCGCCGTTCCTACCCGGCGTTTCTCGGTGGAGTGATTGCCTCGATTTGCTTGCTCAGTGCCTCGGCATTGGGTCTGGGCGCTCTGCTGCTGGCGTCGGAACAGCTGTTCAGCGCGCTGAAGATCGTCGGCGCGCTGTACCTGTTCTACCTCGCCTGGCAGAGCTGGCAGCAATCGCGTCAGCCATCAGTCGGTGCCGAAGTGCCCCAGGCTGCGCCAGTGCCGCGTTTTCGTGCGCTGTTTGGTCGCGCGTTCGTGCTGGGTGCGAGCAATCCGAAAGACATCCTGTTCTTCGCCGCTTTCCTGCCGCAATTCTTGAGCGCCGAGCAACCGTTCCTGCCGCAATTGTTGGTGATGATCGCTACCTGGACCGTGCTCGATCTGTTGTGCAAGTTGGCCTATGGGCTGGGCGCGCATGGCGCGGCGCGGTATCTGCGCACGGGCAAAGGGCAGAGTTGGTTTAACCGGATCAGTGCCGGGTTGTTCAGTGGTGCGGGGGCGGCGTCGTTGTTGAGCCGTTAAGCGCAAAAGATCGCAGCCTCGTTGCACTCGACAGCTCCTACAGGGGAATGCGTTTCCATGTAGGAGCTGCCGAAGGCTGCGATCTTTTGACTTTCCCAAGGACAAAAAAAAGCCCGCAGTGTGGGCGGGCAAAAGACCAAAGAAGCTTTATGCGCAGATTCTTGGGGGAGTCTAGCTTCCTCTGTAGGTCGAATAGCTATAGGGCGAAATCAGCAACGGCACATGGTAGTGATCCTGCTCGGCAGAGATGCCGAACCGCAGCACCACCACATCCAGGAACGCCGGCTCCGGCAGCTGAACGCCACGGGCGCGGTAGTAATCGCCCGCATGAAACTGAACCTGATAGACCCCGGAACGGTAGTCATCGCCTTGCAGCAACGGTGCATCGACACGGCCATCGCTGTTGGTGATCGCACTGGCGACCAATTCCAGTTGCGAGCCTTCAACGCGGTACAACTCGACCTTGATCGAGCTGCCCGGGCAACCGTGTGCAGCGTCCAAAACGTGTGTAGTCAAACGTCCCATTGATTCTGCGCGTCTGGCTGCATGCTGCAGTCAGGCCTCGCGCCTCCCGAAGTCAGTTGAAAGGAGACCGCACCGTTTCGGAGCACGAAAAGCTGCGGCGAGCGACTGATTAAGACACTTTTCAAAAAAATTGTACACAATAAAAACGACATTTTTATCCTGACCACCGCCATTCCACGATTCACGGCGAATCTGACCACAAACCATGCGTGCAGCGGACCTTCTATCCATTAGCTGACCAGTCAGGCAGGTTTCTTGCAGTAGCATCCTTTCATGACAGTCAATGAAAAATGCAAAAATTCAGGCTTACAAAGTGGATATAAAGTTGTATACAATCAGCCCATCGCTGTGACGCCAGCCTTGCGTCTGATCGCCAGGCCGCCACACAAACCTGTCAACGAATAAGAAGGAAGACTGCAGTGAGCGCTGACTACCCACGCGACCTGGTCGGTTACGGCAGTAACCCTCCGCACCCACACTGGCCGGGCAATGCCCGCATCGCCCTGTCCTTCGTGCTCAATTACGAGGAAGGTGGCGAGCGCAATATCCTGCACGGCGATAAAGAATCCGAAGCCTTCCTCTCGGAAATGGTCTCGGCGCAGCCGCTGCAAGGCGCGCGCAACATGAGTATGGAATCCCTTTACGAGTATGGCAGCCGCGCCGGCGTGTGGCGGGTGCTGAAGCTGTTCAAGGAATTCGACATCCCGTTGACCATCTTCGCCGTCGCGATGGCCGCCCAGCGCCACCCGGACGTGATCCGCGCGATGGTAGATGCTGGCCACGAGATCTGCAGCCACGGCTACCGCTGGATCGACTATCAGTACATGGACGAAGCGCAGGAACGCGAGCACATGCTCGAAGCGATCCGCATCCTCACCGAACTCACCGGCGAACGCCCATTGGGCTGGTACACCGGCCGCACCGGCCCGAACACCCGTCGGCTGGTGATGGAAGAAGGCGGTTTCCTCTACGACTGCGACACCTACGACGACGACCTGCCCTACTGGGAACCGAACAACCCGACCGGCAAGCCGCACCTGGTGATCCCGTACACCCTGGACACCAACGACATGCGCTTCACTCAGGTCCAGGGTTTCAACAAGGGCGACGATTTCTTCGAATACCTCAAAGACGCGTTCGATGTGCTGTACGCCGAAGGTGCCGAAGCGCCGAAGATGCTCTCGATTGGTCTGCACTGCCGCTTGATCGGCCGTCCGGCGCGTCTCGCCTCGCTCAAGCGCTTTATCGAATACGCTAAAAGTCATGAACAGGTGTGGTTCAGCCGCCGTGTCGACATCGCTCGCCACTGGCACGACACCCACCCGTACCAAGGGGCTGCCAAATGAGCACCTTTCAAACCCTGAAACCGTCGAGCCTGAACCGCGATGCATTCGTCGCCGCGTTCGCTGACATCTACGAACATTCGCCATGGGTGGCCGAGAAGGCCTTCGACCTGGGCCAGGACGCTTCGATCGACCAGATCGAAACCCTGCACCAGCGCATGAGCGACATCCTGTTGAGCGCTGATCACGCAAGCCAACTGGCCCTGATCAACGCTCACCCGGACCTGGCCGGCAAAGCCGCCGTCCAGGGCCAACTGACCGAAGCCAGCACCAATGAACAAGCGGGCGCCGGTATTCACCAATGCACGGCCGAAGAGTTCCAGCGCTTCACCGAGCTGAACGACGCCTACAAGGCCAAGTTCAAGTTTCCCTTCATCATGGCGGTAAAAGGCAGCAACCGGCATCAGATCCTCGCGGCGTTCGAAACGCGCATTCACAACTCGGCAGATACCGAATTCAAATGCGCGCTGGCAGAGATCAACAAGATCGCCCTGTTCCGTTTACTGACCCTATAGCGAGCCTGGCCCGAGAAACCTCATGAACGCTTGCGTTTCCCAGGGCCCTGCAAGCATCCCAAGCCAACTTATTAAAGGCAGACAAGAAGAATGAAAGCTTACGCCGTACCTTTCGAGAAGTTCGTCAACCTGGCCGACGCCCGCCTGGGCACCAAAATCATCTCGGTCACCGATGACTGGTTCGCTGATGCCAACCGCCTGTTCCAGCCAACCCCGGCTGTGTGGAAAGAAGGCGTGTTCGATGACAACGGCAAGTGGATGGACGGCTGGGAATCGCGCCGCAAGCGCTTCGAAGGCTATGACAGCGCCGTGATCCGCCTGGGTGTAGCAGGCTCGATCAAAGGCGTGGACATCGACACTTCATTCTTCACCGGCAACTACCCGCCGTCGGCCTCCCTGGAAGCCTGTTTCCTGGCTGAAGGCGAGCCAACCGAAAACACCCAGTGGGTTGAAGTGCTGTCGGCCGTCGAGCTGCAAGGCAACAGCCACCACTACCACGAAATCAATAACGACCAGGCCTTCAGCCACCTGCGCTTCAACATCTACCCGGATGGCGGCGTGGCGCGTCTGCGCGTGTACGGCGTGCCGCACCGCGACTGGTCGGCCGTTGGCGACAACGAGCAGATCGACCTCGCTGCAGCCTTGAACGGTGGCCGCGCCCTCGCCTGCTCCGACGAACACTTCGGTCGCATGAGCAACATCCTCAACCCGGGCCGTGGCATCAACATGGGCGACGGCTGGGAAACTGCACGTCGTCGCACGCCGGGCAATGACTGGGTAATCGTCGCCTTGGGTCATGCCGGCGAAGTCGAGAAAGTCATCGTCGACACCCTGCACTTCAAGGGCAACTACCCGGACACGTGCTCGATCCAGGGCGCTTTCGTGAAGGGCGGCACCGACAGCCAGATCGAAACCCAATCGCTGTTCTGGCGCGAACTGCTGCCAGCGCAGAAACTGGAAATGCACGCCGAACACACCTTCGCCGAGCAGATCAAGGCCCTGGGCCCGATCACCCACATCCGCCTGAACGTGTTCCCGGATGGTGGTGTGAGTCGCCTGCGCGTATTGGGCAAGGTCGCTAAATAAGCGCTGAACCTGTGGCGAGGGAGCTTGCTCCCGCTGGGCTGCGAAGCGGCCCCAAAAGCTTGGGAGCGCTTCGCACTCCAGCGGGAGCAAGCTCCCTCGCCACAAGAGCGGAACCAACAACACAGAACTCGGAAAAGAAGACCAGCATGCGCACACTGACGATTGAACCGCTGACCAAAGAAGCCTTCGCCCCTTTCGGTGACGTGATCGAAACCGACGGCAGCGATCACTTCATGATCAACAACGGTTCGACCATGCGCTTCCATAAACTGGCGACGGTGGAAACCGCCACGCCAGAGGACAACGCGATCATCAGCATCTTCCGCGCCGACGCGCAGGACATGCCGCTGACCGTCAGCATGCTGGAGCGTCACCCGCTGGGCAGCCAGGCTTTCATTCCGCTGCTCGGCAACCCCTTTCTGATCGTGGTCGCGCCACTTGGCGATGAACCTGTATCAGGCTTGGTCCGCGCCTTCGTTACCAACGGCAGGCAGGGCATTAATTACCATCGCGGCGTTTGGCACCATCCGGTGCTGACGATCGAAAAGCGGGATGACTTCCTGGTGGTTGATCGCAGTGGCACAGGCAATAACTGCGATGAGCATTTTTTCAAAGAGGATGAGCGTTTGATCCTCGCCCCCCACCAATAAGAGAAGGTCTGATCACTCGACAACAGAGTGACAGGCGAGAGGTAAAGACTGTGGAAGCACATCTGTTGGAATGGCTGAACCTGAGCGTGCGCTGGGTTCACATGATTACTGGCGTGGCCTGGATCGGTGCGTCGTTCTATTTCGTCTGGCTGGAAAACAACCTCAATCGGGTCAACCCGAAAAGTGGTCTGGCAGGCGATCTGTGGGCGATCCATGGCGGCGGTATCTATCACCTGGAAAAATACAAACTGGCTCCACCGACCATGCCGGACAACCTGCACTGGTTCAAATGGGAAGCCTACTTCACCTGGATGTCAGGGATCGCGCTGCTGTGCGTGGTGTTCTACTCCAACCCGACGTTGTACCTGCTGGCACCGGGCAGCACCCTGAGCGGTCCTGAAGGCGTGGCCATCGGTATCGGCTCGCTGTTCATCGGCTGGTTCATCTACTCCTTCCTGTGCGACTCGGCCCTGGGCAAACGCCCTGCCCTGCTGGGTTTCATCCTGTTCGTGCTGATCATTGGCGCCGCTTACGGCTTCAGCAAAGTGTTCAGCGGTCGGGGTGCGTACCTGCACGTCGGCGCGATCATCGGCACCATCATGGTCGGCAACGTGTTCCGCATCATCATGCCGGCGCAACGCGCACTGGTCGCGGCAATTGCCGAGAACCGCACACCGGATCCGGCGCTGCCGGCCAAAGGTTTGCTGCGTTCACGGCACAACAACTACTTCACCTTGCCGGTGCTGTTCATCATGATCAGCAACCACTTCCCGAGCACCTACGGCAGCCAATACAACTGGCTGATCCTGGCCGGGATCGCGGTGCTGGCGGTGTTGGTGCGTCACTACTTCAACACCCGTCACGACAGCCACAAGTTTGCCTGGACCCTGCCGGTCGCCGCTGTCGGCATGATCAGCCTGGCCTACGTGACCGGCCCGGCACAGATGCCGAGCGCACCGGAAGTGGCCAAGGCCCCTGGCACCATCGAGTACCAGCCGTTGCCGGAAACCGCCCTGGGCGGTGGCGCCAAACCTGCTGAAGCCAAGCCTGCCGCGCCTGCCGCTGCACCGGCCCAAGCTTCGAACCAGGGCCCGGCGTTCGACAAGGTGCACAGCGTGATTCAGGAACGCTGCGCCGTGTGCCACTCGGCCAAACCGACCAGCCCGCTGTTCAGTGCAGCCCCGGCCGGCGTGATGTTCGACACCCCGCAACAAATCCAGCAATTGGCCCCGCGGATCCAGGCGCAAGCCGTCGCCAGCCAGATCATGCCACTGGGCAACATCACACAGATGACCCAGCAAGAGCGTGACCTGATTGGTGCCTGGATCAACCAGGGAGCCCAGACCAATTAAGTAAAAAGCCATTGTGGCAGTAGGGCTTGTGTGGCGAGGGGGCTTGCCCCCGTTCGAGCGCGAAGCGGTCGTAAAACCTGCGGATGCGGTCCTCCAGAAGGCACGCAATTGCTGAGTTTAGGGCTGCTTCGCGGCCCAACGGGGGCAAGCCCCCTCGCCACAGGCCCGCTCCCACAGGTTTGCCTGTTGCACAAAATCACAAGAATAAAAAAGATCCGAGGTGTTGCATGTCCGAGCTATCCGAAGCGCGCATCCCCGACGCACCCGCCATTCAGCGTTTGCCCCTTTTGCAACTGATCCTGGTCGGTCTGCAACATGTTCTGCTGATGTACGGTGGCGCCATCGCGGTGCCGCTGATCATCGGACAGGCCGCTGGCCTGAATCGTGAAGAAATCGCCTTCCTGATCAACGCCGACCTGCTCGTCGCCGGCATCGCCACCATCGTGCAATCCTTAGGGATAGGCCCGATGGGCATTCGCATGCCGGTGATGATGGGCGCGAGTTTCGCCGCGGTCGGCAGCATGGTGGCCATGGCTGGCATGCCCGGTATCGGCCTGCAGGGGATCTTCGGCGCGACCATCGCCGCCGGATTCTTCGGCATGCTGATCGCGCCGTTCATGTCCAAAGTCGTGCGCTTCTTTCCGCCATTGGTGACTGGCACGGTCATCACCTCGATCGGTTTATCGCTGTTCCCCGTCGCCGTGAACTGGGCTGGCGGCGGTGCGGGCGCGACGCAATTCGGCTCCCCGATCTACCTGGCCATCGCCGCGCTGGTGCTGGCGACCATTCTGTTGGTCCATCGCTTTATGCGCGGTTTCTGGGTCAATATTTCCGTGCTGATCGGCATGTGCCTGGGCTACGTCGTCTGCGGGCTGATCGGCATGGTCGACCTCAGCGGCATGGCGCAAGCGCCGTGGCTGCAGATCGTCACCCCGCTGCATTTCGGCATGCCGAAGTTTGAACTCGCGCCGATTCTTTCCATGTGCCTGGTGGTGGTGATCATCTTCGTCGAGTCCACTGGGATGTTCCTCGCCCTCGGCAAAATCACCGACCGCGAAGTCTGCCCACGCATGCTGCGTCGTGGCCTGCTGTGTGATGCCGCCGCCTCGTTCTTCGCCGGTTTTTTCAACACCTTCACCCACTCCTCCTTCGCGCAGAACATCGGCCTGGTGCAGATGACCGGCGTGCGCTGCCGCTCGGTGACCATCGTCGCCGGTGGCTTGCTGGTGGTGCTGAGCCTGCTGCCGAAAGCGGCGTTTTTGGTGGCGTCGATTCCGCCGGCGGTACTCGGTGGTGCGGCGATTGCGATGTTCGGCATGGTCGCCGCCACCGGCATCAAAATCCTGCAAGAAGCCGACATTGGTGACCGTCGCAATCAGTTGCTGGTGGCGGTGAGCATCGGCATGGGCCTGATCCCGGTGGTGCGTCCGGAGTTCTTCGCGCACCTGCCGATGTGGATGAGCCCGATCACCCACAGCGGCATCGCCATGGCGACGCTGAGTGCACTGGCGTTGAACCTGCTGTTCAACATTCTCGGTGGACGTGACCGCGCAGCCATCAACGACTGCCACGCCCACACGCACTAACTGGAAAAACACAAACCCCCTTGTGGGAGCGGGCTTGCTCGCGAAAGCGTCGGATCAGTCGACTCATGTGTTTCTGACACACCGCCTTCGCGAGCAAGCCCGCTCCCACACAGGGGTCTGCACTGCCTGCGCCTCAACAATAAAAACAAGAGGAAGCAACAGATGATTTCTACCCTCTCAAGCCTGTCGTTCAACGACGCCAGGCCCACTTCCGCCAACCGTGCCCCAAACCTGTCGTCGGTGCGCTGTTGCGGGGCACTTGAGACCTGGCCAAGGAGTCAGTATTCTCCGCGGCCGCCCGAATCTGGTCTAAAAAAAAGCCCGGATTTAATTCCTGACCAAAAAGCCAACTTATCCCGGCTCTGGCCAGTACCAAGGCACCCCCGAATCGCTCTCAATCGACTGTTTTCGAACAGCCGAACGGGAGTTTTTTTGCTTTTCGAAAGCCTTGGCTCAGCTCTTGCTAACAGCATCAAAGCTGACCGATTGGATGAATTTTTACAGCAGCAACAAAAGGCGCCACACCAGAGCGCCGACCTAAGAAAAAAAACGTGGAACCACCTACTTTTTGGGAGCAACCGAATGAAACGTACGTGCACCAGCCTGATGCTCGCGGGATCTTTGCTGGCCGGGGGCCAGGCAATGGCCGGCGACCTGCTGCAATGGCAAAACAACAGCCTGACCTACCTGTATGGCAAGGACTTCAAGGTCAACCCGCACATTCAGCAGACAGTCACCTTCGAGCACGCCGATGGCTGGAAGTACGGGGATAACTTCTTCTTCGTCGACAAGATCTTCTACAACGGCGACAAGGATTTCAACGTCGGCCCGAACACCTATTACGGTGAGTTCAGCCCACGTATTTCCCTGGGCAAAGTCCTCGACCAGAAGATCGAGTTCGGCCCGATCAAAGACGTCCTGCTGGCGATGACCTACGAGTTCGGTGAAGGCGATACCGAGTCTTACCTGATCGGCCCAGGCTTCGACCTGGCGATTCCAGGCTTCGACTACTTCCAGCTGAACTTCTACCAGCGTCACACCGAAGGCTCGCGCGCGGGTGACAACGTCTGGCAGATCACTCCAGTGTGGTCCTACACCATTCCAGTGGGCGACTCGAACATCCTGATCGACGGTTTCATGGACTGGGTGGTCGACAACGATTCGAACTCCCACGGCGACTACCACGCCAACCTGCACTTCAACCCACAGGTCAAATACGACTTGGGCAAGGCGCTGAATTTCGGCGAGAAGCAGTTGTACGTCGGTGTGGAATACGACTACTGGAAAGACAAGTACGGGATCGACGACACCCGTGCGTTCACCACCAATCAGAACACCACGAGCTTCCTGGTGAAGTTCCACTTCTGATGAGTTGAAGACAAGAGACCGCAAGCATCACCTGCCACGTGCGCATCCGGGGTGGGGGGTGGTTGCGGTCTTTTGTTTATGGGTGTCTGGAAGGGCGCCATCGCGAGCAAGCTCGCTCCCACAGTAGATCTTCGTCGCGCTGAAGATCCCCTGTGGGAGCGAGCTTGCTCGCGATGGCCGCACCGCTTATCTCACGCAGGAACCACAGGCTCCGCCAACCCAAGAAACCGACACAACTCATCCCGCTTGGCCAACGCATCTCGTCGCCCGAGATCAATCAACTCGCTGCAATACCCCGCCTCGAACAGCAGATAACTCAACACCCCCGCCCCACTCGTCTTGGTCGCCCCCGGTCCGCGCAGGAACAGGCGCAGCGCCGCCGGTAATTCCTGGCGATGTCGCGCGGCAATTTCGTCGATTGGCTGGCTCGGTGAAATCACCAACACTTCTACCGGCGCCACGCCCAACGCACGGGTCGGCGTACCGTCCGGCATCAAGTGGCTGAACTGGTTGAGTCGTTGCAGCAGCTCGATATCGCTTTCCAGGCTGTCAATGAACGTGCTGTTGAGCATGTGCCCGCCGATCTGCGCCAAGGTCGGCTGCTGGCCGGTGTAGGCCCGTTGCAGCGGTTGTTCCGGATCAACCCCGCGCGGGTTGCCGCTGACGCCCACCACCAGCACCCTGCTCGCGCCCAAGTGCAGCGCCGGGCTGATCGGTGCCGACTGACGCACCGCGCCATCGCCGAAAAATTCTTCGCCGATTTTCACCGGAGCGAACAACAGCGGAATCGCCGAACTGGCGAGCAAGTGGTCAACGGTCAATTGGGTCGGCACGCCGATCCGGCGATGGCGCAACCAGGCGTCGATGGTGCCGCCGCCCTGATAAAAAGTGACGGCCTGGCCGGACTCGTAGCCGAACGCAGTCACCGCAACCGCTTGCAACTGCTTCTGCGCGATGGCCTCGGCGATGCCGTGCATTTGCAGCTTGTCATTGAGCAGGTCACGCAGCGGCGAACTGTTGAGCAACGCCACCGGCACTTGCGCGCCGATGCCGAGCAAACTGTGGCTGACGAAGCGGCTGGCCTGATGGATCACCCCCGGCCAGTCGCTGCGCAGCACCAGATGACTGCGAAAGCCCTGCCAGAACGCGGTCAGGCGCTCGATGGCGCTGCGGAAGTCCAGCGCGCCACTGGCGAGGCTGACGGCGTTGATCGCCCCGGCCGAGGTGCCCACAATCACCGGAAACGGATTGTCCGCGCCCACCGGCAGCAATTCGGCGATCGCCGCCAGCACCCCCACCTGATACGCCGCCCGAGCCCCGCCGCCGGAAAGAATCAACCCTGTAACCGGTTCAGCTGGGCTCATCGCAACACTCCATGGTGCCTAAAGGGATCGCTGGTTCAACCGCGTTTTGCGTACAACTTGGGCTCGCCCGGTGGACGGCTCTTGAAGCGGCGATGGGCCCAGAGGTATTGCTCCGGACATTCGCGCAAGGCGCCTTCGACCCACTGGTTGATGCGAATGCAATCCGCCTCGTCGGTCTCGCCGGGGAAGTTATCCAGTGGCGCATGAATCACCAGCCGATAACCGCTGCCGTCCGCCAGTCGTTCCTGGGTGAACGGCACCACCAGCGCCTTGCCCAAACGGGCGAATTTGCTGGTAGCGGTGACTGTCGCAGCCTGAATCCCGAACAACGGCACGAAGATACTTTGCTTGGCGCCGTAGTCCTGATCCGGTGCGTACCAGATTGCCCGACCGGCACGCAGCAACTTGAGCATGCCGCGCACGTCGTCGCGTTCCACCGCCAGCGAATCGAGGTTGTGCCGCTCACGGCCGCGACGCTGGACAAAGTCGAACAACGGGTTTTTGTGTTCGCGGTACATGCCGTCAATCGTGTGCTGCTGCCCGAGCAGCGCCGCGCCGATTTCCAGGGTGGTGAAATGCAGGGCCATCAGAATCACGCCCTTGCCGTCGCGCTGGGCCCTTTTCAGATGCTCCAGGCCTTCGACATGCGCCAATTTGGCCAGGCGCTTGCGCGACCACCACCAACTCATGGCCATTTCGAAGAAAGCGATGCCGGTGGAGGCGAAGTTTTCCTTGAGCAGGCGCTTGCGCTCGGCAGCGGTTTTTTCAGGAAAACACAGTTCGAGATTGCGCTTGGCAATGCGCCGTCGGTCGCCGGCCACTCGATACATCAGCGAGCCCAGGACACGACCGATAAACAGCAATGCCGGATACGGCAACTGGACAATCAGCCACAACAGCCCCAGCCCGCACCACAGCGGCCAGAAACGCGGAGAAAGAAATGCTGTACGAAAACGCGGGCGATCCATTAAAGGTTCCGGAAAGACAATGGCCGCGCATTCTACATCGTTCGACCCGGCTTGCGGCTCGCGGGCGTTCTCGTTATAAGTCTCGGCACTTTTAGTGACAAGCCGTTGTATGCCGACCATGAGCCAAACCGAACCGCTAGACCAAGATCCCGTGTTCCAGTTGAAGGGCAGCATGCTCGCCATTACGGTGCTGGAGCTGGCCCGCAACGACCTCGAGACCCTCGATCGGCAATTGGCCGCCAAGGTCGCCCAGGCGCCGAATTTCTTCAGCAATGCGCCGCTGGTGCTGGCCCTGGACAAACTTCCGGCCAGTGAAGGCGCCGTTGATCTGCCGGGCCTGATGCGTGTTTGCCGTCAGCACGGCCTGCGCACCCTGGCGATCCGTGCCAGCCGCATCGAAGACATCGCCGCCGCCATCGCCGTCGACCTGCCGGTGCTGCCGCCGTCCGGCGCCCGTGAGCGTCCGCTGGACCCGAACGAAGGCGTGGTGGTGAAAAAACCGGAAAAACCACCGGAGCCAACCGTCAAACCGACGAAGATCATCACGTCGCCAGTACGTGGTGGCCAGCAGATCTATGCCCAGGGTGGCGATTTGGTAGTGATTTCCTCGGTCAGTCCGGGGGCGGAACTTCTCGCCGATGGGAACATCCATGTATACGGCCCGATGCGCGGTCGTGCACTGGCCGGGGTCAAAGGCGACTGGAAAGCCAGGATTTTCTGTCAGCAAATGAGCGCTGAACTGCTGTCCATCGCCGGCCATTACAAGGTTTCCGAGGACCTGCGACGCGATCCGTTGTGGGGCTCGGGCGTACAAGTCAGCCTGTCGGGCGACGTGTTGAACATCATTCGGCTTTAACGGATACTGCCGCATTTTCCAAGCATCTCTAAAACGTAGCGAAAACGGCTCAAACGAAGTAGGAAAAAGGCCGAAAGCAGTGTTTACCTCAGGTACGCGCCGCCCAGGACCGGATTCCAGCCAAGGCTGTCCGACTGCAGTAGTTTTTCAAGAGATGTTTTTCAGGGGCTAAAAGTCCTTTTTCCTTAGGGGTGAAACACCTTGGCCAAGATTCTCGTGGTTACATCCGGCAAGGGTGGTGTGGGTAAGACCACCACCAGCGCCGCTATCGGTACCGGCCTCGCACTGCGCGGTCACAAAACAGTTATCGTCGACTTCGACGTCGGTTTGCGTAACCTCGACCTGATCATGGGTTGCGAGCGCCGCGTGGTGTATGACTTCGTCAACGTGGTCAACGGCGAAGCCAACCTGCAACAAGCCCTGATCAAAGACAAGCGCCTGGAAAACCTCTACGTTCTGGCCGCCAGTCAGACTCGCGACAAAGACGCGCTGACCGTCGAAGGCGTGGAAAAAGTCCTGATGGCGTTGAAAGAAGATTTCGACTTCGTGGTCTGCGACTCCCCGGCCGGCATCGAGAAAGGTGCTCACCTGGCCATGTACTTCGCTGATGAAGCGATTATCGTGACCAACCCGGAAGTCTCCTCGGTACGTGACTCGGACCGCATGCTGGGCCTGCTGGCCAGCAAGTCGCGTCGCGCCGAACGCGGTGAAGACCCGATCAAGGAACACCTGCTGTTGACCCGCTACAACCCGCAACGCGTCAGCGACGGCGAAATGCTCGGCGTTGAAGACGTGAAAGAGATTCTGGCCGTGACCCTGCTGGGCGTCATTCCAGAGTCCCAGGCGGTGCTGAAAGCCTCCAACTCAGGCGTGCCTGTGATTCTCGACGACCAGAGCGATGCCGGTCAGGCATACGGCGATGCGGTCGACCGCCTCCTTGGCAAAGAAAAGGAACATCGTTTCCTCGATGTGACGAAGAAGGGCTTCTTCGAGCGCCTGTTTGGAGGTAAATAATGAATCTTTTTGACTTCTTTCGTGCCAGTAAAAAGGTTAGTACCGCGTCGGTAGCGAAAGAGCGTCTACAGATCATCGTGGCGCATGAACGCGGCCAGCGCAGTACCCCGGACTACCTGCCAGCCTTGCAGAAGGAACTGGTGGAAGTGATCCGCAAGTACGTCAATATCGGGTCCGATGACGTGCACGTCGCCCTGGAAAACCAGGGTAGCTGCTCGATTCTGGAACTCAATATCACCCTGCCAGATCGCTAGTCGATCCAGCGGGAGCCACGGCGGCTCAGGGCCCTTCGGGCCTTTGTAGGAGCTGCCGAAGGCTGCGATCTTTTGATCTTGTTCTTAAAAGCAAAATCAAAAGATCGCAGCCTTCGGCAGCTCCTACATTGGACATGTAGGGTTCTGAGCCGCCGTTGGCGTTTGTTACGAGGCTGTTTTAATGCCGTTGTCCAATGTCCACATCCTCCATCAAGACGATGCCGTCCTGGTGGTGAACAAACCGACCCTGTTGCTCTCCGTCCCTGGCCGGGCCGATGACAACAAGGACTGCCTGATTACCCGTCTGCAGGAAAACGGCTACCCGGAAGCGCGAATCGTCCATCGGCTGGACTGGGAAACCTCCGGCATCATCCTGTTGGCCCGTGACCCGGATACCCATCGCGAACTGTCTCGGCAATTTCACGACCGCGAAACCGAAAAGGCCTACACCGCCCTGTGCTGGGGTCAGCCGGAACTGGACAGCGGCAGCATCGACTTGCCCCTGCGCTACGATCCGCCGACCAAGCCACGCCATGTGGTGGACCACGAATTCGGCAAGAACGCCCTGACCTTCTGGCGCGTACTGGAACGTTGCGGCGACTGGTGCCGCGTGGAACTGACGCCGATCACCGGCCGCTCCCACCAGTTACGCGTGCACATGCTGTCCATCGGTCACCCGCTGCTGGGCGACGGGCTGTACGCCCACGAACAAGCCCTGGCGGCCTGGCCACGCCTGTGCCTGCACGCCAGCATGTTAAGTTTCACCCATCCTCAAACCGGCGAACGCTTGCGCTTCGAATGTCCGGCCCCGTTTTAAGCGCTGCCTGAGCAGTTGCCCGCTTTAAAAGGATCCCCATCCGGATGAGTTTTAGCGATTTTCTTGAAACACCCGTCAAAAAAACCCGTCACCAACTGCTTTACCTGATCTACGGCGATCAGGATGTTTACCGGCGCGAAGCCAAGTTCAGCATCCTGACCGCACTGTCCCATGTGAAAAATGCGAAATTCCCGCGCATCAGGATCCTCACGGATCGCCCTCAGGATTATGCCGGCTGGCCGGTTGAAACCGTGTTCCTGAGCCAGGACATCCTGACCCGCTGGCAAGGCGAAAACGGCTACCACCATCGGCGCAAGGCCTGCGCCATTGCCGCGGGCCTGACGCTCGCGGAAAAGACCCTGTTCGTCGATACCGACACGCTGTTCACCAGTGACCCGAACCGGGCCTTTCGCCAGATCAAGCCTGGCCAGTACCTGATGGATCGCTTCGAGTACGACTGGCAACACGTCTGCGAGCGCCCCGAATATCAGAAACTCGGTAAGTGCCTGGACGTTTACGGCGTCACCCCGGACAACGGCTTCAAGTTGTACAACAGCGGTTTGTGCGGCGTGACCCAGCGCGATGGCCCCCTCCTCGACGAATCCATCCGGTTGATCGACGAATGGACCCGGGACGGTTTCGATATCCACACCATCGAACAGATTGCTTTGTCGTTCGCCATGCACGGCAAACCCGTGGGGGAAGCGAAAAAGTACATTTATCACTACTTCGCGGAGAAGCGTTTCTTCCACGCGATGCTGGCTTATTTCTTCGATCGGCATGGCGAACAGTTCAACCTTGAGCTGATCGAACTGTGCCGCGATGTGCCACGAATCAAACCGTTTCCATCGTCCTGGCAACGGCTGAAAATCAAATGGAAGTTGCGCAACCAGAGTGGCGCCCTGCGCAAGGTCGGTCGCGACCTGTTGTATGGCAGCGCCGCACCCGAGGGCCCGTACTATTCGGCCTGTCGCCATGAATGGTGGGAATGCGCCACACGGGAGATTCTGCGTTGGGACCAGAGCCGTCAGAAAAAGCTGCTGAGCACCCGCAGTCTCTGGCCGGAGCAACTGCCCAAACCGGAAAAACCCGAAGACGAACGGGTGATCATGCAATACCTGAAAAAACGCGTCGCGGCCGCCGGTTGATACCGGCGGCACATGTCGTGCCCAAAGCCCCAGGCCAATACGTTAAACTGCCGCCCATTGCTGTCTGGAGTTTCTTATGCGCGAAGAGTTGAACCAAGGCCTGATCGACTTCCTCAAGGCCTCCCCTACCCCGTTTCATGCCACTGCCAGCCTTGTTCAGCGCCTGGAAGCGGCGGGTTTTTCGCGTCTCGACGAGCGCGAGCCGTGGACCATTGAAAACAGCGGTCGTTACTACGTCACCCGTAACGACTCATCGATTGTCGCGTTCAAGATGGGCCGTCATTCGCCCCTGCACGGCGGCATCCGCCTGGTCGGTGCCCACACTGACAGCCCGTGCCTGAGGGTCAAGCCGCAACCGGAACTGCAACGCCAGGGTTTCTGGCAACTGGGCGTTGAAGTCTATGGCGGTGCGTTGCTGGCGCCGTGGTTCGACCGCGACTTGTCCCTCGCTGGCCGCGTGACCTTCCGCCGCGACGGCAAGGTCGAGAGCCAATTGATCGACTTCAAGGCCCCGATCGCCACCATCCCCAATCTGGCGATTCACCTCAACCGCGAAGCCAACATGGGTTGGGCGATCAATGCCCAGACCGAATTGCCGCCGATCCTCGCGCAATTTGCCGGTGACGAGCGCGTGGATTTCCGCGCCGTGCTCACCGACCAGCTCGCCCGCGAACACGGCCTCAACGCCGACGTGGTGCTCGACTACGAGTTGAGCTTCTACGACACCCAAAGCGCGGCGGTCATCGGCTTGCATGGCGACTTTATCGCCGGCGCACGCCTGGACAACCTGCTGTCGTGCTACGCCGGTCTGCAAGCGTTGCTGACCACCGAAACCGACGAAACCTGCGTGTTCGTGGCCAACGATCACGAAGAAGTCGGTTCCTGCTCAGCGTGCGGTGCTGACGGCCCGATGCTTGAGCAGACGTTGCGTCGTGTGCTGCCTGAAGGTGATGAATTCGTACGCACCATTCAGAAATCCCTGCTGGTCTCGGCGGACAACGCCCACGGCGTGCACCCGAACTACGCGGAAAAGCACGACGCCAACCACGGCCCGAAACTCAACGCCGGCCCGGTGATCAAGGTCAACAGCAACCAGCGCTACGCCACCAACAGCGAAACCGCCGGGTTCTTCCGCCATCTGTGCATGGCCGAAGAAGTCCCGGTGCAGAGCTTTGTGGTGCGCAGCGACATGGGCTGTGGCTCGACCATCGGCCCGATCACCGCCAGTCACCTGGGCGTGCGCACCGTGGACATCGGCCTGCCGACCTTCGCCATGCACTCGATCCGCGAACTGTGCGGCAGCCACGACCTGGCACACCTGGTCAAAGTGCTGAGCGCGTTCTACGCCTGCCTCGAGTTGCCGTAACCGCTTTAGGGGCTGGGTAGGACTGGTGGGAGCTGGTAGGAGCTGTCGAGTGAAACGAGGCTGCGATCTTTTGATCTTGATTTTTTAAAAGCTAAAGTCAAAAGATCGCAGCCTCGTTTCACTCGACAGCTCCTACACAGCTCCTACACAGCCCCTACAAGCTCCTACAAGTTCATACCATCTCCTACAATTTGATTATCCATTCCGACAAGGCAGTCACCCATGATCTCGATGTCTTCGTTCCACGCCATGCTGATCCCCATTCTCACCGGGATGATCATGCTGGCCATCGGCTTTAACTTCCGTGACAAGAATGCCGGCGTCTTCGCCATGTGGCTCGGCATGCTGTTGATCCTCGCCACGGTTGTTTACAAGATCCTGGCCAAACTCAACGAATAAATCCGCGCGCCCGCTCGCATTGATTTTGACGGGCTCGTACACTCGGCCGATCCGCTCTTCCCGAGGTTGACCGCCTAGTGTTCGCTCGTCTTTTCGCCCTGCCGTATTTCCTCCTAGTCTGCCTCATGACGCTGCTGCCGATGGCGCCTGCCCAGGCGGTCAGTCTGCCGGGGCTGCTCAACAACTCGGCGAAAACCCAGCCCGAAGCCCAGGAACCCCTGGGGCAATCCCTCGACGAAGTCATCAAGTCCCTGGAAAACGACCAGCAACGCAGCAAATTGCTGGCCGATCTGAAGAAACTGCGCGACGTCACCAAAAAGGCCCAACCGGCCACCGAAGAAGGCGTACTCGGCTTGATCGGCGGCACCCTGGCCAGTTTCGAAAAGCAGTTTTCCGGGGCTGACAGCCCAATTACGCGCTGGTCCGACGAGTTCGATCTGGCCAAGGAAGAACTGTCAGCACTGATGCTGCCAGCCAACGAATGGCTGCCGATCATCTTTGCCTTCGCCATGATCCTGATGGTCTGGAGCCTGCTCGCCGCCGCGCTGATCTGGGTCAGCCATCGGGTGCGCATGCGCTTCGGCCTGACCGAAGAACTGCCGCAACACCCCAAGGCCCTCGACATGCTGCGCTTCGCCTTGCGCAAGCTCGGGCCGTGGCTGATTGCGCTGGTGATGACGGTCTACATGACCTACGCGCTGCCCTCGTCCCTGGGCAAAAGCCTGGCGATGGTGCTGGCTTATGCGCTGGTGGTCGGCACCTGTTTCTCGGCAATCTGCGTAATTGCGTTCTCTGTGCTCGACGGGCCGCACCGCCATCGCGCCTTGTACATCCTGCGCCACCAGGCCTTCCGGCCGCTGTGGCTGATCGGCAGTTTCGCCGCGTTCGGTGAAGCCCTGAGCGATCCGCGCCTGGTGACCAGCCTCGGCAGCCACCTCGCGCACACCGCCGCGACCATCGCCAATGTGCTGGCGGCGCTGTCCACCGGGTTGTTCATCCTGCGTTTCCGCCGGCCGATCGCGCACTTGATCCGCAACCAGCCCTTGTCCCGGCGCCTGACCCGCCGCGCCTTGAGCGACACCATCGATATCCTCGGGACCTACTGGTACGTGCCGGCGCTGCTGCTGGTGTGTATTTCGCTGTTCGCTACATTCATTTCGGCGGGCGACACCAGCACCGCGTTGCGCCAGTCGCTGATCTGCACCGTGCTTTTGGTGTTGTGCATGGTCATCAACGGATTGGTGCGCCGCCACTCGCTCAAACCGCAGCGCGGGGTGAAGCGCCACGCGTTGTATTCCGATCGCCTGAAAAGCTTCTGCTACACCCTCGCCCATCTGTTTGTGTGGCTGGTATTCATCGAGCTCGGCCTGCGGGTCTGGGGCATGTCGCTGATTGCCTTCACCGAAGGCGAAGGGCATGAAGTCAGCGTCAAGTTGTTCAGCCTCGCCGGCACGCTGATTTTCGCCTGGCTGATCTGGATCCTCAGCGACACCGCCGTGCACCACGCCCTCACCCGCTCACGCAAAGGCCTGGCGAATGCCCGGGCGCAGACGATGATGCCGCTGATCCGCAACGTGCTGTTCGTGGCGATTTTCATCATTGCGCTGATCGTCGCACTGGCGAACATGGGCATGAACGTCACGCCACTGCTGGCGGGTGCCGGTGTGATCGGTCTGGCCATCGGTTTCGGTGCGCAGTCGCTGGTTGCCGACTTGATCACTGGCCTGTTCATCATCATCGAAGACTCCTTGGCCATCGACGACTACGTGGACGTCGGCGGCCACCTCGGCACCGTCGAAGGCCTGACCATCCGCACCGTGCGCCTGCGGGACATCGACGGCATCGTCCACACCATCCCGTTCAGCGAAATCAAAAGCATCAAGAACTACTCCCGGGAATTCGGCTACGCGATCTTCCGGGTGGCGGTGCCCTACAACATGGAAATCGACGACGCGATCAAGTTGATGCGCGAAGTCGGCCAGAAGATGCGTACCGACCCGCTGCAACGGCGCAACATCTGGTCACCGCTGGAGATTCAGGGTGTGGAGAGTTTCGAGTCTGGCAGCGCGATCCTGCGCGCCCGGTTCAAGACCGCGCCGATCAAGCAGTGGGAAGTGTCGCGGGCGTTCAACTTGTCGCTGAAGCGGCATCTGGATGAGGCGGGGTTGGATCTGGCGACGCCTAGGATGAGTATTCAGGTGGTGACGGCCGGCGGTGGCCCTCAGAAAGAACAGGAGTGACTGGGCGGGCCTCTTCGCGAGCAAGCCCGCTCCCACATTTTTGACCGCATTCCCATGGGAGTACTCGGTCACCTGTGGGAGCGGGCTTGCTCGCGAAGGAGTCGACACGGTCCCGCAGCCAATCCACCCAAGTCAAACCACATCCACCCCCACATGAATCGCATCATGCCGCCAAAACTCCAGATCACAATCGATCAACCGCTCATGCTGATCGTAGTTAACCCGGGCAATCCGCAACCCCGGGCTGCCCACCGACACCCGTAAAGCCGCCGCCGCATCCACCGACAACGACGTCGGCACGATCTCGAAGCGCACCCGCCCGTAGTGCAAATCGTAGTGCCGTGCATACAGCTCAGTAATCGACTGATTCAAATCAAAGTCCAGAATCCCCGGGAAAAACTGCGGGTTCAGGTAGTGCTCCACGTACAACACCAGTCGTCCATCGATGCGCCGGGCCCGGCATATCTGGATCACGCTCGACAACGCCGGCAACTGCAACCACTCACACACCGCCGCCGACGCCGGTTGCAGGCGCGCGGAAATCACTTCGGTGGACGGCACACGGCCCTGGGCACTGACCATCGCGTGGAAGTGGCTGCGCTGCATCAAGTTGTAGGCCAGGCGCGGCGGCGAGACGAACCAGCCACGGCGCTCCTCGCGATAAATCTGGCCCTGTGCTTCCAACTGCAACAGCGCCTCACGCACGGTAATCCGCGTGGTACCGAACAACTCACTGAGCTTGCGCTCGGCCGGCAACTTGCTGCCCGCCGCCAACAAGCCGTGGTCGAGCTGCTCTTGCAGCACCTGGCCAATCGCTGTCACCGCTTTTGTTGCCTCGTCGCGCATCAACGTTACCTATCTGGACTAGACCAGCACTGTTTCGGGGCAGAACCGCACGGTAAAACCCGCTTATCCAACATTCTGCAAGCCTAGGCAGTGCAGATGACTGAGAGATGACAGCTGCCAAACGGTCATCCCGAATCTGCCTGCAAACCTTGCAATACATCGGCCAAGTCCCTTGCCCTGCGGGCGTTTAACCATGGTCTACGCTTACCGGGCACCCGCCAATTCCGGGCAAATAAAAGTCCTGTTCGGCGACGATCGACATGAAAGTGTCATGCAGCCCCCTTAAATTGGCTCAGGTATTGCTGACCTAGACCAACACAACCGCAATCGCAGCGTTGAAAACGCCCAAAGGAGCTTCGGATGAAACAGCTTTTCCTGGCATCACTGTTAGGCTCGACCATTGCCATGTGCACCGCCGCCATGGCTGCTGATACGGATTTGAAAACCCTCGAAGCCGCTGCGAAAGCGGAAGGCGCCGTCAACAGCGTCGGCATGCCCGATGACTGGGCCAACTGGAAAGGCACCTGGGATGACCTGGCCAAGAACTACGGCCTGAAACACATCGACACCGACATGAGCTCGGCCCAGGAAATCGCCAAGTTCGCCGCTGAAAAAGACAACGCCAGTGCCGACATCGGCGACGTCGGTGCCGCCTTCGGCCCGATCGCGGTCAAGCAAGGCGTGGTGCAACCGTACAAGCCAAGCACCTGGGCACAGGTCCCGGACTGGGCCAAGGACAAGGACGGCAACTGGGCGTTGGCCTACACCGGCACCATCGCATTTATCGTCAACAAGAAGCTGCTGCACGGTTCCGAAGCACCAACCAAATGGGCTGACCTCAAGACCGGCAAATACAAAGTCTCCATCGGTGACGTGAGCACCGCCGCCCAGGCCGCCAACGGTGTACTGGCTGCAGCGCTGGCCAATGGTGGCGACGAGAAGAACCTGCAACCTGCCCTGCTGCTGTTCGCAGACATCGCCAAGCAAGGTCGTCTGTCGATGGCCAACCCGACCATCGCCACCATGGAAAAAGGCGAGATCGAAGTCGGCGTGGTCTGGGACTTCAACGGCCTGAGCTACAAAGCCAAGATGGCCAACCCGGATGACTACATCGTGCTGATCCCGTCCGACGGCTCGGTGATTTCCGGCTACACCACCATCATCAACAAATACGCGAAGAACCCGAACGCCGCCAAGCTGACCCGCGAATACATCTTCAGTGACGCCGGCCAGATCAACCTGGCGCGCGGCAACGCTCGTCCGATCCGCGCCGAACACCTGCAACTGCCGGCCGAAGTCAAAGCCAAGCTGCTGCCGAACGAGCAGTACAAAGGCGTGACCCCGATCAAGGACGCGGATGCGTGGGAGAAAACCTCCAAAGCCCTGCCGCAGAAGTGGAACGAAGAAGTCATCGTCGAAATGAAATGATGCGGTAGCCCGTCAATTGACGGGCTAATGGAGATCCCTGTGGGAGCGGGCTTGCTCGCGAAGACGGTGTGTCAGTCAACACATGTGTTGGATGTGAAACCGCCTTCGCGAGCAAGCCCGCTCCCACATTGGACCGAGTGAAATCCGGGTTTTCGAATTACTGTTTTGCGGAGTCATCGCCCCTATGAAGCACAACGTCATCCTTGTCGTGCTCGACGGTCTCAACTACGAGGTCGCGCGCCACGCCATGGGGCACCTGCAGGCTTACGTTGGCGCAGGACGCGCGGCGCTCTACAAACTGGAATGCGAACTGCCGGCCCTGTCCCGACCGCTGTATGAATGCATCCTGACCGGTGTTGCGCCGATCGACAGTGGCATCGTCCACAACGGCGTCTCGCGCCTGTCCAACCAGCGCAGCATCTACCACTACGCCACCGACGCCGGCCTGACCACCGCCGCCGCGGCCTATCACTGGGTCAGCGAGTTGTACAACCGCTCGCCGTTCGTGGCGGCCCGGGATCGCCACACCAACGACCCGACATTGCCGATCCAGCACGGACACTTCTACTGGAGCGATCACTACCCCGATTCGCACCTGTTCGCCGACGCGGAAAACCTGCGCCTGCGGCATGCACCAAACTTTCTGTTGATCCACCCCATGAACATCGACGACGCCGGGCACAAGCACGGCCTCGACACCCCGCAATACCGCAACAGCGCGCGCTTCGCCGACATTTACCTCGCGGATTACCTGCAAGGCTGGCTCGACGCCGGTTACCAGGTGCTTGTGACCGCCGACCACGGCATGAACAACGACCGCTCGCATAACGGCCTGTTGCCGGAAGAACGCGAAGTGCCGCTGTTCGTCCTCGGCGACGCCTTCAGTTTCAACGCCGGCGCCACGCCGAAACAGACCGAAATCTGCGGCACCGTCTGCGAACTGCTGGGTGTGGCCCACGACAAACCTGTGTGCCGGGAGCTGCTCAAGTGAATTCCATCTCTCGCGGCAAATGGTTGGCAGCCTTATGCCTGGTGCCCTTCGCACTGTTCTTTATAGTGTTCGAAATCGCCCCGCTGGTCTGGGTGATGATCAACAGCCTGCAATCCGAAGAGTTCGGTTGGGGCGTCGAAAACTTCACCAAGATCTTCAGTTCGAAGTTCTATTTGCAGGCGATTCAGTACAGCCTGGAGATCAGTTTCTGGTCCAGCGTGTTCGGGATCATCATCGCGGTGCTCGGCGCCTACTCCCTGCGCCGGGTCGACTCGAAACTGCGCAACTTCGTGAATGCTTTCGCCAACATGACCAGCAACTTTGCCGGCGTGCCGTTGGCCTTCGCCTTCATCATTCTGCTGGGCTTCAACGGCAGCTTCACGATCATGCTGAAACAGGCCGGGATCATTCAGGATTTCAACCTGTACTCGAAAACCGGGCTGATCATTCTCTACACCTACTTCCAGATTCCTTTGGGCGTGCTGCTGCTCTACCCGGCCTTCGATGCATTGCGTGAAGACTGGCGCGAGTCCGCCGAACTGCTCGGCGCCAACGGCTGGCAGTTCTGGCGGCACATCGGTTTGCCGGTGTTGACCCCGGCGCTGCTCGGCACCTTCGTGATCCTGCTGGCCAACGCCCTCGGCGCCTACGCCACGGTCTACGCCCTGACCACCGGCAATTTCAACGTGCTGCCAATCCGCATCGCGGCAATGGTGTCCGGCGATATTTCTCTCGATCCGAACCTGGCCAGTGCGCTGGCCGTGGTGTTGGTGGCGTTGATGACCCTGGTGACCATCGTGCATCAGCTGCTGTTGAAGAGGAGCTACCATGTCTCGCGCTGAATTAGGGCCGGTCGGTGTCTACCACCGGGTCGTGGTGTATTTGCTGTTCGCCATTCTGTTGCTGCCGCTGGCCGGGACGCTGATCTACTCGATCGCCAGCAGTTGGTCGGCGACGATTCTGCCCAGCGGCTTTACCTTCAAATGGTACGTGCAACTGTGGAGCGATCCGCGCTTTCTGCATGCGTTCGGGCAGTCATTGCTGGTGTGTGTCGGCGCGCTGATTCTGTCGGTGGTGCTGATTCTGCCGCTGCTGTTTGTGGTGCATTACCACTTCCCGAAACTCGATGCGCTGATGAACATCCTGATCCTGCTGCCCTTCGCGGTGCCGCCGGTGGTGTCGTCGGTGGGGCTGCTGCAACTCTACGGTTCCGGGCCGTTTGCGATGGTCGGCACGCCGTGGATCCTGATCGGTTGCTACTTCACCGTGGCGCTGCCGTTCATGTACCGGGCGATCACCAACAACCTGCAAGCGATCAACCTGCGCGACCTGATGGACGCCGCCCAACTGCTCGGTGCCAGCACCTTTCAAGCGGCGTTCCTGGTGGTGCTGCCGAACCTGCGCAAGGGCTTGATGGTGGCGTTGCTGCTGTCGTTCTCGTTCCTGTTCGGCGAGTTCGTATTCGCCAACATCCTGGTTGGCACGCGCTACGAAACCTTGCAGGTCTACCTCAACAACATGCGTAACAGCAGCGGCCATTTCACCAGTGCGCTGGTGATTTCCTACTTCTTCTTTGTGCTGGTTCTGACCTGGGCGGCCAATATCTTGAACAAGGACAAAAGCGAATGAGCTATGTCAGCGTCCAACACCTGCAAAAAAACTACGCAGGCACCACGGTGTTCAGCGACATCAACTGCGAAATCCAGAAGGGCGAATTCGTCACCCTCCTCGGCCCGTCCGGTTGCGGCAAGTCCACGCTGCTGCGCTGCATTGCCGGGCTGACTTCGGTGGATGGCGGCAAGATCCTGCTCGATGGCGTCGATATCGTGCCATTGAGCCCGCAGAAACGCGGGATCGGCATGGTGTTCCAGAGCTACGCGCTGTTCCCGAACATGACCGTGGAGCAGAACGTCGCCTTCGGTTTGCGCATGCAGAAGGTCAACGCCGACGACAGCCAGAAGCGCGTCGCAGAAGTGTTGAAACTGGTGGAGCTGAACGACTTCGCTGGCCGCTATCCGCATCAAATGTCCGGTGGCCAATGCCAGCGTGTGGCTTTGGCCCGCTCGCTGGTCACCCGCCCACGCTTGTTGCTGCTGGATGAGCCGTTGTCGGCCCTGGACGCACGGATTCGCAAGCACCTGCGCGAACAGATCCGTGCGATCCAGCGCGAACTCGGCCTGACCACGATCTTCGTCACACACGATCAGGAAGAAGCCCTGACCATGTCTGATCGCATTTTCCTGATGAATCAGGGAAAGATCGTACAAAGCGGCGATGCTGAAACCCTCTACACCGCGCCGGTGGATGTGTTCGCCGCCGGTTTCATCGGCAACTACAACCTGCTGGACGCCGACGCCGCCTCGAAGCTGCTGCAACGGCCGATCACTCATCGCATTGCGATTCGCCCGGAAGCCATCGAACTGAGTCTCAACGGCGAACTCGACGCGCAGATCCGCAGCCACAGCCTGTTGGGCAACGTGATTCGCTATCGGGTCGAGGCCCGTGGCGTGGAATTGGTGGTGGATGTGCTCAACCGCTCGGCGGCCGATCTGCACCCCGATGGTCAGCGTCTGGCGCTTTCCATCGATCCGACGGCCCTGTGTGAAGTAGCTTGAAAGCAGCGGCAAGCTACAAGCCGCAAGCTTCAAGTTGTAGACTGCTGACCACCTCAATTCACTCTTGCAGCTTCAGGCTTGGAGCTTGAAGCTGTTCTCGAAGAGAACCCACTGATGGCTTTGGCAATTTTTGATCTGGACGAAACCCTGATCCACGGCGACTGCGCCACCCTCTGGAGCGAACAGATGGGCCGGCTGGGTTGGGTCGATCCCGAGTCGTTCATGCGGCAGAACAACGAACTGATGGACGCCTACAGCCACGGCAAGCTGCGGATGGAGGATTACATGACCTTCAGCCTGGAGCCGATGATCGGGCGCACGCCGGAAGAGGTCGATCACCTGGTCGGCCCGTGGGTGGAAGATTTCATTGAGCCGATAATCTTCAGCGACGCCACCAAAACCATCGCCGCCCATCGCAAGGCTGGGGATCGAATTCTGGTGATTTCAGCGTCGGGCACGCACCTGGTGCGGCCGATTGCCGATCGTCTGGGCATCGACGAGATCCTCGGCATCGAACTGGAAGTGGCGCATGGGGTTTATAGCGGGCACACGGTCGGCACCCTGACCTACCGCGAAGGCAAGATCACCCGGTTGCTGGAATGGCTGGATGCGGAAGAGGAAAACCTCGAAGGCGCGAGCTTCTATTCGGATTCACGCAACGACTTGCCGTTGTTGCTGAAAGTGGATTTCCCGCACGTAGTGAACCCGGATCCGGTGTTGCTGGAGCACGCCCAGAAGGCCGGCTGGCCGATCCACCTCTGGAAATAACACATAACCCATGTGGGAGCGGGCTTGCTCGCGAAGAGGCCGTGTCAGTCGCTATCAATATTGACTGACACACCGCCTTCGCGAGCAAGCCCGCTCCCACAGGGATTGCGCTGAACCTGTGGGAGCGAGCTTGCTCGCGATGCTTTTAAAGCCTCAAACCAGACTCTCGTCGATCACCAACACCAACTTCCCCGCCACCGTATTACTCGCCAACTCCGCAAACGCCGCTTCGGCATCCTTGATCTTGAACGTCTTGGCCAATTGCGGCTTCAACCGCCCTTCCGCAAACAACGGCCACACATGCTGGCTCAGATCACTGAACACATCCGCCTTGAACTGATCATCACGGCTGCGCAACGTCGAGCCCAGCAGTTGCACACGCTTGCCCAACACCTGCGCCAGATCCAGCTTCGCCTCACGGCCGCCCATCAAACCGATCAGCACCCAGCGACCATCCAGCGCCGTCAACTTGAGATTCAGCGCGGCGTAATTACCGCCCACCGGATCCAGGATCACATCGAACGGCCCCAGATCGCTCAAGCTCTCCACATCCCCGGTGCGCACCACCCCGCCCTGGGCTCCCAGAGCTTCACAGTAGGCCAAACGCTCGGCAGACCCGACGCTCACCCAGCACGGGTTGCCGAACGCCTTGCACAACTGAATGGCGGCTGAACCGATTCCACTTGCCCCGGCGTGCAGCAGAACTTTCTCACCGGGTTTGAGGCCGGCCAGATGAAATAAATTTAACCAAACAGTCGCATACACTTCGGGCAACGCTGCCGCCTCGGCCAGCGACAAACCTTCGGGCACCGGCAGCACATGCCGTCCGTCGACAACCACTTCTTCGGCCATCCCGCCCCCGGCCAGCAAGGCGCAAACCCGGTCTCCCACCTGCCAGGACGAGCCCGCGCCGACCTCGCTGATCACCCCCGAACACTCTAGACCGAGCACCTGACTGGCTCCCGGCGGGGGCGGATAAAGGCCCGCCTTCTGTAACAAATCCGCGCGATTGAGACCCGCTGCCGCCACTCGAATGCGAACTTGTCCTACATCACAGGTAGGACTCGGCTCTTCAACCCACTCCACTTGACCGTCAACGCCTTGCAATGCTTTCACAGTGCCTCCATAGTGAGTCTGGACTGAGCCCGTAGCGGTAGCGCCGGGCTTTCTTGCATTATGTGACCGGCCCTTTGTGGAACCGGCGACTTCAAAGACGGCCTAATATGCGTGATCAATTGTCCCCGCGTCGAATCAGCATGAAGCAACTGTTTCCCAGCACCGCCCTAGCCCTATTTATTGGTATCGGCCTTTTGCCGATGTCGAGCAATTCGTTTGCAGCCAATAGCTGGGACAACCTTCAGCCTGATCGTGACGAAGTTATCGCCAGCCTGAACGTCGTCGAGCTGCTCAAGCGCCACCACTACAGCAAGCCGCCGCTCGATGATGCGCGCTCCGTGATCATCTACGACAGCTACCTCAAGCTGCTGGATCCATCGCGCAGCTACTTCATGGCCAGCGACATTGCCGAATTCGACAAGTGGAAAACCCAGTTTGACGACTTCCTCAAAAGCGGCGACCTGAACGCCGGGTTCACCATCTACAAGCGCTACCTGGACCGCGTCAAAGCGCGTCTGGACTTCGCCCTTGCAGAGCTGAACAAAGGCGTCGACAAGATCGACTTCACCACCAAGGAAACCTTGCTGATCGATCGCAAGGATGCCCCGTGGCTCAAGTCCACCGCCGAACTCGACGACCTGTGGCGCAAACGCGTCAAGGACGAAGTCTTGCGGATGAAGATCGCCGGCAAGGATTCCAAGCAGATCCAGGAAACCCTGACCAAGCGCTACAAGAATCAGTTGTCGCGTCTGGACCAGACCCGTCCGGAAGATATCTTCCAGGCGTACATCAACACCTTCGCCATGTCCTACGACCCGCACACCAACTATCTGTCGCCGGATAACGCGGAAAACTTCGACATCAACATGAGCCTGTCCCTCGAGGGCATCGGCGCTGTGTTGCAGAGCGATAACGATCAAGTGAAAGTCGTGCGTCTGGTGCCTGCTGGCCCGGCCGACAAGACCAAAATGGTGGCCCCGGCCGACAAGATCATCGGCGTGGCCCAGGCCAACAAAGAGATGGTCGACGTGGTCGGCTGGCGTCTGGACGAAGTGGTCAAGCTGATCCGTGGGCCGAAAGGCACCGTGGTGCGCCTGGAAGTGATTCCGGCCAGCAATGCGCCAAACGACCAGACCAGCAAAATCGTGCCGATCACCCGTGAAGCGGTGAAGCTTGAAGATCAGGCTGTGAAAAAGTCGGTCCTCAACCTGAAACAGGACGGCAAGGACTACAAGCTCGGCGTCATCGAGATCCCGGCCTTCTACCTGGACTTCAAGGCATTCCGTGCTGGCGATCCGGACTACAAGAGCACCACTCGCGACGTCAAGAAACTGCTGACCGAGTTGCAGAAAGACAAAGTTGACGGCGTGGTCATCGACTTGCGTAACAACGGTGGCGGTTCCTTGCAGGAAGCCACCGAGCTGACCAGTCTGTTCATCGACAAAGGTCCGACCGTACTCGTGCGTAACGCCGATGGCCGGGTCGATGTGCTGGAAGATGAAAACCCGGGCGCGTTCTACAAAGGCCCGATGGCGTTGCTGGTCAACCGCTTGTCCGCCTCGGCTTCGGAGATCTTCGCCGGCGCCATGCAGGACTATCACCGCGCACTGATCATCGGCGGCCAGACCTTCGGTAAAGGCACCGTGCAGACCATTCAGCCGCTGAACCATGGCGAACTGAAACTGACCCTGGCCAAGTTCTACCGGGTTTCCGGCCAGAGCACCCAGCATCAGGGCGTACTGCCGGATGTGGATTTCCCGTCGATCATCGACACCAAGGAAATCGGCGAAAGTGCCCTGCCGGAAGCCATGCCGTGGGACACCATCAAGGCCTCGATCAAACCGGCGACCGACCCGTTCAAGCCGTACATCGCCGAGCTCAAATCCGAGCACGACGTACGTTCGGCCAAAGACGCGGAGTTCGTGTTCATCCGCGACAAGCTGGCGCTGGCCCAGAAGCTGATGGAAGAAAAAACCGTCAGCCTCAACGAAGCCGATCGTCGCAAGCAACATGCCGACATCGAAGCCAAGCAACTGGTCATGGAAAACATCCGTCGCAAAGCCAAGGGCGAAGAACCGCTCAAAGAGCTGAAGAAAGAAGACGAAGATGCTATCGCGGCCGAGCCGGACAAAATCAAACCGGAAGACGATGCCTACCTGAGCGAAACCGGGCGGGTGTTGCTGGATTACCTGAAACTGAGTAACCAGGTAGCCAAGCACTAAGATGATGGCAATTTAATGCTGACGCTCTCCGGAGCGTCATCAAACAGTCATCATTCTGTCGTGAAATACAGGACTGGGAGCGCCTCTTGAATCAAGAGTCCGCTCCCAGTCCTTTTTTTATCGCCAGAGAACGCCATGACCACGACCGAACAGCTGAGTGCCTTGAGTTCAATACTGGCTCAAAGCGGTTTGCACAGTCTGTTCCAGCCGATCATCTCCCTCTCTGAACGACGAATCGTCGGCTACGAAGCCCTCAGCCGTGGCCCCTCCAACAGCCCACTGCACTCCCCCATCGCCCTGTTCGCCGTGGCCCGTCAGGCCGGGCGCCTCAGCGAACTAGAAATCGCCTGCCGCCAAAGCGCCTGCCGCCGATTTAATGAACAGCAACTGCCGGGCAAGTTGTTCCTTAACGTATCGCCGGAATCCCTGCTCGAAACCTCGCACCAACCGGGCCGCACCCTGCAACTGCTACAGGACTTCGGCATCCCGCCAAGTCAGGTGGTGATCGAACTCACCGAACAAACCCCGACCGATGATTTCCAACTCCTGCAAAACGCCCTGCATCACTACCGGGCGATGGGGTTTTCGATTGCACTGGACGACCTCGGCGCGGGCTATTCGAGTTTGCGGCTGTGGTCCGAACTACGGCCGGACTACGTCAAAATTGATCGGCACTTTATCGACGGCATCCACCAGGACGCGCTAAAACGCGAATTCGTCGGCTCGATCCTGCAAATAGCCAAAGCCTCACGCGCGCTAGTGATCGCCGAAGGCATCGAACTGCCGGAAGAACTCGCGATACTCACGGAAATGGGCGTCGACCTGGTGCAAGGCTATCTGCTCTGCCGCCCCCAGGAACATCCGCCACGGGATGCACGGGCGCTGATGCCCAAACAGGAAAGCACCGTGGTGGCGCTGAACGACGAAGGCAGCGACCTCAGCGCCCTGCTCAACGACCAACCCGCCGTGGCCCGCGACACCCCGACCGCGACCGTACTCGAAGCCTTCCGCCGCCAAGCCAACCTGAACTCCCTGGCGGTGCTCGACGAACAAGGCCAACCGTGCGGCATCGTCCACCGCCACTCGCTCTCCGACGCCCTGCTCAAGCCCTTCGCCACCGACCTCTTCGCCCGCAAACCCATCAGCCGCCTGATGAACGACGACTTCCTCGCCGTCGAAATGAGCCAGTCCCTGCAACAAGTCAGCCGCCTCATCACCAGCCGCGCCCGACAACGCATCGAAGAAGACTTCATCATCACCCTCAACGGCAGCTACCTCGGGCTCGGCCGCGTCATCGACGTCCTCAAACTGATCACCGAACTGAAAATCCAACAAGCCCGCTACGCCAACCCGCTCACCCTGCTCCCCGGCAACGTCCCCATCCAGCAATGCCTGACCCGCCTGCTACAACAAGCGCGGGAATCAGTGATCTGCTACGTCGACATCGACAGCTTCAAACCCTTTAACGATATCTATGGATATGGCCGTGGGGATGAAGTCCTACTGTGCTTGGCGCAGTGTCTGAATGACCGCGTAGATCCATCCCGCGACTTCGTAGGACATATCGGTGGGGATGACTTTTTGCTGGTGCTTGGGCCGGAGGATTGGCGCAAACGTTTGAACCAGTTGCTGGATGATTTTCATAGCCAGTGCCGACGGTTCTATCGCGCTGAACATCTTGAGGCGGGGTGCTTCATCGCGCCGAATCGCCAGGGCGTAAGGCAGGAATTTCCACTGCTTTCACTGTCCATCGGCGTGGTGCATCTGCACCCCGAGGCCTGTGGACAACTCGATGCAAGCCAGTTGGCAGAGATGGCGTCACAAGCCAAACATCACGCGAAGAACGTGCCGGGGTATAGCGTGCATGTGATTGATAGCCTTGCGGTGCCGGCGACAGAAAACACACTAATCGCCGGCCATCGCTGATCGCTACAAAACCCTCAGCCACCCCAAACTTCTGTGGCGAGGGAGCTTGCTCCCGCTGGGCTGCGCAGCAGACCCAAAACCTCGCAGCAAACCCAAAACCCTGAGGCAAACCCCAAACCCCGTGGCGAGGGGGCTTGCCCCCGTTCGACTGCGAAGCAGTCGCCAACCCACACTCCGCGATGCACCTGAAAAACCCGGATTGCAGGTTTCGGGGCCGCTCCGCAGCCCAACGGGGGCAAGCCCCCTCGCCACACATCAACGCCAGCCGCTACTCCGAAGGCATCGCCCGCAACCGCCGCCCCAACACACCCAACACATCACACCCATCCCGCAACGGAATGGCACACAGCAACGCAAAGTCACTGAGGATGAAGGACTCACACTCAATCGACCCACGCATGGACATATTCTCCAGCACCTGAGTTACCGCGCGAATTCGATAATTGGCAGCGTCATACAAAACATCAAGCGGCGCATGGGTATCGACGAACAAGGTCGGCATGTCATCGCAATTGCTGGTGAGCGCCATGAAGCGGCTTTTGGGATAGGGAGTTGGTTTTTCGTAGGGTGGGTCGGGGTGAAGTGTTGGCATTTTTAGAACTCCAGGAAAAATAGGAGCTGCCAGATGCCTTCCTACAGGCATGGGTGGCAGCCATACGCGGGGTAGGAATATCGAGCCCCAGAGACACTCGACCACACCGAAGCGTGCCCGCGCACAGCCGCCGCGACGGATTTTACGGATGCAATTCAGCAGCCGCAAATCAGAAGGCGACACTAATGCAGTCTTTGGGAGATTGAAGGGTTCCTACACCCTGTCACTGACTATGCAGCGACCACCAAAGCCTACCGATTGAACCCAACGCGCACCAGTTCACCAAAACCGCCGCGACGTGAAGGAAATTTCCGAAGACCTTGCCCAGAAATTTCGTTCACCAAAGCAAACGCCGAGGAAGGTTGCTTGAAGCCTAGCCTGATTTAAACAATCACCGGGTGACCACTTTCAACCCTGAAGTGGTCCTTGGTTAAATCGCCTGCTTCGCATCGAAAACGCTTTATTGGTTAAATCGAAGGAGGGCGAACAAGTATTAGTAAATTTTCGTCCAGATCATCCTGCAGGTAGAGCTCAGGGATGTCTTCCTCTCCAGGCACTTCCATAGACACCAACGCTTTGGCTTGCTGAAAAGCCTTTGGTATGGACAGTCCAAATCCAATCGCTGAATAGAACTGTGCAGAGAAGACGCGGGCGGGCAAATCGCCAACATCCCTGTTCATGCCGATAGTTGCAGGAACATGCTTTAGGCAGCCCTGAGCCTGATTGAACGAAAAACACGTATTGAAAAATACTAGTTTCACGCTTTCGGCTCCGAGAGCCATGGCACTAACAATGGCTTCCTTCGTGACATGCTTTTCCATCCCTTGATCATCCTGCAACACAAGCATGTCGGCATCAGTGCCATGACCGCTAAAATGTACGATGCTTGGTTGGAGTTCGTTAATAGCCTGAAGCACGTCCCTTGGTCTAACTGCCCAGCGAGTATGAAAGACTACTGAGTCTCGGTGCTCGGACGCTCGAATACGCTCACCTATTAGACGGGCCTCTTCATCAAGAGCTAACTTGGTTACAGAGTTGCTGCCCGGATCCGCAGCAAAAAATACTACTGTGATTGTTTCTGGAAGAGCTTTCAGGCGCCCAATCTCAATAGCCGTCTGAGCGTGGAGGCTTTCGTGTCTAGATAAACCTGCCCCCAAATTCTGCATCCTCCGATCCTGTTCCCGCGCAGTGCGTTGTTGATCGGCCAAAAGCTTCTTCTCTTCTTTCATGCGCTTGGTTTGAGCAGCGTCCAACCGCTTGCGTTCTTTCGCCACTTCATCGTCGAGACGACGCTGGGCAGTGACAATCTTGTTTTGTTCATCGGCAATTTTCTTCTCGATCTTGCCAACTTCGATCTGAGCTTTAGCTTGCTCGTCTGCATAGCGGACTGCCTCTTTCTGTTTCGAAATTGCTGTCGAAACTGAAGATGCTCGAGCGGCAGAGGCCACGGCATCTGAACTTCGCTTACCGGCTTTCGCAGCCGCTTCGACCTTCTTAGATTTATCGCCTTGGAGTTTGGCGATGTTCTTCTGGATGCTTGCCACTTGGTTGCGATACTGATCGACGCTCAAGATAAATCCCTTTTTGGCAATAGTGCGAAATGGCTACTATACCCCGATCCACTCAGGAGTAGGATGTCGACTCCTGCAAACCACTTTGGACGAGATTGCACCTCACAATGGACGAAACCATTTCATATTTGAAAGACCGCTTTAAGGAAGAGCAAGCTCGCTTTGATCAGATCGAAAATAAAAGCGCCAAATTTTTCACCGCAGTGTCTATCCTGATTGCGGGGCTAAGCGCATTGGCTAGCATGAAGAATGGAGTTCTTTTCCAGCTCCGCTCTCCCCTTTCGGTCATCACTTTTTTAGCATTTGCTATAGCCGCAGCGGCCATAGCGTGTGCATGGGCACACGCTTTAAGCTCACTGAGCATTAAGGCCTATCCTAACCTTCCCTCAAATCGAGAAACAGCAGAGTATCTAAAGGCAGTGGACGAAGAAGGTTACCAAGTACATCTGTACAACTGCTACACCGACACGCTTGAGCTACTTAAGGCGTCGATCGATGAAAAATCCAAACCGCTGAGCCTCGCTTATGGAGAGATTACTATCGCAGCAGGTGCCTTCGCGCTGCTTGTTGTATTCATTATCATCAGGGAGTTAACCGCATGACAGATGAGCAGAAACCGAAGAGCAGTGAGCAGACCCGAACACCGCCACCGCCTCCCACCACTGAGTACCAACGACGATCCAAGGAGCCTCCGCTTAGCCAGCAAGATCGAACTGAGAGGCGGTGATATTTGAGCGAAAAGGTGGCGGATTTATTTCCCCTCCTTTTTTGAAATCAAATCCGTCTCCTTTTTCCTACTTTCAATCGAAAGGATTCAAATGACATTAACAACTGCTCAATGGACGGCAATTATTGCGGCATGCGGCGTCGCAGCACAGTTCCTTATTGCCTATCTGGGTCGACGCCAGATCATGAAGCAACTTGATCTTCAGCATTTGGTCTCCCATCGCACAACGGCGTCTTTCATTGCGGACAAACGCCAGAAGTGGATCGATGAACTGCGCACAGATATGGCATTTCATCTGGCCCTTTCGCAGGAGATCGTCTGGAAATGGGACGGTATGCGTGACCGAGCGGCAATCCGAATTCAGAAGGAAGCCACAGACGCGGCTGGGAAAACCAACCAAACGAAGGCTAATCAAATTTTGCAGAATGCTGCCGATGCCTTCTCGCCAGAGAACGGTGCACGCGACCGCGAACATCAAGAACGACATATCCGGATCATGTTCCGGCTCAATCCAAATAAAGACTTACACATAAAGCTTCGCAAGTGCCTTTATGCTATCCGTACCGCGCTGAATAATACCCAAAGTGCAAACACCGTGGCCGAAACAAAGACGCTGCTTGAAGAAACGATTCGCTTGGTTAGCGAAGCTCAGGGCTACACAGAAGCTATACTTAAGGCCGAGTGGCAACGACTGAAGCAGGAGGTTGCCTATCCTGAGACGCTAATGGCGACGATCCCTAAGCCCGAGCCGAAAAAGTAACGGGAGTTCGTTTGTGGAGGCTCAGCACGAATGATTCTGACTGCATACGAGATCTCCGGAGATCGGAGGGGTCGCTTGAGAAGGGGCGTAGCACCTAAGTAAAGGTTACTGAGGCGAGGTACATGGCTGCATCAGATAAATAAGCCAATGATTCGCTTTCTTAGAGATTAATTCTACGAATAGTTTCGTTATGATCAGGGTACCCTACAGGCAGGCCTGAGGCGCTTAGCGCCTCAGGCGCTTGGAGCTGAAGTTGTTCCTACCCTGATCTTTGACCCCGTCAATCTTTATATTGCAGATACAAAAACCGGCCAAGAATGACCGGTTTATTAATGAACATTCTACCGCTCAAGCCAGATGCATTTGTCTCTGGGTGGCTTCGAAATGCCTCGTCTGATAAGGCATCAATGCCTGAACCTTCAGGCCCAAACCCTTTTCAAGCCCCCAAGATAGTGCTAGACGGTCAACACGACCTTTCGCAACGACATCATTCTGCTTGTGAAAAACAACAAGATTTAACGCACGATTAGCCTCAGAAACTCGAGAGTCTGTAGCGCAGGTAAATTGGGTCAAACGCTCAAACAGATACCCTGCACGCCTAACCTCAACATCGCTACGGTGCTTACGTAAAAACGAATTCAATGCAGTTTCAAGGTTAGCAGTCGAATACCAAAACGCACGAGCAACTCGCACCAAGACAGCGTCATCCGCTTGATCGAGGGGTTGCTTCGCCAGTCGTTCCAATTCAGTCGAGAGGACGGTGGCGCTATGGCGCTTCGTCATCATCGTTAGTCTCCAGATAATCCGCAATAATGCGCTTGAGGATTGAGTATGGTGGTTCCTTGTTGCCAACGTACACATCAATAGCTTGTAAAGCCAGTCGATTCAGATCTGTGGTCAAGATTAGCCCCATCCGTAGCAGCTTTTCAATATCTTCGATGTCTTGATCGGTAGCGCGCCCGAGCTTTGAGATAGCCAAATCCAATGGGGCAGCAATCCAAATGTGAATTGGAGAGGCTTCGTCAAATTCTTCAAGACGAATCGCACGTTCGAGATAATCCTCATGCAACGGCCCAAGCGTCGTGTTGAAGGTAAGATCATAGTTCAAGGCTAGAGTTCGCCCTGTAGGATCGATGAACGACTCTGGTGTCGCCCCCAGGCTTTCAATGAGTTCAGCCTTGCTCAGAGAGCGATCACAATGAAAAATTTCGCCGTCAATATCCACTGAAACACGGTGATGGGTATACAGGTGTACCGCGACACCGCCAAAGATAATGATTTTCACTGACCCTGACGGGTACCCGTCAAGCTCCTCCTGGACGCCTTTGAACATTGCCACGACTGCCTGTCCGAGCGGCTTGCTGGTATCAACGATGGCGGGAAGCACATCTGGAACTTCTACGGGCATAGGGTCCCCTCCCTGGAGGTACCAATTGAGCTTCATACGAGGACTGACATTGCAAATCAGTGACTCGTGTACTGATGTGGAACGACAGTAACTGAATAGACGCAGGCTTCATAGACACTATGAGCATGGACTATTAGTCATTCGACCTTTACCACCAGCGCCAGCTTTTGGCCGATTGCTGCCGGTCCTAAATGGCCTCAATCAGTCCAAAGCGTCATCCCAAGCAGCTGAACCAACAAGCTTCACTTGGCGCGACAGCGATTCCGGCGACAACCTTGGTGTCCACCGGCAATACCTAAATGCTAACCGTAAATAAAATAGTTCTTTTAGTTGCGGAGTGCCCCCACCAAAAACTCCGCAATCAACGACGTAACCTGCTCCTGAATCACCTCCCGCGCTCTCCCACCCTCCCCATCCCCACAAATAATCCCATCCCCAGGCACATCCTCCTCAAGCATCGCCACCGCCCCAGGCTTACACACCGCCATAAAACTAAAATGACTAGCATCACTAATCTCAACATAACGCTTCAACGCTTGCGGCAAACGCTTAACCAAGTCAGCAGACTCCAACTCAGCAGGAAGCTCTTCAGACGGCACCCCCGCCGCAATCACCAACGTAGGAACCGGCAACTTAGCAAGACTTTCATCAGTCATCCCACGCGACAACCCCAAGTCCAATGAAACAACGGCTGTAACGCGTTTATCGCGCAGATCGGCGGATAGCCGCGCCTTCGATTCCGGAGTGCTTGCGGGGTTCATCGCTTGGTAGGCGGTACAACTGGCCAACTTCGAATGGTCAATGCAGTCCTTGGCAAACCGATCAGGATCAAACCGCGCCCCGGCGATTTCCATAACGGTCCAGCCGCCGAGTGAATGCCCCACAGCCGCAATTCGATCCTTCGCAACCACACCAAATTTTTCCGGCTGAGCCGTGACTGCGTCGATAGCTCGACTGAGGTCAGCAGGTCGTTGCCATAGTTGTGCGGCGGCTTGGGGGTTGCGGTCTCGGCTGGTGGTGCCGGGGTGGTTGACTGCCGCGACGATGTAACCCTTGTGGGCGAGTGCGCTGGCCAGCCATGTCTGGTTGATCCAACTACCGCCGTTACCGTGGGAGATCACCACTAATGGGTGTTCGCCGGCAGTCGGTGGTGCGTTGGGCACGGCGAGGGCGCCGACGAATACGGGGTTGTCGCCGAACAGTTGCGGGGCGGCGGTGCTTGCGGTGGGGTACCAGACGACCATCTCCACCGGCCGCTGGTTTTGCGGGTCTGGCAGCGTGGAGGCTTGGAAGCCGACGGAGTGAGCGAGTGCGCTGGTGGTCAGGCCTATCAATAACAGGGCGCAGAAAGCTGTTTTCACTGTTTTATCTTCCTTGATTGGATTTAACTCATTAACACCTGACATCCGCTGTCAGGTGCATCAATGACTCTGCGGGTTAAAGGATGCCCAACGCCTTGAGTATCACCAGCGATTTCCCGGCAAACGCTTCAGCCTGTTCGGTCAGTTCGGCAATATTTTCTTCAGCCGTGGTCAGCGCGTTACCATCCTTGAGCAGACCTTCGCCTTGGTCGCTGATGATGCTCCAAGCCAGTTGCGCCCATTCCGCCGGGTGTTTTTTGCCTTGTTTGATCGATATCAGGAACAGCTGCTGGAAGCGGCTGACCGGCACGCCGCCACCCGTTACCGGGCTGGCCAGGACCTGGATTTTATTGCTGAGCAGCGAGCGTTTGCAGAGCTGCAAGTTGAGGGTGCTGCAGCGTGCCTGTACCAGCTTCTCGGCCGCTTCGCTCTGGCACGGTGCCGCTACGTTCATCCCTACCAGTACGGTGATGGCCTGCACCAGATCGTCGTAAGACATCGAGGGCACGGCCCCTGATAACTGGCGCAACGTCTTGGGCATATAGCCGCTGGCCGCCAGCGCTTCGAGTACGGGGCCATATACTTCTGCCTGTAGCGACGCTTCGCCTGCTGGCCCCTTGACGGTATCGGAGACACTGTCTGCCGCCTGCAGCAGGACAAAACGTGTATTGAACATGCCTTGGCGCTGTTCCGAAGCGGACAGTCGGTTGGCACCGCGCACGTACACATCTCGACGGAAATTCTGATTGACGAAGTAGTCACGCGCTTGTTCGCGCACGATCGGATGATCGATGCCCTCCAGAAAGTCCATGCCTTCCGCACTCAAGTTGAGCGGATCGACCGTATCCAGTGGCACGGCCGTCGTGGCGAAGTCGAGTTTGGCCGGGGCCAGGGCTTCGACCACGTCGGTGAAGTACATGCAGTTCCAGTCGCGGTTGAAGTATTCGTGGGCGACGTACTGCCGATCCTGGCCTTTGATGCTCTGCAGCTTGGCGTTCAGGTTCGGGGCCGAGGCGGCGTAATTAGGGTTGGCCGCCAGCAGCGCTTCGGAGAATTGCAATGCGGCGTCTATACGCTGGTCCGGGCTTTCGGAACGGTTTGTCCCAAAGCGGTCGTGCAGGCTGAACAGATGACGCAATGGCGCCAAAGGCGACCAGCCGGGGAAGCAGTTGTAGCTGATGTACAGCAGACCACCAGGCTTGAGGTGACGACGGGCGAATTCGACGATCAATTTCTGGTTGTCGCGACTGACCCACGTCCAGATGCCGTGCAGACTGATGCTGTCGAATTGCGGCAAATCATGCCGGGCCAGCAGTTGCTCGAAGCTGTCGTCATACAGTTGCGCATCGCTGCCCCAGGCAGTCGCAAGCGCATTGGCATGAGCCGCCTGGCCCGGATGGAAGTCAGTGCCTACCCAGGACCCTGGATTGGCTGCGGCATGGATATTGATCGAGACGCCCTGCCCGAAGCCCAACTCGCAGTGATAGCCCTCGGTTGTCTCCAGGCTGGCAAAACCACGCAACAACAAGCAATAGCGCAGGAAGACTGGATTGATTTCACGGCTGTAGCTGTAGGTGTAGCCTTCGTCGGTGAAATACCCTTCATTCCAGGCATTGCTCATGCTCGTATCCTTTTACTTCGAGAGAGAAAGTTTGCCTTTATAAGGGGTAGTCATTGCGTGCGACAAGCGTAAAGACGCGTGCGGGTATTTTTCGTGGACGATCGTAGGATTCATCCCGCAACGTCTGCTTATTGAACAATCGGCGGATCACTGCGAATCGCTATCGCTCGGCAACCCTTTCAATTTGATCTCCGCCAACGGATGCCCAGCCTTCAACGCAATTCGCCAAAACCGCGCCGCTTCCACCGGGTCCGGCGCTTTGCTCGGCGTGCCTGCCAAACTGATCACGCCAATCTGATACGCCGCTTTGCCATCCCCCGCCAACGCCGCCAGGCGCAGCAATCGCACGCCTTCCTCGCGGGCGCCAAGGCCAACGCCGCGAAAGGTCAGGATGTGGCCGTAGAAGCTTTGCGCGCCGACGTCGCCGAGGTTGGCCATGCGGGCGAATTGGCCTTCGAGCCATTTCCAGCCTCGGGGCTGTCGCACGAACCATGACCAGTGAAACAGCCTACGGGCCAGTCGGTAACCGGCCCACGCCTTGAGTCGTAAAAACACTCAGGCCTCCGCGGATTCGGGGTACTCGTATTCGAACACCCGCACCACTTCCGAGGCGTGCCACGAAGCAGCGGCGACACCGTCGGAGGGGCCGGAGAAGCGTCCCAGGCGTTCGACGCATTCAAAGAAGCCGGTGCGCGGCAGGCGGCTGGCGCCCTGGCTGATCACCAGTGAGCTGCGCAGGGGCTGCTCGGCTTTGGCGTCGAGTGCGGCGAGATGTTCAAGGGCAGCGGTGAGGGTTTGCATGGCCGGTGTGGGCAATTGCAAACGCTCGAGCAGTGCTCGGTAGGTCAGTAGATGGCGCTGGCGGCGCGCCTGGTCCAACTCGCCCAATAACCCGTCCCAATGTTGACGACTGATGCGTACGCTCACGATTCATCCCTCCACCCTGGCACCGTCAATTCCCAGGCCAGGCTGCGGCGAATCGCAGCGTCGGGTAGACGCTCGCCACTTTCGATCAAGGCCAGATAAGACGGGCTGATGCCTACCGTGCGGGCGAGCGCCTCAATGGCGATGCCCTTCCCTTCGCGCAAACTGCGGAGTTGATCCAGACCCGGAAGAATCTGGTCTGGTGTTGCCGTCGGGCGCTCTGGAGCGGCCTGCGGCGGTTGTGGATCGATGCCTGCTGCTTTCAGTAGAGCCTGATACTGAGCCCATGGCAAAACCGCATATTCGGGCTCGCCTTCGCGTGTGATTATCTGAATATCCATGACTTCCCCGTAGGACAACGACACTTAGCGAGTCGGCACTTTTCCCTTGAAGTGTAATCCTAACAGCGGCCAAGGTCGCGGGGGCATCAATCTATGGACGAAACTCAATCAATCCGGTCTTTTTTTGGCGCTTGGAGCTGAAGTTGTTCCGGGGTATCGGGCAGTCGTTCGACCACCGCGAGCTTCTCCGGCAACTGCCGATTGCGCCAGGCGCGGAAGGCGTTGAGTTCGTCGTCGAGGGTTTTCATCACCCAGGCCAGCACGGCGATGTCGTCGAGCATGCCGAACACGGGGATAAAATCCGGGATGGCGTCGAGTGGACTGAGGAAGTACATCAGGCCAGCCACGACGGTCAGGATCGATTTGCGGCTGATGGCCCGGTACTCGCCACGCCAGTAGGCCAGGCACAGGGCCTGCAACAGGCGCAGGTCGTCCTTGAGTTTGCCTAGGCGACCACCTTCGCTGGCGCCTTTGCTGGCCACGGCGAACAGCAGGGTCGGCAGGCGACCCCGGGCGAGAAGGCGTCCGGCCAATGGCAGGAAACGAGCGAAATTCCAGGGTGCTTTCATCTTTTCCTCCCGCTGAAATGTTATCCACACAAATTGTGGATAACCTTGTGAACAGAGCTGCATTTCACGGCTGAGAGCCCCGTTTTATAAGGGCTCAACTCAGATCGGGCGTTTTTTACTCACATAAAAAAACCCAAGATTTCATTGACTTGGCGGTCCGGTGCGGCTAGCCCAAGCGCTCACACTGGCTATGACTCCAGCCTACAGCATCCGTTCGCTTTCTTTGCGCTTTGCCAAATGCCAGATACAACAACGCCCCGCTTAATGCGAGGCGTTGTTTTTGTCGCAGACGTCGATTACTTGGCGGCGTCTTGTTTCGCTGGATCTTTGATTGCCAGCAGTTCCAGGTCGAATACCAGCACCGAGTTGGCCGGGATTGCCGGGCTTGGGCTTTGCGCGCCGTAAGCCAGGTCGCTAGGAATGTACAGCTTGTACTTCTCGCCGACGTGCATCAGTTGCAGGCCTTCGACCCAACCCGGGATCACACCGCTGACCGGCAGATCAATCGGGCTACCGCGATCAACCGAGCTGTCAAAGGTAGTGCCGTTGGTCAGCTTGCCGGTGTAATGAACAGTCACTACGTCGGTCGGCTTAGGCTGAGGGCCGTCGGCTTTTTTCACGACTTCATATTGCAGACCGGATGCAGTGGTCACTACACCGGCTTTCTTGGCGTTGTCTTCGAGGAATTTCTTGCCAGCGGCTGCCGACTCTTCGCTCATTTTCGCCATGCGTTCTTCTGCACGCTTTTGCAGTGCTGCGAAGGCCTCGACCAGTTCGTCGTCCTTCAGCTTTTGTTCTTTCTTGCCGACGGCATCTTCGATGCCTTGGGCTACGGCCTTGGAATCCAGATCATCCATGCCTTCCTGAGCCAGGCTCTTGCCCATGTTCAGGCCAATCCCGTAGGAAGCTTTTTGCGCCGGGGTTTTCAGCTCTACGCTGGTCTGCGAATCACAACCCGCAAGTACCAGGCTTACCAGGGCCACCGCCGCCGCCAACCGATGCTGTTTCATGCTATTTCCTTGTTCATGCGCCTAAAGGGCAATCGAATAAAGCCGCGAGCTTATCAGGCGGCCACGACCAATGGCTACCGGCATGAGAGCAGGATACTGCTGATAAGTTCAGGTCTTTTAAAGCATTTCGGGAATGAGCTGGATGAAGTTTCTGTCATCTTCTTCTTATAGACGTCGATGCCGGATCCCACAACATCTGGCGTAATGGCCACTTGCCGCCACCCATGGAGCTGAGGCATAAGAGAGCTAAAAATCGACAAGGATGTTTATCTTGCGCCTCTTATCCCGCTTGCTGGTTCTGACCGTTGTGCTGCTGGTGCTCGGGTTGGCCGTGGTTCTGTACTACATGGCCAATCCGAAGCTGCCTGACTACTCCCCCGCGCAACAGGTGCATTACCTGGAGCAGTGGAGCGCGGCTGATCGTCAGACTTACTACTTCACCCCCCAGGGCACCCAGGTCAAAGGCCTGCGTTACGACTGGTTCGAGGCGCTGGAACTGCCGTTCTCGCAGCAGCGATTCGCCGCCCCGGAATACCTCGCGCGCTTCGGTTTTCTGATCGATCCCGCGCAGAAAGCCACGCAGAACAACCCTGGCAACTTGCCCGTGGGTTTTGCCCGGCACCAGAATCCTGGCAGCCAGGAGCAATTCCTCGACATCACCTGTGCCGCTTGCCACACCGGCGAATTGCGCTTCAAAGGCCAAGCCGTGCGGATCGATGGCGGCACGGCGCAGCATGTGCTGCCGTCCAGCGTGCCGACCTTGCGCGGCGGCAGTTTCGGTCAGGCATTGGTCGCCAGTCTTGTGTCGACGTATTACAACCCGTGGAAATTCGAACGTTTCGCACGCAACGTGTTGGGCGCGGACTACGACGCCGGGCATCAAGCCCTACGCGAAAACTTCAAAAGTTCACTCGATACCTTTGTGAAAGTCGCGTGGAATGACACCCATCGCGGACTCTATCCGACCGAAGAAGGCCCCGGCCGCGCCGATGCGTTCGGACGCATCGCCAACGCCACGTTCGGCGATGCGATTTCCCCCGCCAACTACCGCGTGGCCAACGCTCCGGTGGATTATCCACAGCTGTGGGATATCTGGACGTTCGACTGGGTGCAGTGGAACGGTTCGGCGCAGCAACCGATGGCGCGCAATATCGGCGAAGCATTGGGTGTCGGCGCGACATTGAATTTCTTCGACGCCAACGGCCAGCCGCTGCAAGGCAATGCTCGCTACCCTTCGAGCGTGCGCGTGCGCGACCTGAATCTGATCGAAGAAACCCTGCAACGCCTCAAGCCGCCTGCCTGGCCGGAGGATGTGCTGGGCAGCATCGATAAACCCTTGGCCGCTCAAGGTCGCGCGTTGTTCGCCGAAAACTGCGCCGGTTGCCATGTGCCACGAGTGAAGCCCGTCGACGGACGCGAGGTGCAACAACTCAAACTGATTCCGGTCGCCGCGATCGGCACCGATCCTACCGCTGCAGACAATATCGCCAACCATCGCTTCGACCTGACGTCGCTGCAATGGGACCCGGCGGAGCTTGGGCAACTGGACGTGCAATTGCACCCCAAACCCACCGAGCCGTTGGACTTGAGCAAGCTCTCAGTGGCCAAGGGGCTCGCCTACGTCACGGCGTTCGTCGAGAACCGGGCGTACCGCGAGGCCGATGTCACGCCAGCAGAGCGACCGAAACTGGATGGTTTCGGCTTGCCGATCGGTGTTCAGGAGCTGCACGCCTATAAGGCCAGACCATTGGCCGGCGTGTGGGCCACGGCGCCGTTCCTGCACAACGGTTCGGTGCCGAGCATTTATCAGTTGCTCTCGCCTCAGGACGAGCGCGCGACCACTTTCTATAAAGGCAGCTTCGAGTACGACCCTCAACATCTCGGTTATCGCACCGAGGCCTTTAACAACGGCTTTGTGTTCGATACGCGCATCACTGGCAATCACAACAGCGGCCACGAGTTCCGCGCCGGTGAGCGTGGCAACGGCGTCATCGGCCGCTTGCTGCAACCGCAGGAACGCTGGGCGCTGCTGGAATACTTGAAAGTCCTGGGTGGTCCGTTGGAGGCGCAATTGCCATGAACCCTGTCTCCGTCAAAAGGATTTGCTCATGCTGATTACGCTTTGGCTGCGCCTCGGCGCCTTCCTCGGAAAACTCCTGCTTTGGCTGCTGGGCCTGGGCCTATTGGGTTGGGCATTGGCCACTGCGTGGTTTGCCTGGCAGCACAGTGGCGCGGTGTCCGCTGACGAGCAGATCCCGGCCGGTGAAGCGGCGATGACTCAGGACATCATCCAGACCGCCGTGCGCATCGTCGATCAACACCGTGAAAACACCCGCTATCTGCGCGATGCCCATGCCAAGGCGCATGGCTGTGTGAAGGCTGAGGTTCAGGTGCTGCCGGATCTGGCGGCGGAACTGCGTCAAGGTGTGTTCAGCGAACCGGGTAAAACCTGGCAAGCCACCGTGCGCCTGTCGAATGGCAACGCCTATCCGCAGTTCGACAGCATGCGCGATGCCCGGGGCATGGCGATCAAGTTGCTCGATGTGCCCGGCAAACCGTTGCTGGCCGATCAGGCGAATCGTCACGAGCAGGACTTCGTGATGTTCAGCCATCCGAATTTCTTTGTCAGCGATGTCGCCGAGTACCGTCAGAATGTGGCCGCGCAGGCTGACGGCAAATCGGTGATGGCGTTCTTTCCGGGTTGGGATCCGCGCACGTGGCAGGTGCGTCATTTGTTTATTGCCCTGGCGACGCTCTCCCCCGCCCCGGACAGTCCGACGCAGACTACGTACTTTTCGGTTTCGCCCTACAAGTTCGGGGAAGCCAATGCCAAATTTCGGGTGATGCCGGATCCAGGAAGCTGCCCGGCCTATAACCTGCCGAAGCAGAATCAGGACCTGCCGAACTTTCTGCGCAGTGCGCTGAATCAACAGTTATCCACAGATCGCGTGCCGGCGTGCTTCGTCCTGCAGATCCAGCGCCAGGATGCGAACAAGTACATGCCGATCGAGGACACGAGCATTGAATGGCGCGAGAGTGATGCGCCGTTCGAGACGGTCGCGAAGATCAACGTGCCGGCGCAGGATTTCGATACCCCGGCGCTGAATCTGCAATGCGATAACCAGTCGTTCAACCCGTGGTTTGGGCTGGAAGCGCATCGGCCGATTGGCGGGATTAATCGTCTGCGCAAAGCGGTGTATGAAGCGGTGAGCGATTACCGCCATAGCCGCAACGCCGAGCAATAACCCACAAATATGCACAACCCCTTGTGGGAGCGGGCTTGCTCGCGAAGGCGGTCTGTCAGCCAACATCTTCGGCGACTGACACACCGCTTTCGCGAGCAAGCCCGCTCCCACAGGGGAATCGCGGCAGTCAGTCAAATCCCAGACGACAAAAAGCCCGCATTAAGCGGGCGTTCTGTGTGGTGACCTGGCGTTCAGCGTTCCAGGTTACCGAATATGGCGCAGCGGACGGGACTCGAACCCGCGACCCCCGGCGTGACAGGCCGGTATTCTAACCGACTGAACTACCGCTGCGCGTAGCGTGAAAGTGGTGGGTGATGACGGGATCGAACCGCCGACATTCTGCTTGTAAGGCAGACGCTCTCCCAGCTGAGCTAATCACCCTTTACCTTCGTTGCGGGGCGCATTGTGCCACAGATTTTCATAAAGTGTTGATTTAATTGAATATTTTTTCAAATAAATCTGAAAACCGGTGAAACGACACGACCTGCGGGAACAACGTACAAACTTGAGGCAGAAAAAAACCCGCGTGAGCGGGCTTTTCCGTGGTGACCTGGCGTTCAGCATTCCAGGTTACCGAATATGGCGCAGCGGACGGGACTCGAACCCGCGACCCCCGGCGTGACAGGCCGGTATTCTAACCGACTGAACTACCGCTGCGCGTAACACTAAGAACGAATGGTGGGTGATGACGGGATCGAACCGCCGACATTCTGCTTGTAAGGCAGACGCTCTCCCAGCTGAGCTAATCACCCTTCGCTTCGGTGTGGCGCGCATTCTACGGAGCACCCTAACCTCTGGCAAGCACTTTTTTAATTAATTTTCTCAGGCCTTCCAAAGGCTTAGAGAAGGGTTGGCCTATGGCGCCGCGAAGAGAATAATGCCCCCCTTTGTATAAAGGAGAGACTCGCCCCATGTGGTTCAAAAACCTGCTTATCTATCGCCTGACCCAAGATCTGCCTTTTGATGCCGAGGCGTTGGAAACTGCACTGGCGACCAAACTGGCGCGTCCTTGTGCAAGCCAGGAGTTGACCACCTACGGTTTCGTCGCGCCATTCGGCAAGGGCGAAGATGCTCCGTTGGCCCACGTCAGCGGCGACTTCCTGCTGATCGCCGCCCGTAAAGAAGAACGCATTCTGCCGGGCAGCGTCGTGCGTGACGCGGTGAAGGAAAAGGTCGAAGAGATCGAAGCCACGCAAATGCGCAAGGTCTATAAGAAGGAGCGTGATCAGATCAAGGATGAAATCATCCTGGCTTTCCTGCCGCGCGCCTTTATCCGTCGCTCGTCGACTTTCGCCGCCATCGCGCCGAAACAAGGCCTGATCCTGGTCAACTCGGCCAGCCCGAAACGCGCCGAAGACCTGCTGTCGACCCTGCGTGAAGTAGTCGGCACGCTGCCGGTACGTCCGCTGACCGTGAAAATGGCCCCGACCGCCACCATGACCGACTGGGTCAAAACCCAGAAAGCCGCGGACGACTTCTTTGTACTGGACGAGTGCGAACTGCGCGACACCCACGAAGACGGCGGCATTGTGCGCTGCAAGCGTCAGGACCTGACCAGCGAAGAAATCCAGCTGCACCTGAGCACCGGCAAAGTGGTGACCCAGTTGTCCCTGGCCTGGCAGGACAAGTTGTCGTTCATGCTCGACGACAAAATGACCGTCAAGCGCCTGAAGTTCGAAGACTTGCTGCAGGATCAGGCGGAACAGGACGGCGGCGAAGAAGCCCTCGGCCAACTCGACGCCAGCTTCACCCTGATGATGCTGACCTTCGGCGACTTCCTGCCGGCGCTGGTTGAAGCGTTGGGTGGCGAAGAGACCCCACAAGGCATCTAAAGCCTGGTGATTAACCCTGTGGGAGCGGGCTTGCTCGCGAAAGCGTTGTGTCAGTCAACATCCATGTCGACTGACACTCCCTCTTCGCGAGCAAGCCCGCTCCCACATGGGTTCCGTGTGATGTTCATAATCGAATAATAAGGATCAGGCCATGCGCGCCCTCGCCGCTTTAAGCCGCTTCGTCGGCAACACCTTCGCCTACTGGGTGCTGATTTTCGCCGTCGTGGCGTTCTTGCAGCCTGCGTGGTTCATTGGCCTGAAAGGCGCCATCGTGCCGCTGCTGGGGCTGGTGATGTTCGGCATGGGCCTGACCCTCAAGCTCGAAGACTTCGCCGAAGTCGCTCGCCATCCATGGCGTGTGGCTCTGGGCGTGGTCGCTCATTTCGTGATCATGCCGGGTATGGCGTGGTTACTTTGCCAGGTGTTTCACCTGCCGCCGGAAATCGCGGTCGGCGTGATTCTGGTCGGTTGCTGCCCAAGCGGCACGTCGTCGAATGTGATGACCTGGCTGGCTCGCGGGGATCTGGCGCTGTCGGTGGCAATCGCCGCCGTCACCACCCTCCTCGCCCCGCTGCTGACCCCGGCGCTGATCTGGCTGCTGGCTTCGGCGTGGTTGCCGGTGTCGTTCATGGAGTTGTTCTGGTCGATCCTGCAAGTGGTGCTGCTGCCGATCGTGCTCGGTGTAATTGCTCAACGGGTGCTCGGCAACAAGGTGCGTCACGCGGTAGAAGTGTTGCCGCTGGTGTCGGTGGTGAGCATCGTGATCATCGTCGCGGCGGTGGTGGCGGCCAGTCAGGCGAAGATTGCCGAATCCGGCCTGCTGATCATGGCGGTGGTGATGCTGCACAACAGCTTTGGCTACTTGCTGGGTTACTTCACCGGGCGCCTGTTCAAGCTGCCGCTGGCCCAGCGCAAGTCGTTGGCACTGGAAGTCGGCATGCAGAACTCCGGTTTGGGCGCCGCGTTGGCCAGTGCGCACTTCTCGCCGCTGGCGGCAGTGCCGAGCGCGTTGTTCAGTGTGTGGCACAACATTTCCGGGGCGCTGCTCTCGACGTATTTCCGCCGGATGAGCGAGAAAGAAGACCGGGAAATCGCAGCGCGGGAAGCAACGGAGTAAGCGCCAAACTTGATCCCCGGGTTAAGGATTGGCACTCTATGGCGCAACGCGAGGACGACCTCGCGGCTCGATCGAGTCATTAATCTGGGGACGACCCCGTCAATCGATGGAGGTCTTTCATGTCCTGGATCATTCTGTTTTTCGCCGGACTGTTCGAAGTTGGCTGGGCCGTCGGCCTGAAATACACCGACGGCTTCAGCCGCCCGCTCCCCACTGCATTCACCGTCGCCGCCATGGCCATCAGCCTGGGTTTGCTCGGCCTTGCCATGAAGGAATTGCCGCTGGGCACGGCCTATGCGATCTGGACGGGTGTGGGTGCGGTGGGCACGGTGATCGCCGGGATTATTCTGTTTGGGGAATCGATGGCGTTGTTTCGGCTGGCGAGTGTGGCGTTGATTATCGCCGGGCTCATTGGGCTCAAGGTTAGCGCTTAGGCGGCTACCGCTTTCGCGAGCAAGCCCGCTCCCACAGTGAATGGGTGGCGTGTCCACCATTTGTGACACAACACATATCCACTGTGGGAGCGGGCTTGCTCGCGAAGAGGCCCTCAATCACACCCACTACCTAACGGCCCCGCGCAACTCTCCCACCATCGCCTGCAACTTCGCCGGTTCCGCCACTTCAACCGCCACCGCCGGCCCTGCCACGATGGTCACCCGCGACCACAACCGGCGGAACAAACCCTTGCCCGGATCGCGGCTGAAGAAACTCCCCCACAACCCTTGCAACGCCAGCGGAATCACCGGCACCGGTGTCTCTTCGAGAATCCGCGTCAGCCCGCCCCGGAATTCATTGATCTCACCGTCAGCGGTCAGTTTTCCTTCAGGGAAGATGCACACCAACTCGCCGTCCTTCAGGTACTGGGCAATCCGCTTGAAGGCCTTTTCGTAGATCTGGATGTCTTCCTGACGCCCCGCGATCGGAATCGTCCCCGCCGTGCGGAAGATAAAGTTCAGCACCGGCAGGTTGTAGATTTTGTAGTACATCACAAAGCGAATCGGCCTACGCACCGCGCCGCCAATCAGCAAGGCATCGACAAACGAAACGTGGTTGCACACCAGCAACGCCGCGCCTTCGTCGGGAATCAGGTCGAGGTTGCGATGCTCCACGCGATACATGGAATGGCTGAGCAGCCAGATCATGAAACGCATGCTGAACTCAGGAACGATGCTGAAGATGTAGGCGTTGACGCCGATGTTCAGCAGCGACACCACCAGGAACAATTGCGGGATCGACAGTTTCACCATGCTCAGCAGCACGATCGAGACAATCGCCGACACCACCATAAACAATGCGTTGAGAATGTTGTTGGCCGCGATCACCCGCGCCCGCTCGTTCTCGGCCGTGCGCGATTGAATCAGCGCGTACAGCGGCACGATGTAGAAACCACCGAAAATCCCCAGCCCGAGGATGTCGATCAACACCAGCCAGGTATGGCCAAAACCAAGGACTTCGATCCAGCCATGGCCGGTCACGCTGTCTGGAATACCGCCGGAATGCCACCACAGCAGCAAACCAAACACCGTCAGGCCAAACGAGCCGAATGGCACCAGGCCGATCTCGACTTTGCGCCCGGAAAGTTTCTCGCAGAGCATCGAACCGAGGGCGATACCCACCGAGAACACGGTCAGGATCAACGTCACCACGGTTTCGTCGCCGTGCATCCATTCCTTGGCGTAGGCCGGGATCTGCGTCAGATAAATCGCCCCGACAAACCAGAACCACGAGTTGCCGACAATCGAACGCGACACCGCTGGCGTCTGCCCCAGGCCCAGCTTCAAAGTGGCCCAGGACTGAGTGAAAATATTCCAGTTCAGGCGCATCTCGGGGGATGCGGCTGCCGCGCGGGGAATACTGCGGCTGGCCAGGTAACCGAGCACCGCGACACCGACAATCGCGGTGGAGACGATGGGCGCGTAGTGACCGGACGACATCATGATCCCGGCGCCAATGGTCCCGGCGAGGATCGCGAGGAACGTGCCCATTTCCACCAGGCCGTTGCCGCCCACCAGTTCCTCTTCACGCAAGGCTTGCGGCAGGATCGAATACTTCACCGGCCCGAACAGCGCCGAGTGGGTGCCCATGGCGAACAGCGCCACCAGCATCAGCGACAGGTGATCGAACATAAATCCGACCGCGCCGACCGCCATGATGGCGATTTCGCCAAGCTTGATCAGACGAATCAGCGCGTCCTTGGCGAATTTTTCCCCGAACTGCCCGGCCAGCGCCGAGAACAGGAAAAACGGCAGGATGAACAACAGCGCGCACAGGTTGACCCAGATCGAGCGGTCACCGTCGATGGTCAACTTGTACAGAATGGCGAGGATCAACGACTGCTTGAAGATGTTGTCGTTGAAGGCCCCGAGGGACTGTGTCACGAAAAACGGCAGGAAACGCCGGGTGCGAAGCAAGGTGAACTGTGAGGGGTGACTCATCTTCCGTGTTTCCCTGATGTTGGGTAGCTGATGTTAGGTAGAGAGCGGCGTGGAATTTGTTATTCGAATATCGAACGCCGATCCAGGCCACACATTACCTAATCTTTGCAGGTTATTTCTTTAATCCTGCAATGCACGGCGAGACAAACAGCTCGCCACGCCACGCGCCCTGCACGGTGCGCTTGCCGACGATCAGCCACATCACCGCCAGCAACGCCACCAGCACACAGCCGAAGACACTGAAAAAGGTGAGGTTCAAGGTGCTGGCCAGTTTCAACGTTGCCAGAGAATAGACGCCCAGCGGGAAAGTGAAACCCCACCAGCCAAGGTTGAACGGGATGCCGGCGCGCATATAACGCACGGTGATCAGCACCGCGATCAGCATCCACCACAGCCCGAAGCCCCACAACGTGATCCCGGCCACCAGCCCAAGCCCGGCGGCGATTTCGCCCATGCCCGGCAAGCCATTGGCGGCGAAGATTGCCGGGGCATCGGCGCCCAGCAGCAACATGCCGAGCGCGCCGGTGCCGATTGGGCCGAGCGCCAGCCAGCTCGAAGCGGCCATGTTTTCGTGGGGCAGTTTATGCAGCGCCATGCGTAGCAACAGAATCGTCAGAATGCTGAACGCCACCGGTAGGGAAAATGCCCACAGCACGTAGCTGGTCACCAGCACCACCAGTTGCGAGTGAGCCTCGGCCAGATGCGGCGCCAACAGGCCACCGCTGGCGGCCGCCACTTCTGCGGCGACCACGGGCAACAACCAGACAGCGGTCATTTGGTCGATGCTGTGTTCCTGGCGGGTGAACATCATGTACGGAATCAGCACCCCGCACGCCAGGGACATCGCCACATCCAGCCACCACAGCACTTCGGCTACATGAATGACCCCGTCGCCCCAACGCGGCAAACCGAACACCAGGAAGCCGTTGATGATGGTCGCCAGGCCCATGGGAATGGTGCCGAAAAACATCGAAACCGTTGAGTGACCGAAAATCCGTCGCGCCTCATCGAAGAACAACACCCAGCGCGCCGCGTACAACCCGGTAAACAACACGAACAGAAAGATGTTGAACAGCCACAAGCCCTCGGCCACCGCGTGCAAACCTGGGATGGCGACGGGCACTTGCGCCAGCGCCAACGCGAGCACGCCCGTGCCCATGGTCGCGGCGAACCAGTTCGGGGTGAACTGGCGAATCGCTTCCAGCGGACGCGGAAGAAGACTTAAAGGTTTGTAACCGGGCTTGGCAGCATTGGGGCAGATCATGGCGAACTCCTGTCCTCTGATGAGGTAGAGCCCATGGTAGATCCGGATCGAATATCTATATAACGGGTAATATCTCTAACTGTTATCTGTTTTGCAGATATACAGTCAGACGCTGCCTTCTGACTCGATCACCAAAATTCGCGCCGCGCCGATGGGATGCGCCACATGCGCGGTGCCCACCGATGCATAAAAAATATCGCCGACCTCAAGCAAGGTTTGCTGCTCGACGCCCTCTTCGCGGTAATGCATTTGCACTTGTCCATCGAGCACCACAAACACTTCCTGACCATCATTGACGTGCCATTTGTACGGCTGATCGGTCCAGTGCAAACGCGTGGTGATGCCGTTCATGTTGGCAATGTCCAGCGCGCCCCAGGCACGTTCGGCGGTAAAGGATTTGCTGCGGATGATTTTCATGCGGCGGTCCGTCGAATGAGTGGCGAGGCCAAGGCTAACTCAAACCGGCGAACAACTGCGCCAGCCAATCGATAAATACCCGCACCCGGTTGCTCAGGTGGCGGTTCGGCGGGTACAGCACATGAAACGGATAACGCGGCGGGCGCCAGTCTTCAAGGATTGGCACCAGCTCGCCGCGCTCGATGTGCGCCTGCACGCTGTAGGCGAAGGTGTGAATGACGCCGAGCCCGGCCAGCCCTGCGGCCAGATGTGCATTGCTTTCGTTGACACTGAATCGCCTCTGGCCGCGGATCTCCAGTTTTTCGCCATGGCGCTCGAACCGCGCCGGCATCACGCGCCCGGTGCGGGCCGAGTGGTAGGTGATTATGTGGTGGTTTTTTTCCAGGTCGCGCGGGTCGGACGGTATGCCGAAACGTTCGAGATAGCCCGGCGTCGCACAGGTGACCCATGACGCCGTCCCCAACGGACGCGCCGCCATGGAAAGCTCATCCAGCGGCCCGCCGCGAATCACGCAGTCGACGTTTTCGCTGATCAAGTCGACTTGCCGATCGCTGACGCCCATTTCAATCTGGATATTCGGATAACGCGCATAGAAATCCGGCAGTGCGGGAATGATCAGGAGCGTCGCCACCGAACCACCGACGTCTACGCGAACCTTGCCCCGGGATTGGCCTTGGGCGCAGGCGAAGCTGTTGTCCAGATCATCCAGCTCCACCATCAACTGCATGGCGCGCTCGTAATAAGCCATGCCATCGGCCGTGACGGTGAGCCGGCGCGTGGTGCGCTGCAGCAGCCGCACACCGAGATGTTCCTCCAACTCGGCGACCAATTTGCTGACGGAGGTTTTCGGCAAACTCAGGGAGTCAGCGGCTTTGGTAAACGACCCTGCCTGCACGACGCGGGCAAACACGCGCATGGCCAACAATTGATTCATGACGAACACCTCGGGTGACAGGCCCTGAGTATTGTCCACAACCATGTACAAACAAACCCGATTCTGGTGATTTTTCTGCTGAATCTTGAGGCATACAGTGGGTTCAACGACGCAAACCCTTGCCGACCAATTCCTACATGACTCAGCGGAGATTCACACCATGAGCAGCACCCTCAAAGGCAAAATCGCATTGATCACCGGCGGTACCACCGGCATCGGCCTGGCCTCGGCGCAAGCCTTCGTGGACCAAGGCGCCACCGTCTTCATCACCGGTCGCCGTCAGGCGGAACTGGACGCGGCGGTGGCCTCCATCGGCCACAACATCACCGGGATTCAGGGCGACGTGTCGAACCTGGCCGATCTGGACCGGATCTTTGCCGTGATCAAAGACCAGGCCGGCGCTCTGGATATTGTGTTCGCCAACGCCGGCGGCGGCGACATGTTGCCACTCGGCGCAATCACCGAAGAACACTTCGACCGGATCTTCGGCACCAACGTCAAAGGCCTGCTGTTTACCGTGCAGAAATCCCTGCCCCTGTTGAAGGACGGCGGTTCGGTGATCCTCACTGCGTCCACCACTGCCACCAAAGGCACGGAAAACTTCAGCGTCTACAGCGCCAGCAAAGCTGCGGTGCGCAACTTCGCCCGCTCCTGGTTGCTGGATTTGAAAGCACGCAAGATTCGCGTCAACGTCATCAGCCCCGGCCCGATCCACACGCCCGGCTTGACCGGAATTGCGCCGCCGGACCAGCAGCAAGGCCTGCTGGACTTCCTGACCAGCCAGGTTCCGATCGGTCGCCTTGGCGAGCCGGGCGAAGTGGGGAAAGCGGCGGTCTTCCTGGCGTCGGACGACAGCAGCTTCATCAACGGGATCGAGCTGTTTGTGGATGGCGGGTTCGCGCAGATTTGATCGGCGCCATAAAAAACGCGGCGCCTTGATGGGCGCCGCGTTTTTTTATGATTGGCAGACTTTCAATGATCGTTGGCGCAGCAATGCCGCCAACGCACCCACGGCCAGGACGATTAACACCGCGCCATAACCATCGGTGGTCGCGATCAATCCAAAGGTGCGGGTCAGGTTCCCGGCCAGCAATGACGGCAAGCAGAACGCCAAGTAACTAAGTACATAAAACGACGACATCAAACCGGCCCGTTCATGGGGCAAGGCCAGCGATACGAGGCTGCGCACCGCGCCGAGGAAACCGGCACCGAAACCGCAACCGGCCACCAGGGTGCCGATGAAAAACAGCGACAGACTGGCACTGTGGACGGCCGTCAAGATCAGCACAATGCCAATCGGCAGCAGACTGGCGCCCAAACGCAGGACCTTGTCCGCTGGCCGATTGCGCAAGGTGTAGATCATCAACGCGCCGGTCACCGTTAAGGCCGCGACGGTCGCGCCGCCGATCAGGTTCGAAGTCGAGCCAGTGGCGGTGCGAACCAGTGATGGCGCCAACGAAGCGAAGAAACCACCCAGCGCCCATACGGCGGTGTTGATTGGCAGCACCGACCACAAGGTCCGCCGTGCCTGGACCGGCACATGCAAGGTCGGCCGCAGCGAAGCCCATACGCCAGGCTGCGGGCTGACGCTTTCTGGCAGGCGCCAAACGTACAGCGCCTGCATCGCAAACAGCGCCAGCAATAGCCAAAAGGTCAATTGCAACGGCAGTGGCGCGTACTCGGCCAACAAACCACAGCCCATCGCGCCAACGGCCATGCCCAGCAACGGCGCAACACTGTTGATCAGCGGCCCTTGCTGGCGATCGGTGTCCAGCAATGCGGCGCTCAATACGGCCGTGGCCATCCCCGTCGCGAAGCCCTGAAGCACCCGGGCACTGATCAACCAGGCGACGCCGTCGGCGTTGATAAACAGCAGCATCGCCAGCATGTTGAGAAGGATCGCAGTAAAAATCACCGGTTTACGCCCAAGGAAATCCGAGAGTGAACCGACGGTCAGCAGCGCCACCAGCAAGCTGAGGGCATACACACCGAAGATCAGGGTCAGGGTCGCGGCGGAAAACTGCAGTTGATCCTGATACAGGTGATACAACGGCGTCGGCGCCGTGGAAGCGGCGAGAAAACTGAGTAAAGTGATCGCCAGAAACCACAGGCTGGAACGATTTGATGCTGGATGAGACATGGGCACACTCCGCAAAAGCTAAGTTTTTGCTTTTGCGGAGTGTGCTACTGACCAGCGCTTAAAGCAAATTCTTTGTGTTAAGGTCCGATCCATGGCTATTAAAGAAGGTTTACGCCCGGGCGGCAGAAGCGCCCGAGTGCAAGAGTCGATTCATTCGGCGGTCCGCGCGCTCCTCGAAGAGCAGGACCGCGCGTCCGTGACCGTGCCGCAAATCGCCGCGCGCGCGGGGGTGACGCCGTCGACTATTTATCGGCGCTGGGGCGATTTGTCGGTGTTGCTGGCGGATGTCGCTCTCGCCCGCATGCGCCCCGACAGCGAGCCGGCCAACACCGGCAGCCTGCGCGGCGATCTGCGCGCGTGGGGCGAGCAGTATCTGGATGAGATGAGTTCGGAACTGGGTCGCAATCTGTTGCGCGACATACAGTGCAGCACTACGCCGGGTTTGTGCACAGTGATCATTGGCGGGCAGTTGCAGACCATTCTGGATCGCTATCCGGATCAGCCGCAGCCGAGCGTTGATCGCCTGATCAACCTGATCTCGGCACCGACGGTGTTTCGCGTGCTGTTTTCGGCAGCGCCGCTGGAGGTTGAGGAATTGCATCGGTTGATTGAGATTGCGTTGAATCAGTACTGACGCCTTCGCGGGCAAGCCTCACTCCTACGGATTTTCACCGTCTGTAGGAGCGAGGCTTGCCCGCGAAAGCGTCCGGTAGATCACCTGCGACACCCCGCCACGCCACGACCTTGGTCGACACTGACGAACCCGTGCCATCGTGCGAGACTGTCTGTCCGGGCCTGAACCCCGGTGTCTTTTGTCTGGAGTTTCCATGTCGCTGTCCAGCGGGCTGATCGCCGCCGTTGCCCTGGCCTATATGGCCATCATGTTCGCCATCGCCTTCTACGGTGACCGTCGCAGCGCGCCGTTGCCGCCGCGTGTGCGTGCCTGGGTCTACAGCCTGTCGCTGGCCGTCTATTGCACCAGTTGGACCTTCTTTGGCGCCGTGGGCCAGGCCGCCGAACAGCTCTGGTCATTCCTGCCGATCTACCTCGGGCCGATCCTGCTGCTGGTGTGCGCGCCGTGGGTTTTGCAAAAAATGGTGATGATCAGCAAGCAGGAGAACATCACCTCCATCGCTGACTTTATCGCCGCGCGCTACGGCAAATCGCAATCGCTGGCGGTGGTGGTGGCGCTGATCTGCCTGGTCGGCGTGTTGCCCTACATCGCTTTGCAGCTCAAGGGCATCGTCCTTGGGGTGAACCTGTTGATCGGCGCCGGTGCTGACGCCATGGGCACCCGCGCCCAGGACACGGCGCTGATCGTCTCGCTGGTATTGGCGCTGTTCACCATCGTGTTCGGCACGCGCAACCTCGACGCCACCGAGCACCACCGCGGCATGGTGCTGGCGATTGCCTTTGAATCGCTGGTCAAGCTGTTCGCTTTTCTGGCGGTCGGCGCGTTCGTGACCTACGGCTTGTACGACGGTTTCGACGATCTGTTCGACCAGGCCATGCTCGCCCCGCGCCTGGAGGAATACTGGAAAGAAACCATCAACTGGCCGTCAATGGTGGTGCAGACCGGCGTCGCGATGATGGCGATTATCTGCCTGCCCCGGCAGTTCCACGTCACAGTGGTGGAGAACATCGAGCCTCAGGATTTGCGTCTGGCCAAGTGGGTGTTCCCGGCCTACCTGGCATTGGCGGCATTGTTTGTAGTCCCGATCGCCCTCGCCGGTCAGATGATGCTGCCGAGTTCGGTACTGCCGGATTCTTTCGTGATCAGCCTGCCCCTCGCCCAAGCCCACCCGGCGCTGGCGTTGCTCGCATTTATCGGCGGCGCTTCGGCGGCCACCGGCATGGTGATCGTGGCCAGCGTGGCGCTGTCGACCATGGTCTCCAACGACATGTTGCTGCCGTGGTTGCTGCGCCGCAATAACGCCGAGCGCCCGTTCGAAGTGTTCCGCCAGTGGATGCTTTCGGTGCGCCGGGTCACCATCGTGGTGATTTTGCTGCTGGCGTACGTCAGCTATCGCCTGCTCGGCTCGACCGCGAGCCTGGCGACCATCGGCCAGATTGCCTTTGCCGCCGTGACTCAATTGGCCCCGGCCATGCTTGGCGCGCTGTACTGGAAACAGGCGAATCGTCGCGGTGTTTTTGCCGGCCTCGCCGCCGGGACATTCCTGTGGTTCTACACCTTGATCCTGCCAATTGCCGCCCACAGCCTGGGCTGGTCGCTGAGCACTTTCCCGGGGCTGGCGTGGTTGCACAGCAATCCGCTGCACCTGCCGCTCACCCCGCTGACCCAAGGCGTGGTGCTGTCCCTGGCCGCCAACTTTACGCTGTTCGCCTGGGTCTCGGTGCTGTCGCGCACACGGGTATCGGAGCATTGGCAGGCTGGGCGCTTCATTGGTCAAGAAATCAGTGCCCGGCCCAGCGCCCGCTCGATGCTGGCGGTGCAGATCGAAGATTTGCTGCAACTCGCCGCGCGGTTTGTCGGTGAAGAACGTGCGCGCCAGAGCTTTATCCGCTTCGCCTATCGCCAAGGCAAAGGCTTCAACCCGAACCAGAACGCCGACGGTGAATGGATCGCTCATACCGAACGCTTGCTGGCCGGTGTCCTTGGCGCTTCTTCGACCCGCGCGGTAGTAAAAGCCGCCATCGAAGGTCGGGAAATGCAGCTGGAGGACGTAGTCCGCATCGCCGACGAGGCGTCGGAAGTGTTGCAGTTCAACCGTGCGCTGCTGCAAGGCGCGATCGAGAACATCACCCAAGGCATCAGCGTGGTCGACCAATCGCTGAAACTGGTGGCTTGGAACCGGCGCTATCTGGAGCTGTTCAACTACCCGGACGGCTTGATCAGCGTCGGCCGGCCGATTGCCGACATCATTCGCTACAACGCCGAGCGTGGGCTGTGCGGTCCCGGCGAAGCGGAAGTGCATGTCGCCCGGCGCCTGCACTGGATGCGTCAGGGTCGTGCCCACACCTCCGAGCGACTGTTCCCCAACGGCCGTGTGATCGAGCTGATCGGTAACCCGATGCCCGGCGGCGGTTTCGTCATGAGTTTCACCGACATCACCGCGTTCCGCGAGGCCGAGCAGGCGTTGACCGAGGCCAATGAAGGGCTGGAACAAAGGGTGACCGCGCGGACTCACGAACTCTCGCAACTCAATGTTGCCCTGACCGAAGCCAAAGGCACCGCCGAGTCGGCCAACCAGTCGAAAACACGTTTCCTGGCAGCGGTCAGCCATGACTTGATGCAACCGTTGAATGCAGCGCGCCTGTTCTCCGCCGCCCTGACACATCAGGACGACGGCTTGTCCAGCGAGGCGCAGAAACTGATCCATCATCTGGACAGTTCGTTGCGCTCGGCCGAGGACTTGATCAGTGATTTGCTGGACATTTCCCGCCTGGAAAACGGCAAGATCAACCCCGATCCCAAGCCGTTCGTGCTCAATGAGTTGTTCGATATCCTCGGCGCCGAATTCAAGGCGCAGGCGCAGGAACAAGGGCTGAAATTCCGCCTGCGCGGCAGCACGTTGCGCATCGACAGCGACATCAAGTTACTACGACGGATCCTGCAAAACTTCCTCACCAACGCCTTTCGTTACGCCAAAGGCCCGGTGCTGCTGGGCGTTCGCCGGCGCAAGGGCGAACTGAGCCTGGAGGTCTGGGACCGTGGGCCGGGAATTCCGGAAGACAAGCAGCAAGTGATTTTCGAAGAATTCAAACGCCTCGACAGCCACCAGACTCGCGCCGAGAAAGGCCTGGGTCTGGGCCTGGCGATTGCCGACGGCTTGTGTCGGGTGTTGGGCCACACCTTGCGCGTGCGCTCTTGGCCGGGACACGGCAGCGTATTCAGCGTCAGCGTGCCATTGGCCCGGGCGCAGACGCTGGCACCGAGCAACGTGGTCGAACTCAACGGCAAATTGCCGAGCGGCGCACAGGTGCTGTGCATCGATAACGAAGACAGCATTTTGATTGGCATGAACAGCCTGCTGACGCGCTGGGGTTGCCAGGTCTGGACTGCGCGCAATCGTGAGGAATGTGCCGCGTTGCTCAGTGACGGGATGCATCCGCAGTTGGCGTTGGTGGACTATCACTTGGATGACGGCGAAACCGGCACCGAGCTGATGGCGTGGCTGCGCACGCGATTGGGCGAGCCGGTGCCGGGGGTGGTGATCAGTGCGGATGGGCGACCGGAGACGGTGGCGCAGGTGCATGCGGCGGGGCTGGATTATCTGGCGAAACCGGTTAAGCCGGCGGCGTTAAGGGCGTTGTTGAGTCGGCATTTGCCGTTGTAATTCAGCAGGTTTGAATTCGCTGGTGGCTGTGCTGACGCCTTCGCGAGCAAGCCCGCTCCCACATTGGATCTATGTGGCACTGAAGATCCCCTGTGGGAGCGGGCTTGCTCGCGAAGCTTTTGACTTACTCAGGCAACTCCGCCAACCCATCCACATCGGTCATCGCCCGTTCGAGCAAATCCGCCGGCAGGCTCTTGCTTGCCCGGGCACCGAGCAGCTTCAGTTGCTCGCTGCGGCTGACCAGGTTGCCGCGCCCTTCTGTCAGTTTGTTGCGCGCCGAGCTGTAGGCTTTATCCAGTTGCTGCAAGCGATTGCCGACTTCGTCCAGGTCCTGGATGAACAACACGAACTTGTCGTACAGCCACCCGGCCCGCTCGGCGATTTCCCGGGCGTTCTGGGTCTGGCGTTCCTGTTTCCACAGGCTGTCGATAACCCGCAACGTCGCGAGCAACGTGGTCGGGCTGACGATCACGATGTTGCGATCAAAGGCCTCTTGGAACAGCGTCGGCTCAGCCTGCAACGCTGCGGAAAATGCCGCTTCGATCGGCACAAACAACAAAACGAAATCCAGGCTGTGCAGACCGTCGAGTCGCTTGTAATCCTTGCCGGACAAGCCTTTGACGTGATTGCGCAGGGACAGCACGTGCTGCTTGATCGCAATCTGGCCGATGGCATCGTCATCGGCGGCGACGTATTGCTGATACGCCGTGAGGCTGACCTTGGAGTCGACCACCACTTGCTTGTCGCCGGGCAGATAAATGATCACGTCCGGCTGGAAACGCTCGCCGTCCGGACCTTTGAGGGTGACTTGAGTCTGGTACTCGCGGCCCTTCTCCAGGCCGGCGTGTTCGAGCACGCGTTCGAGAATCAGCTCGCCCCAGTTGCCCTGGGTTTTCTGGCCTTTCAAGGCACGGGTCAGGTTGGTGGCTTCGTCGCTCAGACGCAGGTTGAGCTGTTGCAGGCGCTCCAGTTCCTTGGCCAGGGAAAAGCGTTCACGGGCTTCGGCCTGATAGCTTTCTTCAACGCGTTTTTCGAAGGACTGGATGCGCTCCTTCAGCGGATCAAGCAACTGTCCGAGGCGCTGCTGGCTGGTTTCGGCGAAACGCTGCTCGCGCTCATCGAAGATCTTGCCCGCCAACTCGGCGAACTGTGCCCGCAATTCATCCCGGGAGCCCTGAAGGTCGTTGAGACGCTGCTGATGGCTTTCCTGCTGTTCGCGCAGCTCGGCGTTGAGGGAAGCGCTCTGCGCGTCCAGGCGACGCAACTCAGCCTCTTTGCCGGCGCGTTCGATGTTCCAGGCGTGGGCCGCGTCGCGAGCGTCATCGCGTTCGATTTGCAGCAGTTCGACTTCACGGCGCAGCGCGGCCAGCTCAGCTTGCTTGGTGGAGTTGGCCTGGCTCAGGTCACCGATTTCGTCGCGGCACGCATCGAGCTGGGCATTCAGGCCGTCCTGGGCCAGTTGGGCCATGGCCAGTCGCTCTTCCAGCAGCGCCATGCCGGCCTGCCCTGCACTCGCGCGGCGCTGGATGTGCCAGGCCAGCGCCAACAATGGCACTGCTGCGCCCGCCAGACCGAGCAATATGCTGGTCAAGTCCATAGCCATAGCGACTCCTGCCGATGAGATAAAGCCTGAAGGTTAACCAAGGCGTCAGGTCTTGGACAGCTCAGTCTTCGATCAGCCCCAGTTCCTGCTGGGCGCGGCGGTCACCGGCGCGGGCGGCTTGGCGCAGCAACTCGTGGCCGATGCGCCGATCCCGGGCGTTGCCACATTCGCGGCACATCAACTGGCCCAGACGACTTTGCGCGGCCACCACGCCTTCGCGGGCCGGTTGCTTGAGCAAACGTCCGGCAAAGTGTTTGACGTTGTGGTTATCGCCCAGGCGCGGACTGTCCAGTAGCCACTCGGCCACACGCATGGAAAAGCGCTTGGGTGGGGTAACAGTCGGGGGCGTTGCGGTAACAGCGGTTGATACTGAGCGAAACTTCATAAAGCACTGTAGGGCAGATCGGAAGGCGCGCCACTCTACTCTTTTTTTCTTACAGGTAAAGTCGAAAAAAACCCGGCACGCCCGTCCTAGAGCAAGCGCTTGGGACAATCCACAGAAGCTGTGGATAACTCAGTGGACAACCGCCCTTGAACTCTCGCAAAGCCCTGTGGAATGGGGCTCGCAGTCAAACTGACGATTTTTTCACCAGTAAAAAAAAGCGATGTTTTTCATTGACTTAAATTTTCATTACAGGCACCCACTGCGATTGAAGCGAAGGTGACAGTGGCGTGACAAGCTGCGCAACTTATGTGCACAAGTACCTTTGCGACGGTTATATCAATGCGCTTTTTCGGCGCGTTTTGCAGTCAAGGCCTGGGGATAAGCCTGACTGGCGCAGGGCTCCTGTAGCAACTGCCGAGCAGCGCGAGGCCGCGTTCGGCTGCTAAGCAGTCGTAATTCAAGAGGACGCGATGCATCAAAAAGAGACCGCATGCTTAGGTCTGGCGGCTGCTTCACAACCGGAACGCAGGCTTCGCCAGCTGCTACAGGGCCCTGGCAGAGGCTTGAGCAATCTTTTTTTGCTAACACACTTCCTTTCTCAAATTCAATCCGTTAGTATCCGCGGCGTTAGTACCAAGCTGAAAGTCAATTCTGGTCGAACAAATCCCCCCGGTCAGCCTTCCCTTGAGAAGCCTCCACCGACAAAGCGGGATCGACCACCTCGATGGTTTCCAGGTAAACCTTGTGTCAACACTGCCTTTGAAATGAATGCAAAGGGTGTTGCGAAGCTCACTTACTCTGACCGAACCAGCCTGCAAATTGATCAGGATCTTCACCCCGGGCCCCGAACCTTTGCCCTTGATGTGTTGCCTGCCCTCCTAAGTACCTACCTGCCAGCCCAAGCGCGCCAATTATCAGCGCTTCAAACTGGCTGCTTTGTTCCAGTCGGGTTCTTCGTTCGACCAATGGTGGTCGTCGTCACTGGAACGTTTTAATTTTGCACGGTTCTTATCCGTGTCGCTTGTAGGAACACCTAATAATGTCTACTCAAATCCACACTCAGGATGCCATTCGCACCCTAACTAACGCTTTTGCCCCAATGAACTGCCTGATCATGGCCGCTCGCAAAGGCTGCTTCAGCTTCACTCTGGTCAACGAACACGGCATCGCCCGTCACAGCGAACGCCTGTACCCCGATCAATACTCCAGCGCTGAACCGCTGCAGGCCGTGATCGATCGTACTCGCCAGGCACTGGTTGCCTGAGACGCCAGAAAGACTGAAAACCTCAAAAGCCCTGCTCAAAAAGCAGGGCTTTTTATTGCCTGATATTTCTCATTCTCCGCTCAATGCTTAAGCACTAACCGATATAACGGTTATAACTGGCTGCCGGAAATATTTTAAAAACAGTCCTTTACGGCGCGAATATGACACTACACTTCAACTCAAGCGGCTTGATCCGCTTCCGGCGAGCCTGATTCGATTCACTGCTGCCAAGCCCCTTCAGGTATCGCCGCTCATTTCATGTTTCGAGGGCTTTATGGGTATCGCTGCCAGCGAACTGTGCCGTTATGTGATCCGCCCGACCTTGATATACCTCGGGCGCCATAGCGCAACTGCCGAATCCCTGTTGCTGGGCATCGCCGCCAGCCAGTCAGCCCTTGGCTCCGCCCTGCATGACCGCCGTGGACATGGCCTGTATCGAATTGCCGAGCCCCGTCACCGGGCATTGTGGGATCACTACCTGGCCCTCGACCCTGAGCGAGCGAGCCTGGTGCGTGGCCTCGCCAGCCAGCATGCCTTTTTAAGCAGTCCGCACCTGGAATTGACCGTTAACCTGCGTTACGCCACCGCCATCGCCTGGCTGTTGGTAGAAGAACAAAACACTCCCCTCCCCGATCCCGATGATTTGCTGGGCATGGCCCGAATCTGGCGCCAGACCTTCCAGCCTCAGGGACGCCTGCGCGACTTCACCTGCGCCTGGCAAACTTGTGTTTCATCGATGAATCAAGTCGCTTGCTGACCTCCCCGTTTCACAAGATCTCGCAACAGGACGCGAATCTGGTCTGATTGTCCTACAAAACCGCTCTAACTCAACCCATACAGGCTATAGCGCTGGAACGAAAATGTTGGTAATTTTCGCCCCGGTGATCACCAGGAGTTCTAATAATGAAAAAAGTCATGCTCAAAACCACCCTTAGCCTCGCCGTTACCTTGGCATCCACCCAGCTCTTCGCAAGTGGCTTCGCCATCAACGAACAAAGTATTAGCGGGATGGGTACAGGTTTTGCTGGGCGATCTTCCTCTGCCGATGACGCAAGCACCATTTTTGGCAACCCTGCCGGCATGTCCCGCATCAAGCGCGAACAAGTCACCGGCGGCGCTGCAATGCTCGACGCACACACCGATATCAGCAACGCCAGTTCCAGCCCGAACAGCGGCAGCAACCACGGCGACATGGTGCCGTTCATCGCCGTGCCGATGGGCTACTACGTCAAGCCTATCGATGATCAATGGGCAGTCGGTGTAGGCGTATACGCACCGTTCGGCCTGGTGACCGACTACGAGCACGGCTTCGCCGGCCGTTACTTCGGCAGCACCAGCGACGTGAAAGTCGTGACCCTGCAACCAACCGTGAGCTACGCCTTCAACGACAAGGTGTCGATCGGTTTCGGCCCGACCATCAACCGTATCGACGGCAAGCTGGAGTCGAACATCTCGGCTACCCAGGCCGCTCCGGATGGCGAAGTCAAAATCAAGGGCGACGATACCGCGCTGGGTTACAACATCGGGATCCTGGCTCAGTTGACCGACAGCACCCGTGCCGGCCTGACCTACCACTCGAAAGTGAAGTACAAGCTCGAAGGCAACACCAAGGTCAACTACGGCGTACTGGGCCTGCTGGGCCAGAACCCGAGCCAGAAGTACGACGCTTCGCTGGACCTGACCACGCCTGAATCGGTGGATTTCTCGGTCACTCACCAGCTTGATGACAAGTGGACCCTGTACGCAGGCAGCACCTGGACTCGCTGGAGCCGCCTGAAAGAAATCACCGTGGAAAACAAAGGTGTTCCGACCATTCTGAACGGTCAATTCGGCTCCATCACCGAAGAACAGAACTGGCACGACACTTGGGCTCACGCCATCGGCGCGTCCTACCAGCTGAACAAGCAATGGGTCCTGCGTACCGGTCTGTCCTTTGACCAGGCGCCGACCAACAACGTCGACCGCTCCCCACGCATCCCGACTGGCGATCGCAAGATTTTCAGCCTGGGCGCCGGCTGGAGCCCGACCGAAGACCTGACCATCGACGTCGCGTATTCGTACCTGCGCGAAGAGGCGGTGACCGTCAACAACACCAACGACCGTGGCCAGAGCTACAACGCCAAGTATGAAAACTCGGCGAACGGTTTCGGTGTTGGCGCAACCTACCGCTTCTGATGACTCACAGCGAGGCTGAACCGCTCGCTGCCTGAATCAAAAAAGCCCCGCTCTCTTGTACAGAGGCGGGGCTTTTTAGTGGGTGTCGATCAGGGTTTCGAGGCCAGGGCTTTCTCTACAGCCTCGATGAATTCAGGGTTGTCGGGCTTGGTCAGGCTGGAGAAATTGGCGATCACCTTGCCTTGGCGATCGACCACATATTTGTAGAAATTCCACTTCGGCGCACTGCTTTGCTCGGCGAGGACCTTGAACAGATGGGTCGCATCATCACCACGGACTTTCTGCGGCTCGGTCATGGTAAACGTCACGCCGTAGTTCACGTAGCAGACCTTGGCGGTCTCCTCGCCATCCTTCGATTCCTGCTTGAAGTCATTCGACGGAACGCCGATCACCTCCAGCCCTTGGTCCTTGTAGCGCTGATACAGCGCCTCAAGGCCTTTGAATTGCGGAGCGAAACCACAGAAGCTGGCGGTATTGACCACCACCAGCGGCTTGCCGGCGAAGCGCTGGCACAGATCGATGGATTCCTTGGCCCGCAACTTGGGCAACGAGCCCTGCAACAGCTCGGGACAGTCGGCCGCCTGGGCCAATCCGGTAAACGCCATCAGTAACGCGGGGACTGCAAGCCAGCGTTTCAGCATGTCGGTGGATCCTTGAAAAGTCGTCAGAAAACGAAGTTACTCGCCCTCCCATATGGCTAGCAAGCACCCATGCCCAACTGCATCAGCGCCAGCCCGCCCTGATGCCAGCCCCACCACGCCAGGGCCAGCAGCAGCGCGCCGCCAGCGACTGCAACGATTCGCGGCCAAAGACTGTTCATATCGCACTCATTTGGGTTTGCAGGCGCGCCACCGGGCGCTCGCGCACCGGCCAGTTCAAGGCTGCTGCCAACAGGCTCAAAAGAATCGCCACTTGCCAGATCAAGTCGTAGCTCCCAGTCCGGTCATACACCACACCGCCCAACCAGCCGCCGAGGAAAGAACCGAGCTGGTGAAACAGGAAAACTATCCCACCGAGCATGGACAGGTTTCGTACACCGAACAAGGTCGCTACGGTGCCGTTGGTCAATGGCACCGTGGACAACCACAAAAACCCCATCGCCATGCCGAACAGATACGCCGTGGTCGTGGTGACCGGCGCCCACAGGAACAGGCCGATCACCACCGCTCGCAACAGGTACAAACCGGTCAGCAAACGCGGCTTCGACATCCGCCCGCCGAGCCAGCCTGCGGTGTAGGTGCCGAAGATATTGAACAGCCCGATCAGCGCCAGCACCGTGGTGCCAACCGACGCCGGCAAATGTTGATCCACCAGATAGGCCGGCAAGTGCACACCGATAAACACCACTTGGAAACCGCAAACAAAAAAGCCGAACGCCAGCAGCCAGAAACCAGAGTGGGAACAGGCTTCGCGCAGCGCTTCGGACAAGGTTTGCTCATGGCCGAGGGTCGGCAGTGGCTTGTCCTTGAGCATGCTCACCAGCGGCACGATCAGCGCCACCAGCAGGCCCAGCACCAGCAACGCGGCGGACCAGCCGAGCCAGCCGATCAGCCCTAGCGTGCCGGGCAACATGGCGAACTGGCCGAACGAACCGGCGGCGCTGGCAATGCCCATGCCCATGCTGCGTTTTTCTGGCGGCACCGCACGGCCGACGACGCCGAGGATCACCGAGAACGACGTGCCCGACAGGCCGATGCCGATCAACAGGCCGGCGCTCAGGGACAAGGTCATTCCCGAGTCGGCAAAGCCCATGCAGATCAGGCCCACCGCATATAACACGCCGCCGACCAGCACCACTTTTGCCGCACCGAAGCGATCAGCCAAAGCGCCGGTGAACGGCTGCGCCAGGCCCCAGATCAGGTTTTGCAGGGCGATGGCAAACGCAAACGTCTCACGGCCCCAGCCGAACTCGGCACTCATCGGCGCCAGGAACAGACCGAAGCCGTGTCGCACGCCCAATGACAACGCCAGAATCAGCGCACTCCCCACCAAAACCCAACCGCACGTACGCCACATCGATGTCATTCTTATTCTCCGGTAGCGGGTATATACCCGCTTAAGGTCGGACTAACCGGCGTCAAGCCAGTTCGTCCAGCAATCTCAGTAAGGTTTCACGTTTTTCGGCGCCCAGACGGTCAATCAACCGCTGCTGCGCCGCTTCCCAGGCCGGCAAGGCGGCTGCCAGACGTTCTGCGCCGGCGTCGGTGAGTTTGACGATGCGGTTACGCATGTCCTCGCCCTCGACCAGCATCACCAGCCCTTCGCCTTCCAGCACGCGCAAATTGCGCCCCAACGTGCTGCGGTCCAGGCCCATGGCTTCGGCCAGGGTGGAAATACTCGGTTGATCCAGACGCTGCAAATTGCACAGCAAAGAATACTGGGCAACGTTGATCCCGAAGCCATCAAGAGCGCCGTCGTAATGCCTGCTGACGCCACGGGCGGCGCGACGCAGGTTGATACATAAACATTGGGAATCGAGCATGGTGCGTGTATATACCCGCGGTTAAATGAAAGCAAGGTTCAAAAATTGTTTAAGCCGGCAGGACGCCTTCGCGAGCAGGCTCGCTCCCACAGGTGGCCGCATTACCATGTGGGAGCGAGCCTGCTCGCGAAAGGGCCAGCACATCCAACCAATATCCATCAGAGCAGCGCCAGCCCTACGAGCACCGCCATCTCCAGCAACTCCAGCAACGCCCCCGCCGTATCGCCCGTGGTCCCGCCCAACCGCCGCACCATCACCTGGCGCAACCAGACAAACCCCACCGCCGCCAGCACGAGCGCAACCAGACCTTTGAAAACACCCGCGATCAACACACAGGCTAGCGCACTGAGTATCAGCACCTGCCATCCAGCCTTGCGCGGCAGATGATCCGCCAACGCCTGCCCCAACCCACCGGCCCGCACATACCGCGTGGTGAGGAACAATCCCAACAACGCCGCACGTCCGATCAACGGCACGATGATCAAGACAACGCCGTGCCCCTGCTCGATCAACGCCAGCAACGCGGCGAACTTCAGCAGCAACACCAACACCAGCGTGACCACCGCAATCGGTCCGCTGCGCGGGTCTTTCATGATGGTCAGGGTGCGTTCACGGTCGCCAAACCCGCCAAGCCAGGCATCGGCGCTGTCGGCGAGTCCGTCCAGATGCAGTGCGCCGCTGAGCAGCACCCAAACCGTCAGCAGCAGCGCGGCGTGCAGCATCAATGGCGCGCCCGATAACAGTCCGTTCAGCCCCCACAGCAGACCGCCGAACAGCAGCCCCACCAGCGGATAAAACAGCAGCGAGCGCCCCAATTCCTGAGGCGCCGGCATGCCCGGCAGACGAATCGGCAGACTGCTCAAGAATTGCAGGGCGATCCAGAACGGCAACATGATCAGGACGCTTCCCGTAACAACGGGCCGGCGCCGACCGACAGTGAATGCAACGACGCATGGGCGACTTCAACGTTGAGCAATTGCTCACGGGGCAAGCCACGGGCCTGGGCCAGCAGCAACTTCATGACCCCGCCGTGGGTGATCAGCAACACCCGCTCGCCTGCATAAGTCCCGTGCAGCCGTTCGACCGCCGCCAGCACCCGCGCGGAAAAGTCTGCCACCGGCTCGCCCTCGGGCGGCGTAAACGAATACGGATCGGTCCAGAACAATCCTAACGCCTCGGCACTGGTTTCCATCAGCGCCGCCGTGCTCTGTCCTTCCCAGGCGCCGAAATGCAGTTCTTGCAGGTCTTTTTCCAGTTGCACCGGCAAACCGAGCTGCCCGCCGAGTTCTTCGGCAAATCGCGCACAGCGCTGCAACGGCGAGCTGACCAGACGATCCCAAGGCCCCTGCCCGATCACCGCCGCACGCAGTTGCGCCCAGCCCTTTTCAGTCAGTGCATCGTCGAGGCTGCCGCGTAAGCCGCCGCCGAGTTCGGTTTCGCCGTGGCGCAGCAAATCCAGGCGCAAAGTCATGCCGGACGATCCGCCACCGCAGCTTCAGCGAAGGTCGCCATCTGCCCATGAAGATCGCAAGCCAGACGCAACAACGGCACCGCCAACGCCGCACCGCTGCCCTCGCCCAGGCGCAGACCGAGATCGAGCAAAGGCTCGGCGTTCAGGGTTTCCAGCACATGACGATGACCCGGCTCGGCGCCGCGATGGCCGAACAGCAACCACTCACGGCACTCGGGGTTCAAACGCACCGCGACCAACGCGGCGACGCTGCAAATAAAGCCGTCCACCAGCACCGCAACGCCTTCCTGGGCGCAGGCGAGATAGGCACCGACCAACGCCGCGATTTCAAAACCGCCGAGGTTGAACAGGGTGTGCAACGCATCGCCACGCTGGGCGCTGTGCAGCACGAGCGCGCGCTCGATCACTTGCGCTTTATGGCTGACACCCGCCGCGTTCAAACCCGTGCCCGGCCCGGTCAGATGCACCACCGGGCAATCCAGCAAGGCGCAGGCCAACGCACTGGCCGCCGTGGTGTTGCCGATGCCCATTTCGCCACCGATGAACAACTGCGCGCCCGCCGCAACGGCGCGCAATACGCTGTCGCGACCGGCCTGCAACGCCAGTTCACCTTGGGCCACGGTCATCGCCGGGCCATTCACAAAGTTCGCGGTGCCGGGGCCGACATTCAGGTGACGCACGCCGGGCAGGTTCAGCGACGGCGTGACGGTGCCGAGATCGACCACTTCCAGGGAAGCACCCAATTGCCGCGCCAACACGCTGATCGCCGCGCCGCCGGTGACAAAGTTGTGCAACATCTGCCCGGTGACTTCCTGGGGAAACGCCGATACGCCTTCAGCGACCACGCCATGGTCACCCGCGAAGATCGCGATCCAGAGTTGATCGAGACTCGGTTTGACCTGTCCCTGCAACCCGGCCAATTGCACCGCTACCGCTTCCAGCCGGCCGAGGGAACCGGCGGGTTTGGTCAGCTGCTGCTGCCGGGCTTCGGCCTGTTCGACGACGGCCGCATCGATCGGTTTGCACGGGTTCAGCCACCAGGTTTGAGTCATAACGCAGTACCTTTCAGAGTCAGGGGCAGGCCGGCGACGGTCAGGACAACACGCTGACAGCGCTCAGCCAGGGCTTGATGCAGCCAACCGGCTTCATCGACATAGCGGCGAGTCAATTCGCCCAGCGGCACGACACCCATTCCGGTCTCGTTGCTGACAAAAATGATTTCACCCGGCAGCGAAGCCAGGCAATCCAGCAAGGCGTCGCGCTCGGCGGTCAGGCGCTCGAGGTTGTCGAGCATCAGCAGATTGGTCAGCCACAAGGTCAGGCAATCCACCAGCAGGCAACGCTCGGAGCTGGCGTTTTCGCGCAGGACGCGGGCCAGTTCCAGCGGTTCTTCGATCAGCGCCCATTCGGCGGGGCGACGGGCGCGGTGATGGGCGACCCGTTCGTTCATCTCGCCGTCCAGGGGTTGGCTGGTGGCGATGTAGGTGACCTGGAGTTGACTGCCTGCCGCGAGTTTTTCCGCCAGGCGACTTTTGCCGGAGCGGGCGCCGCCGAGGATGAGTTGGAGCATGGTTTATTCCTTAACGTGTGCGGTGGGGTGACGGGCCTCTTCGCGGGCAAGCCTCGCTCCTACAGGTAACGCGGTGTTCGCAATTGGATGGCACGACGCTAACCCTGTAGGAGCGAGGCTTGCCCGCGAAGGCGCCCTCAAACCCACCTCAAAACCCACAGAGCTCACGCAGCAGCGCGGTATCCAAATGCTTCTCCACCAAATCCGCCAACCGCTCGATATCCCGCTCGCGCAAGGCGTGGTAATCCACCGTCTGCACGTTCTGCAAACCCGCCCAGCGCAACAACGCACTGCTCGCCGCTGGTGATTCAAACAACCCATGCAAATAGGTGCCAAAAATCTGCCCATCGAGGCTTTGCGCGCCATCGCAGCGACCATCGTCCAACTGCACCGCAGCGTTTTCCAGCGCCGGCCCAGTGGTTACACCAGCATGGATTTCATAGCCACTGACCTCGGCGTTTTCCAACGCCAGTCGCCCACGCACATTGCGCAATTGCTTCTCTTCTTCAAGCAACGTTTCGAACGCCAGCAAACCCAATCCGGCGCTGGAACCCGGCGCGCCTTCAAGGCCCAGCGGATCGTGAACCTGTTCACCCAGCATTTGCAGACCACCGCAAATCCCCAGCACTTTGCCGCCGTAGCGCAGGTGCCGGGAGATCGCCGTGTCCCAGCCATTCGCCCGCAGGTACGCGAGATCGTGGCGCACGCTTTTCGAGCCGGGAAGAATGATCAGGTCGGCAGACGGAATCGCCTGGCCGGGGCCGATGAATTGCAAGTCGACTTGCGGGTGCAGGCGCAGCGGATCGAAATCGGTGTGGTTACTGATGCGCGGCAGTACCGGCACCACGACGTTGAGCACTTGATCGGCCTTGTCGGTCTGGCGCTGATCGATGCCATCCTCGGCTTCCAGGTGCAGGTCCATCACATACGGCAGGACGCCGATCACCGGTTTGCCGGTGCGCTGTTCCAGCCAGTCGAGGCCCGGTTGCAGCAACGCTATGTCACCGCGAAAACGGTTGATGATGAAGCCTTTGACCCGCGCCTGTTCGCTGGTCGACAGCAGCTCCAGCGTGCCGACCAGATGGGCAAAAACCCCGCCGCGATTGATGTCGGCGATCAGCACCACCGGGCAATCCACCGCCTCGGCAAAGCCCATGTTGGCGATGTCGCCAGCACGCAGATTGATCTCCGCCGGCGAGCCCGCGCCTTCGACCATCACCACCGGATACGCTGCGCTCAGCCGTTCGTGGGAGGCCAGCACCGCTTGCATGGCGATGGCTTTGTAGTCGTGATACGCGACCGCGTTCATCGTAGTGACGGCGCGACCATGAATGATCACTTGGGCGCCGGTGTCACTGTTGGGCTTGAGCAGCACCGGGTTCATGTCGGTGTGCGGCTCCAGATTCGCAGCCTGGGCCTGCACCGCTTGGGCGCGACCGATCTCGCCACCGTCGGCGGTCACGGCGCTGTTCAACGCCATGTTCTGCGGCTTGAAAGGCACCACGCTGACGCCATGGCGCGTGACCCAACGACACAACGCCGTCACCAAGGTGCTTTTACCGGCGTCGGACGTGGTGCCCTGCACCATCAACGTAGTCATTGGATTTCCTTGGCGAAGGCTTGCAGGGCTTGTTCGAGGCGGGCCTCTTCGGCGGTATCGGCGGGCAAGCCGAAACGCAGGCTGCTGTTGTGGGTGAACAACCGCAGCAGGATGCCGCGCCGGGCCATGAACTCATGCAGTTCTTCGGCGCGCTCGGTGATCAACCATTGAAACAAGGCGCAACCGCCCTGGGGTTTGAGATCGTAGCGTTCCAGCAGCGCGGCCAAACGTTGGCTGGCCTCCTCACTGCGCAATCGTTGCCTAGAGTGGCCTGCGGTGTCCTGCAAACAGGCTTGGCCGAGTACGCGGGTCGGACCACTGACCGCCCAAGGCCCGACTTGCTCGGCGAGCAATCTGAGCAACTTGCGCTCGGCCAGGACGAAGCCCAAACGCACGCCGGCAAGACCGAAAAACTTGCCGAACGAGCGCAGCACGATCAAGCCGACCTGATTGGCAAACGGCGCCACGCTCAGTTGCGGCGTGTTGTCCATGAACGCTTCGTCGACCACCAGCCAGCCGCCGCGCTGGGCCAGTCGCGAGTGCCAATCGAGCAGGCGACTCGGACTCAGGCTCAGGCCCGTGGGATTGTTCGGGTTGACCACCACCAGCACGTCGAGGCTGTCGAGAAAGAAGTCGACTTCCTGCTCCAGCACTTCGCGCACGATATAGCCGTTACGCCGCCACGCTTCCGCGTGTTCGGCATAACACGGCGAGAGCACGCCGACCTTGCCGGACCGACGCAAACGCGGCAGCAACTGGATCGCCATCTGCGAACCGGCCACCGGCAGTACTTGGGCCGCGCCGTAATAATCGCAAGCGGCCTGCTCCAGACCGTCGTCGGTTTCCGGCAAACGTGCCCAGGCCCGCAACGGAATCTCCGGGATCGGAAACGGCCATGGCGCCAGGCCGCTGGACAGGTCGAGCCAATCGGCTTCGGCGATGCCATAACTGAGCGCCGCCTTACGCAGCCGGCCACCGTGCTCAAGCATAGAATTCAGCTCCCACGCAGAGAATCAGCAGCCATAACCATACGCCGCGCTGGACCAATTGCCAGCCACGGTCGATGGAGTCGGCATCCGCCGCCGGGCCTTCGCCGAGTTGCGGACGCTGATGCAATTCACCGTGATAAATCGCCGCCCCGCCCAACTCGACGCCCAGCGCGCCGGCACCGGCCGCCATCACCGGCCCGGCGTTCGGGCTGTCCCAGGTCGGGCCTTGAGTGCGCCAGCATTTCAATGCGAGTCGGGTTTTGCCTAGCAGCGCGTAGGTCAACGCCACCAGGCGTGCAGGAATGTAGTTGAGGACGTCGTCGATTTTCGCCGCCGCCCAGCCGAACCGTTCGAAGCGTTCGTTGCGATAACCCCACATGGCGTCGAGGGTGTTGCTCAGTCGATAGAGGACCACGCCCGGCGCACCGGCCACGGCAAACCAGAACAGTGCAGCGAATACCGCGTCGCTGCCGTTTTCCAGTACCGATTCGGTGGCGGCACGGGCGACTTCGGTTTTATCCAGTTCGCTGGTCTGGCGGCTCACCAGATAACCCACGCGTTTGCGCGCCTCATCCAGATCATCGCTGCGCAGGGCCTTGGCCACCGGCTCGACGTGCTCGCCAAGGCTGCGCATGCCGAGGGCGCAATACAGCGCCAGAATCTCGACCAGCCAGCCGACATAAGGCGCCCATGAAAGCGCCGTGGCCAGCAAGGTCAGTGGAATCACCGCGATCACCCACGCGGTGACGCCATGACTGCGCCAGCCACGGCCACCGGAATTGAATCGTTGCTCGATGCGATCGGCAAAACCACCGAACGCCACCAGCGGATGCCAGCGTTTGGGTTCACCCAGCAGCGCATCCAGCGCAACCGCGGCGACACTCAACAACGCCACACTCATTGACTCACTCCCCAAAAATTTTCATACAACATTTCACTGAGCGGACGCGCCTGCGCCCAGCCTTCGAGTACCAGCATCGGCGCCGGATAGAATTCCTTGACCGGGCCGAGGCAAAGGATTGCCAACGGCTTGGCACCGACGGGCAAACCCAACAGGTCCGCCAGGGCTTGCGGTTCGAACAGCGAGACCCAGCCCATTCCCAAGCCTTCAGCGCGAGACGCCAGCCACAGGTTCTGGATTGCGCAAGACAGCGACGCCATGTCCATTTCCGGCAAGGTGCGACGACCGAAGATGTGGCGTTCGCGATCATCCATCAGCGCGGCGACCAGTACTTCGGCGCAATCGTTGATGCCTTCGACCTTGAGCTTCATGAACTCGTCGGTGCGCTCGCCGAGGGCCTCGGCGGTGCGGATGCGTTCTTCTTCCACCAGTTGCTGGATCTGGCCGCGCAGGGCTTTATCGCTGATGCGGATGAAGCGCCAGGGCTGCATCAGGCCTACGCTGGGGGCCTGGTGTGCGGCTTCTAGCAGACGGCGCAGCAATTCGGGCTCGACGGTGCCGCCGCTGAAGTGGCGCATGTCGCGGCGTTCGGCGATGGCTCGGTAGACGGCCGCGCGTTCGTCCTCGGAGAAGGCGTTGTCGGTCATGGCCTCTTCGCGAGCAGGCTCGCTCCCACAGTGGACTGCGTTTCTTCAGGCATCCCACCTTCTAATGTGGGAGCGAGCCTGCTCGCGAAGGCGGCCTCAAGATCAGGCGCAAACAGCGCGGCAATCGCCGACGGATTCGACGGAAAATAAAAATGCACATAAGAGGCCGTCATCCGCCCCTCACGATAAACCGCCTCCGCCCCGCGCCCGCCGTTAGGGCTCAAGCCCCGAGCAATCGGCTCCAGCTCCGTGCTGGTCAACGAATGGTGATAGGTGTGCCCACGCAACAGGCCTTCCGGCAACTCGACCGCTTGCAACGCCAATGCCGCCAGACGCTTTTGCATCACCGCATCCCCGGCCAGCAACCCGACCAGTTCAGCGCGAGTACCTTCAACGTCAGTCAACGAATCGAGCAGATAAAGCATCCCGCCACATTCCGCCAGCAACGGTTTACCTGCGGCGTGATGCGCGCGAATCGCGGTCAGCATCGAGGTGTTTTGCGACAGCGCCACATGGTGCAGTTCGGGGTAACCACCGGGCAGATACAGGCTGTCAGCTTCGGGCAATTCGGTATCGCGAATCGGCGAGAAGAATGACAACTCGGCGCCCATCGCTCGCAGCAAATCGAGGCTGGCGCCGTAGGTGAAAGCGAACGCTTCGTCACGCGCCACGGCAATACGCACGCCCGCCAGCAACGGCTCGGCTTCGAGCACATCCGGAGCTGCGAATTCGACGGCCGGTGGCAACGCTACCTCGCAGCTGCTGGCCAACGCATCGGCTGCGGCGTCGAGGCGCAGATCGAGGTCGTTCAACTCGCTGGCCTGCACCAAGCCAAGGTGACGGCTCGGCAATTCGATCCCGGTTTCCCGGGACAGTGCGCCGTACCAGCGCAAGCCTTCAGTCAGGCTGCCTTCGAGCAATTGCGCGTGACGCAAAGTGCCGACGCGGTTGGCGAGGACGCCGGCAAACGGCAGGTCCGGCTGATACTTCGCCAATCCCAATGCCAACGCACCAAAGGTCTGGGCCATGGCGGTGCCGTCGATTACACCGAGTACCGGCACACCGAAGTGCCGCGCCAGGTCAGCGCTGGACGGCGTGCCGTCGAACAGGCCCATGACGCCTTCGATCAGAATCAGATCGGCTTCACCGGCGGCTTCCCACAACAGCCGACGACTTTCCTGCTCGCCGACCATCCACATGTCCAATTGATAAACCGGCGCACCGCTGGCGCGCTCGAGGATCATCGGGTCGAGGAAGTCCGGGCCGCATTTGAACACGCGCACCTTGCGCCCCTGATTGCGATGCAACCGGGCCAGCGCGGCGGTGACGGTGGTCTTGCCCTGACCGGAGGCCGGCGCGGCAATCAGTACCGCCGGGCAATGACGTATGCTTTTCATAAAATAGTATTCACAGCTCGACGCCTTTTTGCGCTTTGATCCCAGCCTGGAAAGCGTGCTTGATCACGTTCATTTCGGTGACGGTGTCGGCCAGTTCGATCATTTCCGGCTTGGCGCCGCGACCGGTGACGACGACATGTTGCATCGGCGGACGGGCCTGCAAATCGCTGAGCACTTGATCGAGATCGAGGTAACCGTGCTTGAGGGCGATGTTCAGCTCATCCAGCACCACCAGGCCGATCGACGGATCGCGCAGCAGTTCACGGGATACTTCCCAAGCGGCTTCGGCGGCAGCGATGTCGCGCTGACGGTCCTGGGTTTCCCAGGTGAAGCCCTCGCCCATCACATGAAAACGCACTTGCTCCGGGAAGCGCCGGAAGAACAGTTCCTCGCCAGTGCTGTTACGGCCCTTGATGAACTGCACCACACCGCACTGCATGCCATGGCCCATGGAGCGGGCGAGCATGCCGAAGGCCGAGCTGCTTTTGCCTTTGCCATTGCCGGTCAGCACCAACAGCAGGCCGCATTCGTTCGGCGAATTGGCGATGCGCTCGTCAATCACGGCTTTTTTTCGCAGCATGCGCGCCAGGTGGCGTTCGTCACGATCGGGGGTATCAGTCATGGGGGAGCTCTCCGTTGAGGCTGGATAACGGCGGGCAGGCACAAGAATAGACGGCAAAAAGCCTGGCATCGCCCACCGTGATGCCGCTGGATGGATCAGGCCGGTCTCCGGGCTCATGAGCGGTTTGCACCGGACTGCGCGCCTTCCCATGTCAGTCGACACAGTGGCTCAAGACGCAGCTTTCACTCATTTACCGTTGCGGGGGCAGCGCCGGGATCGTGGTTGTTCATCAATGAACAACGTCACTCACCGGCTTCCCTGTTTCACTCTGTCGACCACGGCCACAGAGCACCTGAAACAAGCCGCGAAGGTTAGAGGGTTGGGGGTGGAGCGTCAATTAAAGCCGGGACGCCACCGGGCGAATTTCTGCCGTCGATCAATTATCCGACGTCATTCTTGTGCCACACTCTGAGCAGTGATATCAAAGAGCCACAATCTCACAACACAATAATAAGGGTGAGCCACATGCAAGGCATGATCATCAGCAATCCGAAGCTGGAATTCCTGCGCCCGCTGCTGGAACGCTGGTTTGACTGTATCGACCGCTATAACGCTGTGCGCGGCGATAATGATGCACCGTACTGGTTCGACGAAAAAGCCAATATCAGCCTGCTTTCGGCCGCGGCCTGGATGGCGGAAATGGTCACGCTGCAACAGACGCCGACCCGCAAACAGACCGAAGAAGGCGAACGCAATGCTCGCGCCGATCTGTTGATCGCCGCCAGCGAAGCACGCGCTTACCTTCAGGCCACCCAGCGCTGGCCCAAGGTCAACAGCCTGAACCTGACACAAGCCTTGGTCGATATCACCGGCGACGCCAAGCGGATCAGCTACGCCAGCGACCTGAAACTCGGCTGCCTGTTCGTGGCTCCGCAAAAAGCCCAGCAAAGTGCCACCCCCGAAGAACTCCAGGACATGGTCGACGACTTGCAGAAGGAACACTCCTGCGCCGTGGCCTGGTATTTTCCCTACGCCTATCGCAAGTTGCGCAACGAATCCGGCCAGTATCACCCGGGCATTGCGGTGCTGTTCAAAGAGGCCCGTGGCTGATCGGTTGAACCATCGCGGCTGTTTGCTTCTCTAGATTAGATCAGTGCATTCATAGGGAAGATCAGCATGCGCAAACCCCAGCTCGTTCTCGTTATCGCACTCGCCGGAGGGCTTGTTGCCTGCGGCGAGACCTCCAGCCTGCAAGTCACGGACGGCACCGGTCCATCGCCCAAACTGCCAGAACCGAACAAAACCCTGATCCCGACGGTGAATATCGCCCCGGCGATCGGCTGGCCGGCTGGCGCCAAACCGACCCCGGCGGCGGGAACCCAAGTGGCGGCATTTGCTGAAAACCTCGATCACCCGCGCTGGCTCTACGTGCTGCCTAACGGTGATGTGCTGGTGGCGGAAACCAATGCTCCGCCCAAGCCTGACGACTCCACCGGCATTCGCGGCTGGGTGATGAAGAAAGTCATGGGCCGCGCCGGCGCCGGTGTTCCAAGCCCGAACCGGATTACACTGCTGCGGGACAAGGACCACGACGGTGTGGCCGAAACGCGTACGGTGTTCCTGGAAAATCTCAGCTCGCCCTTCGGCATGGCACTGGTCGGCAACGATCTGTACGTGGCCGACTCCGACAAGTTGATCCGTTTTCCGTACAAGGACGGCGAAACCTCCATCACCGCGCCAGCCACCAAAGTTGTCGATCTACCGGGCGGCACGCTGAATCACCATTGGACCAAAAACGTCATCGCCAGCAAGGACGGCAGCAAGCTGTACGTGACGGTGGGCTCCAACAGCAACGTCGGCGAAAACGGCCTGGATAAAGAAGAAGGTCGCGCGGCGATCTGGGAAGTGGACCGAGCCACCGGCAATCACCGGATCTTCGCCTCGGGCTTGCGCAACCCCAACGGCATGGGCTGGGAACCGAGCAGCGGCGCGTTGTGGACCTCGGTCAACGAGCGGGATGAGATCGGCAGCGACCTGGTGCCGGACTACATCACCTCAGTCAAAGACGGCGCGTTCTACGGCTGGCCGTTCAGCTATTACGGGCAGCACGTCGATGTGCGCGTCGAGCCGCAAAATCCGGAAATGGTCGCCAAGGCCATCGCCCCGGATTACGCCGTCGGCCCGCACACCGCTTCGCTGGGCTTCACCTTTGCCGAAGGCAGTAAACTGCCGGCACCGTTCACCAACGGCGCCTTCGTCGGCCAGCACGGCTCATGGAACCGCAAACCGCACAGCGGCTATAAAGTGATTTTCGTGCCGTTCACCGCAGGCAAGCCGACCGGGCAGCCCGTCGATGTGCTGACCGGGTTCCTGGATAAAGATGAAAACGCTTTGGGTCGGCCGGTGGGTGTGGTGATCGATCAGCAGGGAGGCTTGCTGGTGGCGGATGATGTGGGGAACAAGGTTTGGCGGGTTTCGGCGGCTAAATAAAACTCTTCCTGCCAACACCAAACCCAATGTGGGAGCGGGCTTGCTCGCGAAGAGGGTGTGTCATTCAACAATAATGTCGACTGACACATCGCTTTCGCGAGCAAGCCCGCTCCCACATTTATAAGCGTCAGCGTTTGCGGCAAAGCGTTAATCCATCGCCAATCGGCAGCAACGATAAATCCACTCTCGCATCATCCTTCAACGCTCGATTGAGCTTCTGAATCGCCCGCGTGTCGACGCTCTCGGGATTGCTCTCCAGCACCCGTCCGCTCCACAACGTGTTGTCGAATATCGCCAGACCACCCACCCGCAGCAAACGCAGGGCGTGCTCCAGATAACTCGGGTAGTTAGCCTTGTCAGCATCGATAAAGATCAGATCAAACACGCCCGGTTGTTCCAGCTGAGCGAGGGTTTCCAGCGCCGGCGCCAGACGCAAATCGATACGTTCGGCGAGCCCCGCTTCCTGCCAGTAACGCCACGCGATGGCGTTGTAGTCGCCGGGGATATCGCAACAGATCAACGAGCCGTCCTCCGGCAACGCCGCCGCCATGCACAAGGCGCTATAACCGGTGAAGGTGCCGATTTCCAGCAGACGCGTGGCGCCGGTGAGTTTGACCAGCAAGGCGAGGAACTGCCCCTGCTCAGGCGCCACTTGCCAGCGGGCCATGGGCAGCGTCTGGGTTTCATCGCGCAAGCGCTTGAGCAGCGACGTTTCCCTGAGGGAAACGTCGAGCAGGTATTGATACAGGGAATCGTCGAGATTGAGCGTGCGATTGGTCATCACAACCTCCGCGTAAAAACCTACTGATTACGCGCCAGATGCTCTGGTTGCAAGACGCGTTTGGCGCTCAGGTAGGCTTTCTGCCAATAGGCTTTGGAAAGGCTGTCGAGCTTCACCGTGCCGCCGGTGGCAGGCGCGTGAACAAAGCGGCCTTCACCGACGTAGATACCGGCATGGCTGACCTGGGAGCCGCCATTGGTGGCGAAGAAAATCAGGTCACCGGTTTGCAGGCCTTCCTTGCCGACATTGGCCGCTTGCATGCTGATCATTTCGCGGGTGGTGCGCGGCAGGGAAATGCCGGTGACGTCACGGTAGACGTAACCGATCAGGCCACTGCAATCGAATCCGGAATCTGGCGTATTGCCGCCCCAGCGATAGGGCGTGCCCACCAGGCCGAGGGCGCGAAACAACACGTCTTCCGCTTCAGGGGAGAATGCTTGGGCAGGGCCAAAAATAATCGGCGCTCGAACCACTGGCGCGGGCTGCGGCGGTGGCGTGCGGCTGGCGCAAGCGCTGAGCAGCGCTGCAAAGAGCATCAGGGTGAGGCGGGCCGACATCGTCATAAGCAGAGCATCCTGATCTGGCTGCGGCTTTTTTCTGCCGGAAAGACAGAAAAGAAAACCGCCTGCGCAGAGCACAGGCGGTTTGCCATCAATAATAGACAGGATTCTAGCGCTTATGCGCCAAACTTCAAGTAAGACTTTAAGTTCGCCTTACATAAAGTGTGCTTACTTGCGAGCGGTGACCACAGTCGGGGCCATCGCAAGTGCGCGCTTGGCTTCGATGAAGGTTTTGCTCCAGTAGCTGTCGCCCAGGCTATCGACTCGCACGCCACCGCTTTTGCGGCTGCTGGAGTGGATGAACTGGTCATCACCGAGGTAAATCCCGGCGTGACTGACACGACCGCGACGACCATTGGTGGCGAAGAACAGCAGATCACCGGGCTTGAGATTGTTGCGCGAAACCAGCGGGGCGTCCACGTTGATCATTTCGCGAGTGGAGCGCGGCAGGTTCATGCCGGCCTCTTCGCGGAACAGGTAGCCGATGAAGCCGCTGCAGTCGAAACCGGCTTCAGAGGTACCGCCGAAACGGTAACGAGTACCGATCAGGGACATGCCGCGTTCGAGGATGCTGTCAGCAAGGACCGGAAGCTGGTAAGACTTGCCGTCGGCGAAGCTGGCCAGTTCTTTTTCGGTGGCCGTTTCTTCCTGGAAAAGAGTGTCCTGATACAGGACGGAAGATTGGGCGGTAACAGAGTTTTTAACCTGCTGTTGTTGCTCTTGCTGAGTCACTGGGGAGTGAGCAGCGCAACCGAACAACAGGGTGACGAGTGCGAGAGGCACGAGGGGTGCGAAGCGATTTAGCATGGGCACGACCGTGGCTGATAGTTGTAAAGAAGCCGAGACTATGCCCGCTATCAACCTCATTTGCAAATTCAATCGAACTTAATGTGACTTCCCGGTTTCTCGTTTACATCTAAGCGCTTAAACCCGTTCTGAATCTTGACGCAGCCTGCAGCCATGCAGGAAAGCGGATTTTCTGGCGCCTGGAATATGCCAAAAGCCGCTAAAAGCCTTGGTTTACCAGCCTAAAGTCTCTTTCAGAAATGGGATCGTCAGCTTGCGCTGAGCTTGCAGCGAAGCCTGATCGAGACGTTCAAGCAGCTCGAAAAGCGCACTCATGCTGCGGGTGCCACGGGTCAAAATAAAATGCCCGACTTCGTCCGTCAGGTGCAATCCGCGACGGGAGGCGCGCAATTGCAGCGCGCGCAATTTATCTTCGTCCGAAAGTGGGCGCATCTGGAAGATCAGCGCCAGGGTCAAACGTGATTTGAGATCCGCCAGCTTCACCGGCAGTTCACGCGGCGAGGTCGAAGCGGCGATCAGCAAGCGTCGACCGCTGTCACGTAGCCGATTGAACAGGTGGAACAGCGCCTCTTCCCAATCCGCGCGACCGGCGACGGCCTGCAAGTCATCGAGGCAGACCAGTTCGTATTGTTCGAGGTTGTCGAGAATCTCGATGCCGCGATCCAGCAACTCGGCGAGCGGCAAGTACACCGCCGGTTCGCCCATCTGCTCGAACCGCAGGCAAGCGGCCTGCAACAAGTGCGTGCGCCCTACCCCGTCCTTGCCCCAGAGGTAAATCAGGCTTTCGGTCCAGCCGGCGTCGGCTTCGCATAGCCGCTCGACATAGCCGAGTGCAGCGGCATTGGCGCCTGGGTAGTAATTGATAAAGGTAGCGTCATCACGCAGACGCACACCTAGGGGCAGCTGAATCGGTTTCATGCTGACTGAACAGTTCCAAAGGAACCGTTAGTGGCCTCTATGTAAAGTTTGCGAAGTTTATACCCGTGGGGCAGCCCGCACAATGCGGCAGACCACAAGCAAAATCAAAGGTTTGCGTTAACGCACTGGTTTTGTGACAGATTCTTTGGCGGTGCATGTGACAGCCAATAGAAAGAAGCGGGCCAGCCTGGCACGTAACCAGGCCGCCCGTTAAGGGATATCAGACAGTTTTACAGCTCGGGCTCATCCATCCCACTGTACACATCTGAATCTTTATACAAATCATGCAGATGGCGCACAAGTACCATGATCACCGCCGCCACCGGCAAGGCCAGAAGCACACCGGTGAAACCGAACAGCTCGCCACCGGCCAGAATGGCGAAAATCACCGCCACCGGGTGCAGGCCGATTCGGTCCCCGACCAGCAATGGCGTCAGCACCATGCCTTCCAGCGCCTGACCGACCATGAATACCGCCACGATACCGAGCATGGGATACAGATCGCCATGGAACTGGAACAGACCGGCAATCAATGCCGCGCCAATCCCGATCACGAAACCCATGTACGGCACGATCGCCGCCAGACCGGCAATCAGGCCGATCAACAGGCCCAGTTCCAACCCGACCAGCATCAGGCCTGCGGCATAGATCACGCCCAGCGCCAGCATCACCAGCAATTGCCCGCGCACAAATGCGCCGAGCACTTCATGGCATTCACCGGCCAGCGACACCACGTGCTCTTCTCGATCACGGGGCAACAGGCTGCGGATCTTCGCCATCATCAGGTCCCAGTCGCGCAGCAGGTAGAAACTCACCACCGGGATCAGCACCAGGTTGGCCAGCCAGCCGATCAACGCCAGCCCGGAAGCCGTCGCCTGGCTCAGCACCACGCCGACAATGTCGGTGGTCTGGCCCATGTGCTCGCTGATGGCAGCCTTGAGCTTGTCGAACTTCCAGAAGTTATCCGACAGGCCGAATTTCGACTGCGCCCATGGCAGCGCCGTGTGCTGCAACCAGTCGAGCATCTGCGGCGCCAGTTCGTACAAGCGGAACAACTGCTTGGCGAGCATTGGCACCAGCACCAACAGCAAGGTCGTGAAGATCAGGGTAAACAGCGCAAACACCGCCACCACACCCCAGGTTCGCGACAGGCCGGCCTTCTCCAGGCGATCCACCAAAGGATCGAACAGATAGGCCAACAACAGCGCCACCAGAAATGGCGTCAGGATCGGATGCAATAGCCAGACAAACGCGCAGAGCAGGACCACCCCACCCAACCAGAACCAACGCCGCGTATCGGCCATGTACAACTCCCTATGCTTCTATATAAAGAAAGAAAACCTTACCAACGGAATCGCAGCTGCGGCACGGGTGCCGGAGCGGGCGCTACAACCGGTGCCGAACCTTCGGCCGGTTGAACCGGTGCGACAGGCGCCGACGCTTCACCGGCCGGAACCTCCTGCAACTTCGCCAACGACAACTGCGAGCGCAATTGCTCGGCGCTGCCATTGACCCGATAAACAATACGATCGCCATCGACGCTGACCAGTCGCCCGCCAAACGGATCCAGCAAACGCCCCAGCGACGCGTAGCGCTCCAGATTCATGCCCTGCACTTCGAGCAACTGTTCGCTCGAAGCACCGGCCTTGACCACAAAGCGCGGCGCCATGCGCTCAGCAACCGCCAGCATCACCGCATCGGCCACAGCGGCCTGATCCGCGCCCTGCACCGTGCCGGCTTCCTTCTGGTCGCCGAGCCACAAATGCCACTTGGCCTGCCATTGGCCACCCTCTTCCCGGGCATGCACCGCGAGCAAGGCGTCAGCGTTATAACGTTCAGATGCGCCACGCAATGGCGCCGCATCCGTCCCTTCAAGATTCGGCGCTGTAGCGACCAGTTGCTCACTCAAGTCCGCCAGCGGCAAGCGCAACGGCAAACCACGGTGTTGGGCCGCGCGACGCAATGGCGCGGCAGTGGCCTGACCGTCGCCGACCAGGCTTGAACCCTCGGCGGAGTCGTTCAGCCACCAACCCAAGATCGACGGCCGATTCGCGCCCCACAATGACAGCCCGGCACGACGCAGCGCCTGCTCGGTGGTGGCCGGGTCGAAATCGACCTTCAGCACTTCCGGCGGCCCGGCGTCAAAACCGTACTGACTGATGATTTGTTGCGGGTCCTTGCGGATCGCCGCCAGCCCCGGGTTTTGCGCAGCCTTGGGATCGCCGGTCAAGCGCAACACCAGCGTATCCAGTGCCTCCTGGGTCGCTTGGTCGCGCACCTCGGGACTCTGACTGCTGACAGGCTGACGCACCTGATAAAGGCCTTTCACGGTTTCGGCATGACTTGCCAGGCTGAAAAGCGACAAACAACCGGCAACTAAATATTTGGAGAAAAAACGCATGGAAGATTCCTGACGACAAGAGCGGCTGGAACTGGCCGCGTGAACGTGTTGAGCAAGGCTGTGACCACCGCCCTGGGCAAAACATTCACCCGACCCCGATAAGTTTTTGGCACTGTCCTAACGATAGACGGTTAATGGCGATACCTTATACAGGCATGAGGGAGGCGACCAACACGGGCAATAACGGTTTTTTTCGGCCGATATGCCCCTGCCGTCGGCGCGAGGATGGCCGCTGCCTCTCAAGCCTGATAAAATCGCGCGCCTTCGCAGACCGGCAACAGCCGGGCACCCTGGAACTCACGCAAGGCACTCGCCTTCGTTTGTTTCGGCGGTCCCACTGGACTCGGTCGTTACCCCTGAATCCCCCCTAAAGGCCTGGATCATGAGCAAGCAACCCTCCCTGAGCTACAAGGACGCCGGTGTAGACATCGACGCCGGTGAAGCATTGGTCGAACGCATCAAGAGCGTCGCCAAGCGCACTGCGCGCCCGGAAGTCATGGGCGGCCTGGGCGGTTTCGGCGCCCTCTGCGAAATCCCGGCCGGCTACAAGCAGCCAGTGCTGGTTTCCGGTACTGACGGCGTCGGCACCAAGCTGCGCCTGGCGCTGAACCTGAACAAACACGACAGCATCGGCATCGACCTGGTCGCCATGTGCGTCAACGACCTGGTGGTATGCGGCGCCGAGCCGCTGTTCTTCCTCGACTACTATGCCACCGGCAAACTCAACGTCGAAACCGCGACTCAGGTCGTGACCGGCATCGGTGCAGGCTGCGAACTGTCCGGCTGCTCCCTGGTCGGCGGCGAAACCGCTGAAATGCCTGGCATGTACGAAGGCGAAGACTACGACCTGGCCGGCTTCTGCGTTGGCGTCGTGGAAAAATCCGAAATCATCGACGGTTCCAAAGTCGCTGCCGGCGATGCCCTGCTCGCCCTGCCGTCTTCCGGTCCGCACTCCAACGGCTACTCGCTGATCCGCAAGATCATCGAAGTGTCGGGTGCCGACATCGAAAACATCCAGCTCGACGGCAAACCGCTGACCGACCTGCTGATGGCTCCGACCCGTATCTACGTGAAGCCGCTGCTCAAGCTGATCAAGGAAACCGGCGCGGTCAAAGCCATGGCCCACATCACCGGTGGCGGCCTGCTGGACAACATCCCGCGCGTTCTGCCAAAAGGCGCTCAAGCCGTGGTTGACGTCGCGAGCTGGACCCGCCCTGCGGTGTTCGACTGGCTGCAAGAAAAAGGCAACGTCGACGAAAACGAAATGCACCGCGTGCTGAACTGCGGCGTCGGCATGGTCATCTGCGTGGCTCAAGAGCACGTTGAAACCGCGCTGAACGTGTTGCGTGAAGCCGGCGAGCAGCCTTGGGTCATCGGCCAGATCTCCACCGCTGCCGAAGGCGCGGCTCAGGTCGAACTGAAGAACCTTAAGGCGCACTAATGTCCGCCACCTGTGATGTCGTGGTGCTGCTCTCCGGCACCGGCAGTAACTTGCAGGCCTTGATCGACAGCACGCGGACCGGCGACAGCCCGGTCCGCATCGCTGCGGTGATTTCCAACCGCGCCGACGCCTTCGGCCTGCAACGCGCCAGGGATGCGGGTATCGACACCCGCTCCCTGGATCACAAGGCTTTCGAAGGCCGCGAAGCCTTCGATGCCGCGCTGATCGAACTGATCGACGCCTTCAACCCCAAACTCGTGGTACTCGCCGGCTTCATGCGCATTCTCAGCGCAGGTTTCGTGCGTCACTACCAGGGTCGCCTGCTTAATATCCATCCCTCGCTGCTACCCAAATACAAAGGGTTACACACTCATCAGCGCGCTTTGGAGGCCGGCGACACCGAGCACGGCTGCTCCGTGCACTTCGTCACCGAGGAACTCGATGGCGGACCACTGGTCGTACAGGCAGTAATACCGGTAGAGTTGCACGATTCGCCGCAGAGTCTGGCGCAGCGGGTCCACGTTCAGGAACACCTGATCTACCCGATGGCCGTACGCTGGTTTGCCGAAGGTCGTCTGTCCCTCGGCGAACACGGTGCTTTACTGGATGACACGTTACTCGCGGCCAGCGGCCACTTGATTCGAACCTAGGAGATATTATGCGTCGCGCCTTGCTCTTCGCTTGCGCTCTGCTCGCCCTGCCCTTCGCACAGGCCGCAGACCTTCAACCTTTCTCCGCCAGCTACACCGCCGACTGGAAACAGCTGCCCATGAGTGGCACTGCCGAGCGCAGTCTGACCAAGGGCGCCAACGGCGTTTGGACTCTCAGCTTCAAGGCGTCGATGATGATCGCCAGCCTGTCCGAACAAAGCACCCTGACCCTGGACAAAGACACGTTGCTGCCGCAGTCCTACCACTTCGAACGTGGCGGCCTGGGTAAAGCCAAGAAGGCTGACCTGGACTTCGACTGGTCCACCAAAATGGTCACCGGCACCGATCGTGGTGACGCGGTCAAGATCCCGCTCAACCGCGGCATGGTCGACAAATCCACTTATCAGTTGGCCCTGCAACACGATGTGGCCGCTGGCAAGAAGAGCATGAGCTACCAGGTCGTCGATGACGGCGAAGTCGATACCTATGACTTCCGCGTGCTGGGTTCGGAAAAAGTCGACACCAAAGCTGGCCAGATCGATGCGATCAAGGTCGAGCGCGTGCGCGACCCGACACAAAGCAAGCGCATCACCGTGATGTGGTTCGCCAAGGATTGGGATTACCTGCTGGTCCGTCTGCAACAGGTTGAAACCGACGGCAAGGAGTACAACATCATGCTCCTGGACGGTACGGTCAACGGCAAGGCTGTCAAAGGCAGCTGATCCGGCTCGACACGAAAAGCCCCGCGATTGCGGGGCTTTTTTTGCCTTGGAAAAAGATGCAGTACCTTGTGGGAGCGGGCTTGCTCGCGAATGCGGTGTGACATTAAGCATTGATGTTGTCTGACACACCGCTTTCGCGAGCAAGCCCGCTCCCACAGGGTTCAGTGGTGTTCTTTACTGACAAACTAGACCGAAAACCGCGCCACCATGCTGTTCAAGTCCACCGCCAACCGCGACAACTCCTGGCTCGCCGCACTGGTCTGGTTCGCCCCCGCCGAGGTCTGCAACGCCAGGTCGCGGATGTTCATCAAATTGCGATCCACCTCCCGCGCCACCGCCGCCTGTTCCTCCGAGGCACTGGCGATCACGATGTTGCGCTCGTTGATCAAGGTGAACGCCGAGGCAATCTCCTCCAGCGCCACGCCCGCGGCTTTCGCCACTTCCAGGGTCGAACGCGCGCGGCTATTGCTCTGCTGCATCGAGCTGACGGCAGAATCGGTACCTTGCTGGATGCCACTGATCATCTGCTCGATTTCCTGAGTCGATTGCTGCGTCCGGTGCGCCAGCGCTCGCACCTCATCCGCTACCACGGCAAAACCGCGCCCGGCATCGCCAGCACGTGCCGCTTCAATCGCCGCGTTCAGGGCCAGCAGATTGGTCTGCTCGGCAATCGATCGAATCACATCCAGCACCTTGCTGATCCCGTAGACCTTCTGCGCCAAATCCTCAACCTGACTGGCATTGGCCGTCACATCGTCCGCCAGGGACTCAATGGACTGCACGGTCTGATGCACCTGCGCGCGGCCATGCTGGGCGATCCGGTCAGATTCCCGGGACGCTTCGGAAGTGGCCACCGCGTTGCTCGCCACTTCCTCCACCGCTGCGGTCATCTGATTCACCGCTGTGGCGGCCTGCTCGATTTCCAGGCTCTGCTGATGCAGGCCACGGGTCGCGTCTTCCGTGACGCAACTGAGCTCTTCCGAGGCCGAGGCCAATTGGCTGGACGAGTCGGAGATACGCCGAATGGTGTCGCGCAGGCTTTGCTGCATGCTCTTGAGCGCGTGCAACAGCCGCGCCGGTTCGTCCTTGCCGCTGATGCAGATGTCGCCGGTCAGATCACCGCCCGCCACCACTTCGGCCACCCGCAACGACTGAGACAACGGCAACACAATGCTGCGCGTCAGCAGCAAGGCCAGGCCAATGGTCATCAACGCGGCCAGCGCGACCATCACCCCAACCCACACCCGCGAGTTGCTGAACACCAGACGCGCCGCCTCGGTGGCCAGGTTGGCGTTGCGTTTGTTCAGTTCCACCAGGGATTTGAGGGTGACCGCGATTTCGTCGGCCAACGGGCTCATCTCGCCATTGACGATAGCCGCCGCGTCTTCGATCCGGCCCTGGGCAGACAGGATCATCACCTGCCCCTGAAATTGCAGGTACTTTTGCTCCGAGGCCTTGAAGCGATCGAACAGCGAACGCTCCTCGGGCAGCACGATCAACGCGTTGTAGCGCTGTTGCGCATCGCCGAGCACGCCTTTGAGTTCATTCAGTTTGCCGACGTTCTGCGCCAGCGCCGCCGGGTCGCGGTTGATCAGCAGACGCATGGTCAGGGCACGCAGCCGCAGCATGTCCTGACTCATCTCCCCGACCGCCATCACGCTGGGCAGCCAGTTGTTATCGACCTGATCGGACTGGGCGCGCATGTTCGACATTTGCGCCAGAGCAAACGCGCCCAAGCCAAATACCATCAACGCCAACAGGCCAAAACCCAGGCTCGCGCGCGGGGCAATATTGAGACTGCGGATGCTCATCGCTCTGGTTCCTTCCAAAAATGCACTGCATATCCCTGCAGCGGGTTGCTTTAGAAGGTATCGGCCTGGAGAAAATTTGCGTAAGACCAAAACGTGATATCAAAACGCCTTGCTACTTCTATCGTCCGGCGGGAACGATTCAGCGCGCAGATTTCGGCAGCACGGCTAGAAAATTATCTCGCGCGACTTTTCTCGCAACATCTTCCGGCAACGCATCGAGAAACGGGTCGAAGCTGCGCATTTCCTTACCCAACTTATCGAAGCGTCCTACGACATCCGACCCCAGCATGAAACGTTCGGGATAGCGTTCTACCAGTTTCAGCCATTCGTCCCGTGGCTTGCCCTGCTCATCCAGCAGATAGGGCGTGAGCATGCTCCAGGACAGGTCGATGAACAGATTCGGGTACGCCTCAAGCATCCGGGTCAACGTCGGCAACAGAAAATCCAGCTGCGTCTGGTGCCGATGGATTTCTACGCTGGTGCCGGCATGCGCCCAGATAAATCGGGTGTGCGGGTGATTACGCAACGGCTCTTCCATTTCAGCCAGGTACAGCGGATTTTTCTCACGCTTGGAGGTGATGTTCGAATGCAGCATCACCGGCAGGTCGTTTTCGGCGGCGAGGTGATAGATCCGCGTCATCGCCTCGTTATTGGCCCGCGGCGTATCACCCGACGTCAGCGCCGTCAGGTCATCGTGCCGGGTGAAGACTTCGCCGATGCCCTGCCACAACCCCGGATTGAGATCGAGCATGCGCTGGATGTGCGCCTCGGAGTTTTTATCGTTGGGGTTGAAGCCTGACAGAAACGGGTGAAAACGCTGACGCTGCTCCGGCGTGAGCTTGTTCACCGCAGCGGCGACAATCACGTCGGTCGCGCTGTACCAATAGGCATCGGCGTCGTCACCGGCGTAGTAACGCGGGCGTTTGGGTTCGTCTTCGTGCCATTTCTTCGCTACCGGGATGCCGGAAATCATCACGTGATCGATGGAGCTGTCAGCCATCGACTTGAGCAAGGCAGGCATTCCCGCGGTTTCCTGGAAGAAGTCCACGTAATGCAGGTGCGCATCGCTGTAGGCATAGTCGCGGGCGTCCGCGTATGAACTGCAAAGCACCAACCACCAGGCGAGACTCAAGCGGATCCGAGGCACGGGCATTCTCCAATGACATGAGCCCCATAGACCTCGCCGCGCCAATCAGGGTTCATCCCGCAAGAAAGTGGAACGCAGCACAGCACGAATGCTCTATACCTTCAGGGTCCGTTTTTGCTCGAATGACTTTTCCTACTGCCGAAGAGGTTTCCCATGACTGTTACCGTCAATACCGTTTCCAGTGAAGGCTTTCGTCACACTGTCCAGATCGATGACCACGAATTGTTTGCCGATGTACCGAAGTCCGCCGGCGGCGAAGGCTCGGCGCCGGAACCCCATGATTACTTCGACGCCGCCCTCGGTGCCTGTAAGGCGCTGACGCTGAAAATGTATGCCAAGAAGAAAGACATCCCGTTGACCGGCGTGGGTGTCGAGGTCAAACGCGACAACAGCGAAGAGCAGAAAGGCAAATATGCCCTGCACGTGACCCTCACGCTCAAGGGTGTGCTCACCGACGACCAGCGCGCGGAGCTGTTGCGAGTCGCTGACCGTTGCCCGATTCATAAACTGATGACCACTACCGACGTCACCATCGAAACCCATGCGCCACAGGGCTTCGACAGCCAGTAATTACGACGATGCCAGCGGCGGGTTATGCTCCACGCATTACCCGCCCAGCCTGGAATGCAGCATGAACACGCCCCTCGTGATCCGCCCCCGCGCCGAAGATGTCGAAGGCCAGCCAATTCTTCGCCCGTTGCCGTCAGCCAAATGCCGTAGCGTCGGGCCTTTCGTGTTTTTCGACCACATGCTCGAAACCCGTTATCCGGCGGGCAAAGGCATGAACATCCGCCAACATCCGCACATCGGTCTGTCGACCCTGACTTATTTGTTCAAGGGGCAGATCCAGCACAAGGACAGCCTCGGTTCCGATCAGGTGGTGGACACCGGTGACGTCAGCTGGATGACGGCGGGCAGCGCAATTGCCCACGTTGAACGCACGCCTGAAGCGCTGAAAGACAGCGGCTTCACGATGCATGGCTTGCAGATCTGGCTGGCGTCGCCCAAGGAGCATGAGCAAGGCCCGGGGCATTACAGCCATCATCCGGCTGCCACGCTGCCGGTCAGCGATAACCTCGGCGTGAAGATCCGCATGATCGCCGGGTCAGGCTTTTGCCTGGAATCGCCGGTGCCAGTGCTTTCTCCTACGTTGTACGCCGAACTGAACCTGCAAACCGCGACGACACTGCTGATTCCTACCGAGCATGAAGAGCGGGCACTGTATGTGCTGGACGGCGAGGTGCAACTCGATGGCGAGTTGATAGAACCGCATTCGCTTGTGGTGTTGCCGGTCGGGGAAGAGATGACGTTGTTTGCCGAGAGCGACTGTCACGCCGTGCTGTTCGGCGGCGCGCCGCTGGATGGACCACGGCGGATCAACTGGAATTTTGTCGCGAGCGATCCGGCGGCCATCGATGAAGCGCGTCGACGCTGGGCGGCCGGGGATTGGCCGACGGTGCCGGGGGAAAGTGAGCGGATTGAATTGCCCTAGGATTTTTTGCGCCTGTGACACCGCTTTCGCGAGCAAGCCCGCTCCCACAGGGAAATTCATTCCAAATGTGGGAGCGGGCTTGCTCGCGAAGAGGCCAGCCCTGACACCACCAATGTCAGAGAACGATCATCAGCCGCTAAACACTTCATCCAGCAAGTTATGCATCGACACAAACGCCCGCCCTGCGGTTTTCGCGTCATACATCATCTTGCCCGGCACATTCGCGTGCGGATCGGTAAACGAGTGCACCGCCCCGCCGTAGCTCAGCAGTTGCCAATCCACGCCCGCTGCGTTCATTTCTTCTTCAAACGCTGGCAGTTGCTCTTTCGGCACCAATGGATCGGACGCACCGTGCAGCACCAGCACCGAGCCCTTGATGTTTTTCGCATCGTCCACATTCGGCGTATCCAGCGAGCCATGGAACGACACCGCCGCTTTCACTGGCGCACCGCTGCGAGCCAGTTCCAGCGCGCAGCAACCACCAAAACAGAAACCGAAGGTCGCCAGTTTCGAGGTTTCGACCGCGACGTCGGCCTGCCCTTGCAACTGCTCGAAAGCCGCCTGCATACGCTGGCGCAGCAAACCGCGATCATTCTTCAACGGCATCATCGCCGCGCCTGCTTCTTCACCGTTCTGCGGACGCACCGACTGACCGTAAAGGTCCGCGATCAGGACTACATAGCCTTTAGCCGCCACTGACTTGGCGATCTCTTCGGCACCGGCGCTGATGCCCATCCAGTTCGGCGCCATCAGCAAACCCGGGCGCGGGCCTTTATGGTCGGCATCGAAAGCCAGACGGCTTTCATAGGACTGGCCATCTAGCTGATAGACCACGGAACGCACAGTGACTTGGCTCATCTCAAACTCCTAAGACTCAAGAATAAAAAAACCCGCCGAAGCGGGTTTTTGTACAGCTCAGTTAAACCGACAGTTCAACCAGCAACTTGTTGAGACGGCGCACGTAGGCTGCCGGGTCTTTCAAGCTGTCGCCGGCCGCCAGGGCTGCCTGATCGAACAGGATGTGCGACAGGTCGCCGAAGCGCTCGTCGCTCTGTTCGTTGTCGAGTTTCTCGATCAGCGGGTGAGCCGGGTTGAATTCGAAGATCGGCTTCGAATCCGGAACCTTCTGCCCGCTGGCTTCGAGGATCTGACGCATCTGCAAGCCCAGGTCCTGCTCACCGATGGCCAGGATCGCCGGAGAATCGGTCAGACGGTGGGAAACCCGTACTTCAGCGACGGAATCGCCCAGTGCGGTTTTCAGACGCTCAACCAGACCTTCTTTGGACTTGGCGACTTCTTCCGCGGCTTTCTTGTCCTCTTCCGAGTCCAGGTTGCCGAGGTCCAGGTCACCGCGTGCCACGTCGACAAAGCTCTTGCCGTCGAAGTCGCTGAGGTAGCTCATCAGCCACTCGTCGATGCGGTCGGTCAGCAGCAGCACTTCGATGCCTTTCTTGCGGAAGACTTCCAGGTGCGGGCTGTTTTTGACTTGGGCGTAGGTTTCGCCGGTCAGGTAGTAAATCTTGTCCTGACCTTCCTTGGCGCGAGCCAGGTAGTCAGCCAAGCCAACAACCTGCTCGCCTTCTTCGCCCTGAGTGGATGCGAAACGCAGCAGGCCAGCGATTTTCTCTTTGTTGGCGAAATCTTCAGCCGGGCCTTCTTTCATCACTTGGCCGAAGTTTTTCCAGAAGCCTTTGTATTGCTCAGGCTCGTTCTTCGCCAGTTTTTCCAGCATGTCGAGTACACGCTTGGTCAGCGCCGACTTCATGGAGTCGATGATCGGGTCTTTCTGCAGGATTTCCCGCGACACGTTCAGCGACAGGTCGTTGGAATCGACCACGCCTTTGATGAAGCGCAGGTACAGCGGCAGGAACGACTCGGCCTGATCCATTACGAATACGCGCTGCACGTACAACTTCAGGCCTTTCGGCGCTTCACGCTGATACAGATCGAACGGAGCACGGGTCGGTACATAAAGCAGCGAGCTGTATTCCAGCTTGCCTTCGACTTTGTTGTGGCTCCAGCTCAGCGGGTTTTCGAAGTCATGCGCGATGTGCTTGTAGAACTCCTGGTATTCCTCGTCCTTGATCTCGGTGCGAGGACGGGTCCACAGGGCGCTGGCGCGGTTGACGGTTTCCCACTCAACGGCTGGCTTCTCTTCACCCTCAGCGGCGGCCACTTCTTTCGGCAACTCGATCGGCAAAGCGATGTGATCGGAGTACTTCTTGATGATGTTACGCAGACGGTAGCCATCGGCGAACTCGTCTTCACCGGACTTCAGGTGCAGGACGATACGGGTGCCGCGCTCGGCTTTGTCGACAGTGGCAACTTCAAAATCGCCTTCGCCCTTGGACGACCAATGCACGCCTTCGGAAGCGGCAGCACCGGCGCGACGGCTGAACACGTCGACTTTGTCAGCGACGATGAATGCCGAGTAGAAGCCCACACCGAACTGACCGATCAGGTGCGAATCTTTCTTCTGATCGCCGGACAGGTGTTTCATGAAATCAGCGGTGCCGGACTTGGCGATCGTGCCCAGGTGGGTGATCGCGTCTTCGCGGCTCATGCCGATACCGTTGTCTTCGAGGGTGACGGTTTTCGCGTCCTTGTCGAAGCTCACACGGATTTTCAGCTCGGCGCCACCTTCCAGCAACTCAGGCTTGGACAGGGCTTCGAAACGTAATTTGTCGACAGCGTCAGAGGCGTTCGAGATCAACTCGCGAAGGAAAATTTCCTTGTTGGAATACAGCGAATGGATCATGAGGTGCAGCAGTTGCTTCACCTCGGTCTGGAAGCCCAGGGTTTCCTTTTGAGTTTCCACACTCATGGTCATCAAACTCCAATCAGATGGCAGTGGCCGCGACCTTCAGGGTCGACGGCGGGTTGTCATCAGAGTTTGGGGCTGAGTTCAGGATTTCAAGGGCTCTTCGATTTTGAAATGGCCTCGGGCCGTGGCAATCGGCTCGGATTCGGTGCTTTGCCAGGCCGTCACCGCCACGTTGGCCACCCGCCGCCCCTGCCGACACACCTGGCAGCGAGCCCAGGTATCGCGAAATTGCCCGGCGCGCAGGTAATCGAGGGAGAAGTCGATGATCTTCGGCACACCCGGCGAGCCGGTGAAGATCAACAGGTGCAACGCCGCAGACAGCTCCATGAACCCGGCAATCACGCCGCCATGAATCGCCGGCAATAAAGGGTTACCAATGTTGTCCTTGTTGGCCGGCAGGCGAAACAGCAGTTCATCACCGACCCGCGAACATTCGACGCCGATCAACTTGGCGTAGGGAATCAGGTGCAGCAGCGAGGCGTAGTCCCCTTGCGCATGGGCCTGCTGGAGTTGTTCCTTGAAGGAGTCAGTCATTTCGCACCTCCGGCGATAGTGCCACCAAAGCCTTTGGTGCCCTTGATGCCCTTGCCCATGCGCATAAAGGTGCCGACGACATGGGCGATGGGCTGCTCCGGGTCGTCCTGATACGCGAAGCCTCGGGCGAAGATCACGTCGGTGGTGACCCGGTAGCATTGGGCGAAACCGTAGACATCCTTATGAGGTTCGGCGGCGTGCATGTAGTCGATGCGCAAATCGAGGGTCGGGCAGACTTCGAATTCCGGCAAAACGCACAGGGTGGACATGCCGCACGCGGTGTCCATCAACGACGTCAGGGCGCCGCCGTGAATGACACCGGTTTGCGGGTTACCGACGATTTGCGGGCTGTAAGGCAGGACGACCGTTAGTCCGTCAGTACTCGCGCTGTGAACGCGCAAGCCCAGCACCTGGCAATGCCGCAACGCCGACAGGAATCGTGTTGCGCGCTCAAAAACGGGGTTTTCGGCCATTTGTTAAATCCCTTCTTAGTATCCCGACAAAGCCTCAGATGAATCAGGCAAAAGTTCCATCGCGTTTAAAACTTATATATCTGTATGAAATGAGGAACTTATCGATGACGGCTGTGCTCGAAAGGCCAGTAGATATATTCCATAAGGAGAAACACCCCATGCGTAAGACTTTAGCTATTGCCTTGATGTTGACCGCTTCCCTCGGTCTCGCTGCCTGCGATAAAAAATCCGAGGACAAAGCTCAAGATGCCAACCAACATGCTGAGCAAGCTCAGCAAGACATGAACAAAGCTCAGGATAAAGTGAACGACGCTGCGAAAGAAAACGCCGAAGCTGCCAAAGCTCAGGCTGAATCGAACAAAGCCGCTGTTCAAGAGTCGGCTCCAGCCGCTCCTGCTGAAGCACCTAAAAACTAAAACAGTTTTTAGCGTGACAAAAGAAAACCCGCCATGTGCGGGTTTTCTTTTGCCTGTTAGTTGGTGATTTAGAGCAACACGGTTCTAAAAGTCGGACTAATCATCAGCAATAACGAGCAGACTAATCCGATCAACCACACCAGACTGCGCTGCCAGGCAAGATCCGCCCAATAACACAATAAATAGAGGATGCGCGTGATTACAAAGATGATCGCCAGCGAATCGATCAGCCACCCTGCCGTCTGCGTGGTGTGCGCCATCAACACCCCCACCGCAAATAATATGAACGCTTCAAAACAATTCTGATGGGCCGCCACGGCGCGGGCACCGAAGCCGGTCAGTTGCGCCTGTTGCTGGCGCGGCAAGTGGTTGTTGTAGCCACCCTGCTCTTTCATGGCCCTGGCCACGGGCATGCGGGCCACGTAGATCAGCAATGCACTGATAAACACACACCAGAACGGAATACTCATCAAGCGGCCTCTTTGTTGGCTTCGGGCAATGGCGCCTCTGTAGGGGTATAGACCATCACGTCGAGAACGTCGGAATGAAACTCCCGGCGATACAACACCAGCACGACGCCAGCACTCATCAACATGAACAACCAGGGGCTGACGAACCACGCGAGCATGGTCATGCCGAAGTAGTAGGAGCGCAGGCCGAAGTTGAACTGGTTGGCCGCCATCGAAATCACCCGCGCCGCCCTTGCCGCAAAGGCTTTGCGCTCCTGCTCGGAAACGTGTCGCTCACCGATCATCGGTGCCGAACCGACCAGGATTGCCGCGAAGTTGTACTGACGCATGCACCAACTAAAGGTGAAGAACGCATAGACAAACACCAGCGCCAGGCACAGCAACTTGATCTCCGACATGCCCTGGGACGCCTGCTGCACCATGGGAATATCCGCGAGCAACGACACCGCCCGTTCAGATGCGCCGAGCACCGTGAGAATGCCTGCCAGGATAATCAGCGTGCTGGAGGCGAAGAACGAGGCGTTGCGCTCCAGGTTGCCGATTACGCTGGCGTCGGCGATGCGGTTGTCCCGCAGCAGCATGCGGCGCATCCAGTCTTCGCGGTACAGGTGCAGCACGCTGGCCAGGCACGCGGTGTCGCGGCCCTTCCACGTCGCATAACGGGTGTAACCGCCCCAGCAGATGACGAACCAGAGCGCGGCGATGAAGTGGATCAAGTTGGCGTGGATGAACGACATGCAGGTCCTTGTGAGACGTTGGTGGAGTCTGTAGGAGCGAGGCTTGCCCGCGAAGGCGGTATCACATGCGATGCATCCGTCGACTGACACACCGCCTTCGCGGGCAAGCCTCGCTCCTACAAGGTAGTGATTCGACGTTAGCCCGCGGAAAAAGACACTGCCTCATCCCCATAAAAAATGCCCCGTATCGATTGATACGGGGCATTTCTGTTTAACCGACTGCCCGCTTGTGACGGGCGATCAGGTTTACGCCAGGGCTTCGTCGCGCTTGCCCAGCATACGGTCGCACGCGGCGGCGACGACCAGGGTCATCACCGACGGCACCAGCCACGCCAGGCCTTGCTCGCTCAGCGGCAGGTGCGACAGCTGCGTCGGCATCCAGTCCGCCAGGCCGGCCCCCTTGAGCGCGTCGATCAGGCCGAAGATGAACGACACCAGCATCACCGGGCCGACAATGCGGCTCTGCTCACGCCAGAAGTCCTTGCAGAAGCTCAGCGCCACCAGTGCGATGCACGGCGGATAGATCGCGGTCAGCACCGGGATCGAGAACGCGATCAGCTTGGTCAGGCCCAGGTTGGACACAAACAGCGAGAACACGGCCAGGATGATCACCAGTGTCTTGTAGGACAGTGGCAACACGCGGCTGAAGTATTCGGCGCAGGCGCAGGTCAGGCCGACCGCCGTCACCAGACAGGCCAACGAGATCAGCACCGCGAGGAAACCGCTGCCCAGCGAACCGAAGGTGTGTTGCACGTAGGCATGCAGGACGGCCGCGCCGTTTGCAGCGCCGGCGGCCACTTCATGGCTGCCCGAACCGAGACGGAACAGGCTGACATACACCAGCGCCAGACCGACGCCGGCAATCATCCCGGCAATGATCGCGTAACGGGTGATCAGTGCAGGCGATTCGACGCCACGGGAGCGGATCGCATTAACGATAACGATGCCGAACACCAGCGCGCCCAGGGTATCCATGGTCAGGTAACCATTGATGAAGCCTTGGGAGAACGGTGCCGCCACGTATTCCGGGGTGGCCACGCCGATATCACCGGCCGGCAAGGCGAACGCGGCGATGCCGAGCACGGCCAGGGCGATGATCTTCAGCGGCGCGAGGAAACGTCCTACGGTATCCAGCAGACGGCCCGGATACAGCGAGATGAAGAATACCAGCAGGAAGTACACCGAGCTGTAGAGGAACAGCGCCAGCGGGCTCTCGCCGGTCAACGGCGCCAGGCCCACTTCGAAGGACACGGTGGCAGTGCGCGGCGTCGCGAACAACGGGCCGACGGCCAGGTAGCACGCAGCGGCCAACAGACCACCGGCGACTTTACCGATCGGGCTGCTCAAGGCATCCATGGCACCGCCGACCTTGGCCAGCGCGACCACGGTGATCACTGGCAAACCGACCGCCGTGATCAGGAAACCCAGCGCCGCCATCCAGACATGAGGCCCGGACTGCAAACCGACGATAGGCGGGAAGATGATGTTGCCAGCCCCGACAAACAGGGCGAATGTCATAAAACCAAGTGCCAGGATGTCCTGGCCTTTCAACACTTTCATTAAGGAAATACCACACTACTGAATCGGAATTTAGAGAGGGATTTCCCTGTTGGGTGAGGGAAATGCTGTCGATCCGTATAGGACCAACCCGTTTAGCGCGTAGCGGCCTTGTGGGCTGCGGACGCAAAAATGGCTGCTAGCCTAACGAATTTGCCCGACGAACGCACTGTTAGAGGGCGAACTATCCGATACGCGACATTTCTGTGTCGCGTTTACATATCTAATTTACCTGCCCAGCCCCTTGTGGCGAGGGAGCTTGCTCCCGCTCGACTGCGAAGCAGTCGTAAAACCATGACACACGGTGTACCTGACGCACCGCGACCGCCCGTCTTGGGGCCGCTTCGCAGCCTAGCGGGAGCAAGCTCCCTCGCCACAAAGGCTCTGCGATATCTCAAATCCCGGAAACGACAAAGGCCACCCGAAGGTGGCCTTTGTTTGGTGAAGCGTCAGCTAAGCGCGAGGCTTACTTGATCGCCCAACCGGTCAGCTCGGACAAAGCCTTGCCGATGTCTGCCAGCGAACGCACGGTTTTAACGCCTGCGTCTTCCAGGGCAGCAAACTTCTCGTCTGCAGTGCCTTTGCCGCCAGAGATGATTGCGCCAGCATGGCCCATGCGCTTGCCCGCAGGGGCAGTCACACCAGCGATGTAGGAAACAACCGGCTTGGTCACGTGTGCCTTGATGTAGGCAGCCGCTTCTTCTTCAGCCGAACCGCCGATCTCGCCGATCATAACGATCGCTTCGGTCTTCGGGTCTTCCTGGAACAGCTTCAGGATGTCGATGAAGTTCGAACCCGGGATCGGGTCACCGCCGATGCCGACGCAAGTCGACTGACCGAAACCGGCGTCAGTAGTTTGCTTCACAGCTTCGTAGGTCAGGGTGCCGGAACGGGAAACGATACCGACCTTGCCTGGCAAGTGAATGTGACCTGGCATGATGCCGATCTTGCATTCGCCCGGAGTGATCACGCCTGGGCAGTTAGGACCGATCAGGACTACGCCCAGTTCGTCGCACTTGACCTTGGCATCCAGCATATCCAGGGTAGGAATGCCTTCAGTGATGCAAACGATCAGCTTGATGCCGCCGAATGCTGCCTCCAGGATGGAGTCTTTGCAGAAAGGAGCTGGAACGTAGATAACGCTGGCGGTGGCGCCAGTGGCAGCTACAGCATCTTTCACGGTGTTGAACACTGGCAGACCCAGGTGCTCGGTGCCGCCTTTACCAGGAGTAACGCCACCAACCATCTTGGTGCCGTATTCGATGGCTTGCTGGGTGTGGAAACTACCTTGCGAACCGGTAATACCCTGGCAGATAACTTTGGTGTCTTTATTGATCAGGACGCTCATTATTTGCCCTCCGCAGCTTTGACAACTTGTTGAGCAGCGTCGGTCAGGCTGGTAGCAGCGATGATGTTCAAACCGCTTTCTGCCAGTACTTTAGCGCCCAGCTCAGCGTTGTTGCCTTCAAGGCGAACAACAACCGGGATTTTCACGCCGACTTCTTTCACTGCACCGATGATGCCTTCGGCAATCATGTCGCAACGAACGATGCCGCCGAAGATGTTGACCAGTACTGCAGCGACGTTAGTGTCGGACAGGATGATCTTGAACGCTTCGGTAACGCGTTCTTTGGTAGCACCGCCGCCCACGTCGAGGAAGTTGGCTGGTTTGCCGCCATGCAGGTTGACGATGTCCATGGTACCCATGGCCAGGCCAGCACCGTTGACCATGCAACCGATGTTGCCTTCCAGTGCTACGTAGTTCAGTTCGAACTTGGCAGCGTGCGCTTCGCGCGGATCGTCTTGCGACGGATCGTGGAAAGTCTTCAGCTTAGGCTGACGGTACATGGCGTTGGCGTCGATGTTGATCTTGGCGTCGAGGCAATGCAGATCGCCGTCAGCCTTGATCACCAGCGGGTTCACTTCCAGCAGAGCCAGGTCGTGATCCTTGAACAGCTTGGCCAGACCTACGAAGATCTTGGCGAACTGAGCAACTTGCTTGCCTTCCAGACCCAGCTGGAATGCCAGCTCGCGACCCTGGAATGGCTGAGCGCCAACCAGTGGATCGATAGTGGCTTTCAGGATTTTTTCTGGAGTGTCGTGAGCGATTTTCTCGATGTCCACGCCACCTTCGGTGGAAGCCATGAACACGATGCGACGGCTCGAACGGTCAACGACAGCGCCCAGGTACAGCTCTTTAGCGATATCAGTGCACGATTCAACCAGGATCTTGGTGACTGGCTGACCATTGGCATCAGTCTGGTAAGTCACCAGACGCTTGCCCAACCACTGTTGAGCGAATGCTTTGGCGTCTTCTTTGCTGCGAACCAGCTTAACGCCGCCCGCTTTACCGCGACCACCTGCGTGAACCTGGGCTTTGACAACCCATTCGGTCCCGCCGATTTTGTCGCACGCTTCTGCTGCTGCTTCCGGGGTGTCTACGGCGAAACCCTGGGATACTGGCAGGCCGTATTCAGCGAACAGCTGCTTACCCTGATACTCGTGAAGATTCATGCTTATTACCGTCTTCGTTAGGTACTGCGCATTCGGTGCTGCACTTATTCAAGTGCCGCACCACCTGTGACTGCTGCTTGCGTAGGTGTTCCGGATAACCGGTGAGACTACGCAAGGCTGCGTCCGGCGGACATTCCGCGGTGAGTCTTGCACGCAAGGCTCACGACGGGCCTTCCGCCGTGGTTTCTTATTGTCTTGTCTTAACGCTTCTTGCGGTTGGCGATGTGAATGGCGCCGCCATTCACTGCCAGAGCAGCTTCGTGCAAGGCTTCGGACAGGGTCGGATGGGAGAAAACCATCATGCCCAGGTCTTCGGCACTGGTGCCGAATTCCATACCGATTGCGCCCTGCTGAACCAGTTCTGCAGCGCTCGGGCCAATCACGTGGACGCCCAGTACGCGGTCAGTCTTGGCATCAGCAATGACTTTCACGAAACCGCCGGTGTCGTTGGCTGCCATGGCACGGCCACTGGCTGCGAACGGGAAAGTGCCGACGTTAACTTCAACGCCTTCAGCTTTCAAGGTTTGCTCGGTTTTACCGACCCACGCGATTTCCGGGTGAGTATAAATAACAGACGGGATCAGGTCATAGTTGATCTGGGCTTTGTGGCCCTTGATGCGTTCTACAACCATGATGCCTTCTTCGGACGCCTTGTGCGCCAGCATCATGCCGCGAACCACGTCACCGATTGCGTAAACGCCCGGAACGCTGGTAGCGCACTGGTCGTCAACGAAAACGAAACCACGTTCGTCGATGTTCACACCGCTGTCAGCTGCCAGCAGCTCGGTGGTCACTGGACGGCGACCAACGGCAACAATCAGCTTGTCGAACGTGATGTTCTGTTCGCCATTGGCATCGGTGTAGTTCACAACGACTTCGTCGCCGTTCACTTTGGAACCGGTGACGCGAGCGCCCAGCTTGATGTCCAGACCTTGTTTGGTCAGGGTCTTGAAGGCTTCTTTCGAAACGGCTTCGTCAGCGGCTGGCAGGAACTTCTCCAGCGCTTCCAGAACCACGACCTCGGAGCCCAGACGGGACCAGACCGAACCCAGTTCCAGACCGATCACGCCAGCGCCGATCACGCCCAGACGCTTAGGTACGGTTTGGAATTCCAGCGCGCCGGTCGAATCGACGATCACGTTCTGGTCAACCGGAGCCGGTGGAATGTCGATCGGACGCGAACCGGAAGCCAGGATCACGTTCTCGGCTTCGATGATTTCGACGGTGCCGTCTGGCTTGGTCAGTTCGACTTTCTTGCCGGCCAGCAGTTTGCCGTGGCCTTGCAGGGAAGTAACGCCGTTAGCCTTGAACAGGGTAGCAACGCCAGAGGTCAGGCCTTTGACGATGTTGGCTTTACGGCCAACCATTGCTGCCACGTCCATGGTCACGCCAGCGTGATTGATACCGTGGATCGCGAAGCCTTCTTTGGCTTCCTTGTATTTCCAGGAGCTGTCCAGCAGCGCCTTGGATGGAATGCAGCCGACGTTCAGGCAAGTACCGCCCAGAGCCAGTTTGCCTTCCTTGTCGGTGTATTTCTCGATGCAGGCAGTGCTGAGACCCAGTTGCGCTGCTTTGATGGCAGCCACGTAGCCGCCAGGGCCCGCACCGATCACTACTACGTCAAATTTCTGCGACATTCAAAAAATCCTCTTTTGGCAACAAGCTTGAAGCCGCAAGCCTCAAGCCAAGCTGCAATTGCTTGCAGCTTGAAGCTTGAAACCTGCAGCCGCTTCTATCAGATATCCAGCAGCAAACGAGCCGGGTCTTCCAGCAGGTTCTTGATGGTAACCAGGAAGGTCACAGCTTCTTTGCCATCGATCAGACGGTGATCGTAGGACAGAGCCAGGTACATCATCGGACGGATAACGACCTGACCGTTGATCGCCATAGGACGCTGCAGAATGTTGTGCATGCCCAGGATGGCCGCTTGCGGCGGGTTGACGATCGGGGTCGACATCATCGAACCGAAGGTACCACCGTTGGTGATGGTGAACGTACCACCGGTCATTTCGTCCATCGACAGCTTGCCGTCACGCGCCTTTTTGCCGAAAGCAGCAATGCCGCCTTCGATTTCAGCCAGGCTCATCAGTTCGGCGTTACGCAGGACCGGTACAACCAGGCCGCGGTCGCTGGAAACAGCCACGCCGACGTCGGCATAACCGTGGTAAACGATGTCAGCACCGTCGATCGACGCGTTGACAGCCGGGAAGCGTTTCAGCGCTTCGGTGGCAGCCTTGACGAAGAACGACATGAAGCCCAGGCGTACGCCGTTGTGGGACTTCTCGAACAGGTCCTTGTACTTCGAACGCAGGGCCATGACTTCGGTCATGTCGACTTCGTTGAAAGTAGTCAGCATCGCCATGTTCGACTGAGCTTCTACCAGACGCTTGGCAACGGTGGCCCGCACGCGGGTCATCGGTACGCGCTTCTCGATGCGGTCGCCAGCAGCGAACACAGGAGCAGCGGCGGCCGGAGCAGCAGCCTTGGCAGGTGCGGCAGCCGGTGCGGCTTTCTTGGCAGCAACAGCGGCTACGACGTCTTCCTTGGTCACACGACCGCCTTTGCCGGTGCCGGCAACGGAAGCGATGTTGATGCCGTTTTCTTCAGCCAGTTTGCGAGCAGCCGGTGCAGCAACAGGATCGTCTTCGCCTTCGGCAGCCGGGGCAGCAGCTTGTGCAGCGGCCGGAGCAGCGGCAGCAGCTGGAGCGGCAGCAGCAGCGCCGCCCTCTTCGATCGAGCCCAGGACTTCGTCGGACAGAACGGTGTCGCCTTCGTTCTTGACGATTGCGCCCAGCACGCCGTCGGCGGTAGCCAACACTTCCAGTACCACTTTGTCGGTTTCGATATCGACGATCAGGTCATCACGCTTGACGGCGTCGCCTGGTTTTTTGTGCCAGGTGGCAACGGTGCCATCGGCAACCGATTCCGGGAAAGTGGGGGCTTTGATTTCGATAGCCATTATCTGTGGGTCCTTAAATTCGGTTTCAGGTGCGCGAAGGCGTTAAACAGTAAAGGCGTCTTGCAACAGTTTTTCCTGCTGCTCAGCGTGCATCGATGCATAACCACAAGCAGGTGCAGCAGAAGCATCACGGCCGGCGTACTCGAGAACGAGTGCCTTGTTGTGATTGCCAATAATGCGGCGCATGTGGTGTTGGCTGCAGTACCAGGCACCCTGGTTCATCGGCTCTTCCTGACACCAAACGATATGTTTGAGGTTGGTGTACGGAGCCAGGACTTCGTTCAAGTCGTCCTCAGGGAATGGGTACAGCTGCTCGATACGCACGATGGCGATGTCATCACGACCTTCGGCACGGCGTTTTTCCAGCAGGTCGTAGTAGACCTTGCCGCTACACAGAACAATGCGCTCGACCTTTTTCGGGTCTTGAACATCGATTTCCGGGATAACGGTCTGGAACGAACCTTCGGCCAGATCTTCCAGGGTCGAAACGGCCAGTTTGTGACGCAGCAGCGACTTCGGTGTCAGCACGATCAACGGCTTGCGCAGCGGGCGAATCACCTGACGACGCAGCAAGTGGTAGATCTGGGCCGGTGTAGTCGGCACGGCAACCTGAATGTTGTGCTCGGCGCACAGCTGCAGGTAACGCTCCAGACGAGCCGAAGAGTGCTCCGGACCCTGACCTTCATAACCGTGCGGCAGCAGCATGGTCAGACCGCAAAGACGGCCCCACTTGTGCTCGCCACTGGTGATGAACTGGTCGATAACCACCTGGGCACCGTTGGCGAAATCGCCGAACTGGGCTTCCCAGATCACCAGCGCCTCAGGCGTGGTGGTCGAGTAACCGTATTCGAACGCCAGTACGGCTTCTTCGGACAGGAACGAATCGAACAGGTCGAAACGTGGCTGGCCCTTGTACAGGTTCTGCAACGGGATGTAGCTGCCCGCGTCTTTCTGGTTGTGCAAGACAGCGTGACGGTGCGAGAACGTACCGCGACCGATGTCCTGACCCGTCATGCGGATCGGGTGACCTTCGAACGCCAGGGTCGCGTACGCCATGGTTTCGGCGTAACCCCAGTTGATCGGCAGGCCGCCGACTTGCATTTTCTGACGGTCTTCGTAGATTTTCGAAACCTGGCGTTGAACCACGAAGCCTTCTGGAATTTCCAGCAGCTTGGCGGACAGTTCCTGCAAGGTTTTCAAGTCGAAACGCGTGTCGTGACGTGCAGTCCAGGCGTGGCCCAGGTACGGACGCCAGTCCACGAACAACTCTTTGTTCGGCTCTTTGACCAGGCTTTTCACAACATGCAGACCGTTGTCCAGCGCGTTGCGGTATTCGTCGATCTTGGCCTGTACACGCGCATCATCCACCACACCGGACTGAGTCAGGCGTTCGGCGTACAGCTCACGGGTGGTGCGCTGCTTGGTGATTTGCTGGTACATCAGAGGCTGGGTGCCGCTTGGCTCGTCAGCTTCGTTGTGGCCGCGACGACGGTAGCAGACCAGGTCGATTACCACGTCACGTTTGAACTGCATGCGGTAGTCAATGGCCAACTGGGTCACGAACAATACGGCTTCCGGATCATCACCATTCACATGGAGGATCGGCGCCTGGATCATTTTCGCGACGTCGGTTGCGTACTCGGTGGAACGCGAGTCCAGCGGGTTGCTGATGGTGAAACCAACCTGGTTGTTGATCACGATGTGCACGGTGCCGCCGGTTTTGAAACCGCGGGTCTGCGACATCTGGAAGGTTTCCATCACCACGCCCTGACCGGCGAATGCCGCGTCACCGTGGATGGAGATCGGCAAAACCTTCTCGCCGGTAGGGTCGTTACGACGATCCTGACGGGCGCGAACCGAACCCTCGACCACTGGAGAAACGATTTCCAGGTGGGACGGGTTGAAGGCCATGGCCAGGTGAACTTCACCGCCGGCGGTCATGACGTTGGACGAGAAGCCCTGGTGATATTTAACGTCACCGGAACCCAGCTCGACCTTCTTCTTGCCTTCGAACTCGTCGAACAGCTCGCGCGGGTTCTTGCCGAAGGTGTTGACCAGCACGTTGAGACGGCCACGGTGGGCCATGCCGATCACGATTTCCTTGGTGCCGTAGGAACCGGAACGCTGGATCAGCTCATCGAGCATCGGAATCAGGCTCTCGCCGCCTTCCAGACCGAAACGCTTGGTACCCGGGTATTTGGTGCCCAGGTATTTTTCCAGACCTTCGCCCGCAGTAACACGTTCGAGCAGGTGGCTCTTGATGTCGGCGGAGTACGTCGGACGGCCGCGCACGCTTTCCAGACGCTGCTGGAACCACTGGCGCTGCTCGGAATCGGTGATGTGCGTGAATTCAGCGCCGATGGTGCGGCAATATGTCTGCTGCAACGCTTCGTGAATTTCGCGTAGGCTCGCCTCCTCTTTGCCGATGAACAGGTCGCCGGCACGGAAGGTCGTATCAAGATCGGCATTGGTCAAGCCGTAATGATTGATCGACAGGTCTGCAGGTGCAGGACGCTGCCACAGCCCCAGCGGGTCAAGCTGGGCTGCCTGGTGGCCACGCATACGGTAGGCCTGGATCAATCGCAGCACTTCAACTTGCTTCTTCTCGTGCTCACTGCTCACGCTGCCGGCGGAAACCGGTTGTGCGCGGCGCTGGTTCTTTGCCAGCAAGACGAAATGATCGCGAATTGTGGAGTGCGAAACATCGGTGGCAGTGTTGCCGTCAGCAGGCAACTTCTGAAAGTAGGTGCGCCACTCTTCTGGCACAGCGTTAGGGTCGTGCAGGTAGAGCTCATAGAGCTCTTCCACATAGGCAGCGTTACTACCGGATAGGTAGGCGCTGTTCCACATGCGCTGCATCACGCTTTCTTGCATGCTTGGTCACCCTCGGTTAGGGGAACACCACCGGCGTCGACACCGAGCAAACTTGCAGAAGTCCGAATGCAGCGACTAAAACAAGCCACTTAGGATCACGCTGATAGTCCGGGTACCAGCCCGGATGCCCCTGCTTGTCTCATTTCTTCAAAATACGAGCGGCAGCTTTATGGGCTACTGCTCAGGTTAAAACTACGGCGCCGGTTGAAGCCTGCGCCGTAGCATCTACGGGTACAGCGGTCCTGCAATTACAGCCTGAATCACACGCCGCTTTGCAGCAGCATGTTACGTACGTGTCCGATGGCCTTAGTCGGGTTCAGGCCTTTCGGGCAGACGTTGACGCAGTTCATGATCCCGCGGCAGCGGAATACGCTGAACGGGTCATCCAGCGAAGACAGACGCTCGGCAGTCTTGGTGTCACGGCTGTCTGCCAGGAAGCGGTACGCTTGCAGCAGGGCAGCTGGACCCAGGAACTTGTCCGGGTTCCACCAGAAGGACGGGCAAGAGGTCGAGCAGCAAGCGCACAGGATGCACTCGTACAGACCGTCGAGCTTTTCACGCTCTTCAGGGGACTGCAGACGCTCGATGGCCGGAGCCGGCGTGTCGTTCTGCAGGAATGGCTTCACCTTCTCGTATTGCTTGTAGAAGATGCTCATATCGACGACCAGGTCACGGATAACCGGCAAACCTGGCAGAGGACGAACGATCAGCTTGTTACCTTTTACGACAGCGGACAGCGGCGTGACGCATGCCAGGCCGTTTTTGCCGTTGATGTTCATGCCGTCGGAACCGCAAACGCCTTCACGGCAAGAGCGACGATAGGAGAAACCTTCGTCCTGCTCTTTGATCAGGGCCAGCACGTCCAGCACCATCAGGTCTTTACCACCGGTATCGACCTGGAATTCCTGCATGAACGGCGCGGCGTCCTGATCAGGGTTGTAGCGATAAACACTGACTTTCAACATGGCAGCCACCCTTAATAAGTCCGAATCTTAGGTTCAAAAGTCGGAACAGTCTTCGGCGAGAAGTTCACGGCACGCTTGGTTACGCGCTTGTCACCCGGGAAGTACAGGGTGTGGCACAGCCAGTTTTCGTCGTCGCGATCTTCGTAGTCTTCACGGGCGTGAGCGCCGCGGGACTCTTTGCGGATTTCTGCAGCGATGGCAGTGGCTTCGGCCACTTCCAGCAGGTTTTGCAGTTCCAGCGCTTCGATACGAGCGGTGTTGAACGCCTGGCTCTTGTCGTTGATCTTGACGTTGGCGATACGGCCACGCAGGTCAGCGAGCTGGGCGATACCCTTCTGCATGTATTCGCCGGTACGGAACACACCGAAGTAGTTCTGCATGCAGCTTTGCAGTTCTTTACGCAGGGTAGCGACGTCTTCGCCTTCAGTCCGCGCGTTCAGGCCGTCGAGACGTGCCAGGGCAGCGTCGATGTCGGACTGGCGTGGGCGAGCGTAGTCGACGCCTTCTTTCAAAGTCTGTTCCAGGAACAGGCCGGCAGCACGACCGAATACCACCAGGTCGAGCAGCGAGTTACCGCCCAGACGGTTGGCACCGTGAACCGATACGCAAGCCACTTCGCCTACTGCGAACAGGCCAGGAATGATCTGGTCAACGCCTTCAGCGTCCTGGGTGATTGCCTGACCATGAATGTTGGTCGGCACGCCGCCCATCATATAGTGGCAGGTTGGAACGACCGGGATCGGCGACACGGCTGGATCGACGTGGGCGAAGGTCTTGGACAGTTCCATGATGCCTGGCAGACGGCTGTGCAGAACTTCTTCACCGAGGTGATCGAGTTTCAGCATTACGTGGTCGCCATCCGGACCGCAACCGTTGCCGGCGATGATTTCTTTAACCATCGAGCGAGCAACCACGTCACGACCAGCCAGGTCTTTGGCGTTCGGAGCATAACGCTCCATGAAACGCTCGCCGTGCTTGTTGATCAGGTAACCGCCTTCACCGCGGCAACCTTCAGTAACCAGTACACCAGCGCCGGCGATACCGGTCGGGTGGAACTGCCACATTTCAATGTCTTGTACCGGCACGCCAGCACGCAGAGCCATGCCGACGCCGTCACCGGTGTTGATCAGGGCATTGGTGGTGGACGAGTAGATACGACCTGCACCGCCGGTCGCCAACACAGTAGCGTTCGCACGGACGTAGGAGGTTTCGCCGGTTTCGATGCAGATGACGATCATGCCGACAAAGGCGCCGTCTTCGTTCTTCACCAGGTCGACGCCATAGTATTCGTTGAGGAATACGGTGCCGGCCTTCAGGTTGGCCTGGTACAGGGTGTGCAGCAGTGCGTGACCGGTACGGTCGGCAGCGGCGCAAGTACGGGCAGCCTGGCCACCTTTACCGAAGTCTTTCGACTGACCGCCGAACGGACGCTGATAAATGCGGCCCTGTTCGGTACGGGAGAACGGCAACCCCATGTGCTCGAGCTCGAAAACCGCTTCCGGGCCTACGGAACACATGTATTCGATAGCATCCTGGTCACCGATATAGTCGGAACCCTTGACGGTATCGTACATGTGCCAGCGCCAGTCATCGTTCGGATCAGCGGAAGCGATGGCGCAGGTGATGCCACCCTGGGCGGATACGGTGTGCGAGCGAGTCGGGAAAACCTTGGTTACCACGGCAGTCTTGTGACCACCTTGTGCCAGCTGCAGGGCAGCGCGCATGCCGGCACCGCCGCCGCCAACGATAATGGCGTCGAACGAAAGCGTATTAACTGTAGTAGACATGAATCAGATACCCCAAAGAATCTGCACACCCCAGACGAAGTAGGCGAACATCGCAACGCCGCATACTGCCTGGAAGAGGAAACGTATCGCAGTGGCGGACTTGCCGAACGCCATTGGCGTCAGGTAGTCGGTCGCGATGGTCCACATGCCGACCCAGGCGTGAGCGCCAAGGGCAACGAGGGCCAGGAGACTGAAGATACGCATCCAGTTGCTTGCGAACAGTTCATGCCATTGGGCGTAGCCGATGCCTGGGTGGGCAACGACGTATCCGATCAGGAAAATGAAATAAGCCGCGAGAACGACCGCAGACACACGTTGTGCCATCCAGTCATAGAGGCCCGAACGGGACAGGTTCGTGACGTTAGTTACCATATCCAAACTCCTGCCAGAACGATTACCACCACGGAAACGGCGATAACGATTTTCGAGCCCAGTTTGCCGCCTTCAAGCGTCTCACCGATGCCCATGTCCATGATCAAGTGGCGCACACCGGCAACCAAGTGATACAGCAAGGCGGACAGGATGCCCCAAATCACTAGCTTGGCTAGCGGACTGGTCAGACACGCTTTCACCTGACCGAAGCCTTCTTCTGAGCTCAGCGATTTGTCCAATGCATAAAGCATGATGGCCAGGCTGACAAAGAGAATGACACCGGAGATTCGGTGAAGAATGGACGTGTAAGCAGTGACTGGGAGTTTGATGGTCCTTAGGTCTAGGTTTACAGGTCGTTGGCTATTCACGGCTTTTTTTCACACTGAAGAGCCCCTAACAATCAGGGCAAAGTTGTTGGGGAGTGCACTGGTCAGGTACCCACCACCCAGGGAGTGCGACCCCCAGCAAAGCAGGCCCAAAAGCCCCTGGCGGTCGGAGGCCGAGTATAGACAGTTAGGCTACTAATGACAACGCAATCACCTTCCCCTAATAGCTCATTGCACAAGTCGGATAAAAGGCGTAAATGGCAGGTAATTTCGAGGAAAAAGTCCGGTTAAAGCCTTCTGGAGCAAGACTTTAGGCAAATTGACATTCGAATTTATCTCACTATAGTGGTGCGGGCCCTGCGTGGGGGGTCTGTCTGATGATTTCAAGCATAAATAGGAGGCCACATGGCTGACAAAAAAGCGCAGTTGATCATCGAGGGCGCAGCCCCCGTCGAGCTGCCCATTTTAACCGGCACCGTTGGTCCCGATGTAATTGATGTTCGGGGCCTGACGGCCACGGGCCGTTTCACCTTTGACCCTGGCTTCATGTCGACCGCCTCTTGCGAGTCGAAGATCACCTATATCGACGGCGACAACGGCATCCTGCTGCACCGCGGCTACCCGATCGAACAGTTGGCTGAAAAGTCGGACTACCTGGAAACCTGCTATCTGCTGCTCAACGGCGAACTGCCGACCGCAGAACAGAAGGCCCAGTTCGTCAGCACCGTGAAGAACCACACCATGGTTCACGAGCAGTTGAAGACTTTCTTCAACGGCTTCCGTCGCGACGCCCACCCAATGGCCGTCATGTGCGGTGTAGTCGGCGCCCTCTCGGCCTTCTACCACGACTCCCTCGACATCAATAACCCGCAGCATCGCGAAATTTCCGCGATCCGCCTGGTTGCCAAGATGCCGACCCTGGCAGCGATGGTTTACAAGTACTCCATGGGTCAACCCATGATGTACCCGCGCAACGACCTGACGTACGCGGAAAACTTCCTGCACATGATGTTCAACACCCCGTGCGAGATCAAACCGATCAGCCCGGTACTCGCCAAGGCAATGGACCGGATCTTCATCCTCCATGCCGACCACGAGCAAAACGCTTCGACTTCGACCGTACGCCTGGCAGGTTCTTCGGGTGCCAACCCGTTCGCCTGTATCGCCGCTGGTATCGCTGCACTGTGGGGCCCTGCCCACGGCGGCGCGAACGAAGCTGTCCTGACCATGCTGGACGAGATTGGCGATGTGTCGAACATCGACAAGTTCATCGCCAAGGCCAAGGACAAGAACGATCCGTTCAAACTGATGGGCTTCGGTCACCGGGTTTACAAAAACCGCGACCCACGCGCCACCGTCATGAAGCAGACCTGCGACGAAGTACTGAAGGAACTGGGGATCAACAACGATCCGCAACTCGAACTGGCCATGCGCCTGGAAGAGATCGCCCTGACCGATCCGTACTTCATCGAGCGTTCGCTGTATCCGAACGTCGACTTCTACTCGGGGATTATCCTCAAGGCGATCGGCATTCCGACCAGCATGTTCACCGTAATCTTCGCCTTGGCGCGGACTGTCGGCTGGATCTCCCACTGGAAAGAGATGCTCTCCAGCCCGTACAAGATTGGCCGTCCGCGCCAGTTGTACACTGGCTATGAGTCGCGTGACATTACCAAGCTGGAAGACCGCAAATAAGACCTGTCTTGCGATAAAGTCTTAAAGTTGTACCGGGAACGGCCTCTATTTATATAGGGGCCGTTTTTGTTTGTGCTGGCTCAGCGGCCTGTGGGCCGACTGGGTTTTGGTTTTGGGTTGGGTGTATATCCGTTGCTGCGGTGATGGCGGCTGGCGGTTTCGCTCTTACAGCGAGTCACTTTTGACAAACGCCTCAAAAGTAACCAAAAAGTCTTCGCCCCGGCGTACGGCACCTCGCTACGCTCGATGTACCCTCGCTACGGTGTCCATCAGGGGGCATCGCCTACGGTCTGCTTCGCGACGACCTCCTCTCGATGTGTGCGGCTTCGCCGCACGGCGCTACGCGCCTAACCCCCTGATGGACACCTTCGCTCGGCCTGCCGAAGGGGCGAGAGATCAAGGTCAAGGTCAAGATCAACATCAAAATCAAAATCAACGTCAAAAGCCACAGCCACAGCCACAGCCACAGCCACAGCCACAGCAAGATCTGGAGTTTCGGCCCGAATCAAAAGATCGTAGCCTCCGGCAACTCCGGCATCAGTACATCAGAAAGAGATGAATCGACCATCAGGCCGTCTTCGCGGGCAAGCCTCGCTCCTACAGGGGGTACGCCACCCGCCCCTCACCACTCAACAGGCCGAGCGTTAGCTCGCCTGCAGCTTTTGATCTTGCTGTGCCCGCCCCTTCGGGAGGCTGAGTGGAGGTGTTCATCTGGGGGGTGGGCGCGTAGCGCCGTGCGGCGAAGCCGCACACATCGAGAGGAGGTCGAAGCGAAGCCGACCGTAGGCGATGCCCCCAGATGAATACCGGAACGAAGGAACGCCGAGCCTCAGCGAGGGGCCGGACGCTCGGGGCGAGCCTTTTTTTGCTTACTTTTTTTTGGCGTTTGAAAAAAAAGTGAGTCGCCGTAAGGGCGAAACCCTAAGCCGCCGTTACCGCAGAAATGGATATGTACCCAATCAACAAATAATTAGGTCGGCTATCAGGCCGCCTTCGCGAGCAAGCCCGCTCCCACAATGTCCGATAACCGCCCACAAAAAAATGCCCCGATCTCTCGACCGGGGCATTTCCATTCAACGCAGCTTATATATAAAAGCCAGAAGCCTTAGTGCGAAACCGCCCCACTCGCCCCCAACCCAGTCTGCGAACGCACAAATTGCGGGAAAAACAACGCCCGCTCATTGTCAGCCGCAGCAGACTTATCAGTAATCGAGAAAAACCAAATCCCGACAAACGCAATCGCCATCGAAAACAGCGCCGGATACTCATACGGGAAGATCGCCTTCTCGTGATGCAGAATCTGCACCCAAATGGTCGGCCCAAGCACCATCAAGCCAACAGCACTGATCAGCCCCAACCAACCACCGATCATCGCCCCACGAGTAGTCAGCTTCTTCCAATACATCGAAAGCAACAGCACCGGGAAGTTACAGCTCGCCGCAATGGAAAACGCCAAACCAACCATGAACGCAATGTTCTGGCTTTCGAACAAAATACCCAAGCCAATCGCCAACACGCCCAGGGCGATGGTGGTGATTTTCGAAACGCGGATCTCGTCCTTGTCGTTGGCCTTGCCCTTCTTGATCACACTGGCATACAGGTCGTGAGACACCGCCGTAGCACCTGCGAGCGTCAAACCAGCCACAACCGCCAGAATGGTCGCGAACGCTACCGCCGAGATAAAGCCGAGGAAAATACTGCCACCCACCGCGTTGGCCAAGTGCACCGCCGCCATGTTATTGCCGCCCAACAGCGCGCCAGCAGCATCCTTGAAGGCCGGATTGGTGCTGACCAGCAGGATCGCGCCGAAGCCGATGATGAAAGTCAGGATATAGAAGTAGCCGATGAAGCCAGTGGCATACAGCACGCTTTTACGCGCTTCTTTAGCGTCACTCACAGTGAAGAAGCGCATCAGGATGTGCGGCAGGCCAGCGGTACCGAACATCAGTGCCAGGCCCAGGGAGAACGCCGAAACCGGATCTTTCACCAGCCCGCCCGGGCTCATGATCGCCTCACCTTTAGGGTGAACCTTGATCGCCTCGGAGAACAGCAGGCTGAAGTCGAAGTTGACGTGCTTCATCACCATCAGCGCCATGAACGAGGCACCGGACAGCAGCAACACGGCCTTGATGATCTGCACCCAAGTGGTCGCCAGCATGCCGCCGAACAGCACGTACATGCACATCAGGATACCGACCAGGATCACCGCCACGTAGTAGTCGAGGCCGAACAGCAGCTGGATCAGCTTGCCGGCACCAACCATTTGCGCGATCAGGTAGAACGCCACTACCACCAGCGAACCACAGGCAGACAGCGTGCGGATCTGGGTTTGCCCGAGGCGGTAGGACGCCACGTCGGCAAAGGTGTATTTACCCAGGTTACGCAGGCGCTCGGCGATCAGGAACAGGATGATCGGCCAGCCCACCAGGAAGCCGATCGAGTAGATCAAGCCGTCGTAGCCAGAGGTGAACACCAGGGCGGAAATACCCAGGAAGGACGCCGCGGACATGTAGTCACCGGCAATCGCCAGACCGTTCTGGAAACCGGTGATCTTGCCGCCAGCTGCGTAATAGTCAGCCGCCGAGTTGTTGCGCTTGGAGGCCCAGTAGGTGATGCACAGGGTCAAGCCAACGAACGCGACGAACATCAGGATCGCGGAAACGTTGAGGGGTTGTTTGTGCACTTCGCCGGTCAGGGCTTCAGCCGCCCAGGCGCCAGGTGCAAAGGCTGCGATGCTCAATAGAGCCATTAGACGCCGGATCATTGCTGAGCCTCCTTGAGAATCGCATTGTTCAGGTCGTCGAATTCGCCATTGGCGCGTCGTACATAGATTGCAGTCAGGACAAAGGCCGAAAGAATCAGCCCGACACCAATCGGTATCCCCCAGGTAATCGAAGACTCAGGACTGATTTTCGCCCCGAGAATATGCGGCCCGTAAGCAATCAAAAGGATGAATCCGGAATAGAGTCCAAGCATGATCGCCGAAAGAATCCAGGCGAACTTTTCTCGCTTTCTGACCAGCTCCTTGAAGCGCGGGCTGTTTTGAATCGAGAGGTAAATGCTGTCGTTCATTGTTTTTATCCTCGCAGCACAGATTATTGTTAGAACGTAGCCACTTTATGCGGCTGCGGGATGGGTTCCAGACGACCTTAGTATTAGAACGACATGACAGAATCGCCATTTTTCAGCATGCATCAAACATTGTGAGAGCGGGCTTGCTCGCGAAGGCGGCGTGACAGTCAACGAATAGGTTGAATGTTACGGCCTCTTCGCGAGCAAGCCCGCTCCCACAGGGAAAAACAAAAGGCCCCTTGGCAGTTATGCCAAGGGGCCTTGAGAGGTACTGACTAGACGCTTGCGATCAAATCACTTGGTCCATTCGGCAACGCGGTCCGGGTGTTTAGCCACCCAATCCTTGGCAGCGGCTTCAGGTTTGGCACCATCCTGGATGGCCAGCATGACTTCGCCGATTTCGTCTTTCGACGCCCACTGGAAGTTTTTCAGGAACTTGGCCACTTCCGGTGCTTTGGTCGCCAGTTCTTTGCTGCCGATGCTGTTTACGGTTTCAGCAGCGCCATATACGCCTTTCGGGTCGTCGAGGAAGCGCAGTTTCCACTTGGCGAACATCCAGTGCGGCACCCAACCGGTGACGGCGATGGATTCGTTTTTCTTCTCGGCGCGGGTCAGCTCGGCAATCATGCCGGCGCCGGAACTGGCCTTGAGGGTGTAGTTGCTCAGGCCGTAATCCTTGATCGCCTGATCAGTCTTGAGCATCACGCCCGAACCGGCGTCGATGCCCACGATGCGGCCCTTGAAGCTGTCATCAGTTTTCAGATCGTCGATGGTCTTGGCTTTCACGTATTCCGGCACGATCAGGCCGATTTTCGCGTCCTTGAAGTTCGGGCCGTAATCGACGACCTGATCCTTGTTCTTGGTCCAGTATTCGCCGTGGGTCACGGGCAGCCACGCGGAGAGCATGGCGTCGAGTTTGCCGGTGGCCACGCCCTGCCACATGATCCCGGTGGCGACGGCTTGCAGCTTCACGTCATAACCGAGTTTCTGCTTGATCACTTCGGCGGCCACGTGAGTGGTCGCAACGCTGTCGGACCAACCGTCAACGTAACCGATGCTCAGGGTTTTGCTCTCGGCATTGGCGAATGTGGAGCCAATCGCAAGTACCAGAGCGGCACTCGCGCCTAAAAGTCGTCGCATCTTCATCGTTACTTCCCCGAAAGTGCTGCGCCCGACGGATGCCGAGCGGCGTCAACGTATTGTTATGGTGCGAAGCGCCCCATCACGCCTCACCGCAAACTCGTTCGATCGTCAGCGTGATTTAGCAATGAGAACACTGACGCCTCGATAATCAACCTCACGACATCAGCGACCTGTGCTGCCAGCGACCTCAAGGCATCGAGAAACGACATCAGAACGCCATTAATCGTGAGCACCCTAAACAACCCGTCCGATCCGCCCGAACTTTGCATGTCAAAATCATGCAGGCCACCAAGCCCGGGGCAAATGCAGGTAACATGCGCGCCTTTGCTCCCAGACGGCCTGACCATGCCCGCGACATCACGCTTTCCTTTTTTGGCTTATCTTTTCGCCTGCCTGCTCGGGCTGTTTGCCCTCGGTGGTTTCTGGTACGGCCTCGGTAAACCGGTGATCCTGCCGGACGTCGCCAGCGCCACGCACAAGTTGCAATGCGCCTCCTACACCCCGTTCGACAAGGACCAATCGCCGTTCGACCAGCCGTTCAAGTTGCGCCCGGAGCGCATGGACGCCGACCTCGCGCTGCTGTCCAAAAGCTTCGAATGCATCCGCACCTATTCCATGACCGGCCTCGAGGCCCTGCCCGATCTGGCGCGCAAGCACGGGTTGAAGCTGATGATCGGTGCCTGGGTCAACAGCAATCCGGTGGACACCGCCAAGGAAGTCGAGCTGCTGATTGCCTCGGCCAACGCCAACCCGGACGTGGTGACCTCAGTGATCGTCGGCAACGAAGCGTTGCTGCGCAAGGAAGTCACTGGCGCACAACTGGCCAAGCTGATTAATCAGGTCAAAAGCCAGATCAAACAGCCCGTCACCTATGCCGACGTGTGGGAGTTCTGGCTCAAGCACCCGGAAGTCGCCCCGGCGGTGGATTTCCTGACTATTCACTTGCTGCCGTACTGGGAAGATGATCCGTCGAACATCGACGCCGCCCTGCAACACGTGGCCGAAGTGCGTCAGGTGTTCGGCAACAAATTTGCGCCCAAGGATGTGTTGATCGGTGAAACCGGCTGGCCGAGCGAAGGCCGCCAACGTGAAACCGCGCTGCCGAGCCGGGTCAACGAAGCCAAGTTCATCCGTGGTTTTGTCGCCATGGCCGAAGAGCAAAACTGGCATTACAACCTGATCGAGGCTTTTGACCAGCCGTGGAAACGTGCCAGTGAAGGTGCGGTCGGCGGCTATTGGGGGCTGTTCGATGCCGATCGCCAAGACAAAGGCGTGTTGGCCGGTCCGGTATCGAACGTTCCTTATTGGTCGCAATGGCTGGCGGTGGGCGGCTTGATCTTCCTCGGCACGCTGCTGCTGGGCGGTCGGGTTCGCAGCACCCGCGCCGCGTTGGTGCTGCCGCTATTGGGCGCACTGGCGGCCTGCTCGATCGGGGCTTGGGGCGATCTGGCGCGGGTGACTACCCGTTTCGCCAGTGAATGGTTGTGGGTCGGTTTGCTGACGGCGTTGAATCTGCTGGTGCTGGCGCATGCCGCGCTGACGCTGAGCGCTCGCACCGGTTGGCGTGAACGCGCCTTCAATGTGCTGGAACGTCGGGCGGGTTGGCTGGTGGCAGCCGCAGGCTTTGCGGCGGCGGTGATGATGCTGGAACTGGTGTTCGACCCGCGTTATCGCAGTTTCCCTAGCGTCGCGTTTATCCTGCCGGCGCTGGTGTACCTGTGCCGTCCGGTGAATGTGCCGCGTCGGGAGATTGCCTTGCTGACCTTCATCATCGGTGCCGGCATTGCGCCGCAGCTGTTTCGTGAAGGGCTGCAGAATCAGCAGGCCTGGGGTTGGGCGCTGGTGAGTGTGTTGATGGTGGCTGCGTTGTGGCGTTGTTTGCGGGTTCGTAAAGGCTGATCTTTAGCGCTGCTGGCGGCCTCTTCGCGGGCAAGCCTCGCTCCTACAGGGTTACCCGTTCACAAATGATGTGTACGACAAAAATCTGTAGGAGCGAGGCTTGCCCGCGAAGACTGACTGTCAGGCGCTACGCGACGCCCGGACCAACCGCAATGCCGCAATCACCACCGCAAACACCGCCAGCGTCGTGTTGTACAACGCCAACGCCGGGAACCCCAGCACCAGCGCCAACACCGCCAGCCACCACCCTGCCCGGCCCGGTACGACAAAACCGATCACTGCTGCGGCCACTGCGCCCCAGCCCAAGACCTTGAAGTGGATCATCAGCCCGAGGTTCGACCGAACCTGGCATTCCCAGCGACTCGCCTCGTCCACGCAGAGGCCGACCCATTGCGCATCCTCCATGAAGCCATAACGCGCGCCATAACTGGCGGCCAGCCATAAAGGCAGCAAAACAAGCAGCAGAATCACGGGCAGACGGCGGGACATGAAGCACTCCAATAGACGAAAACGGCCGCCAGCTTAATCCCCCGGCGGCCTTGTGCAAGCGTTAACAACAGTTAACTGGGCAACGAATCGCTGCAAAGTGTATCGTCCAGCTACTATTACTCCGAATTTAGCCCTGATTGGTGCCGATCCATGGCACTTTGGCGCAAACCCCGTGGTCATAGCCTGCGAACTTCATTCGGCACCTTTCTCTAAGGGATCTAGTCATGCTCCGTTCCTTGCGCTTCGCCGCCCTGTTTGGCGGCCTTATTTTGAGTGCGTCCGCACTGGCGGTCGATATCGACGCCGCCAGCTATGGCTACCCCTTGACCAACCCGTTCGAGGCAACAATTGCCACGACTCCACCGGAGTTGCGCCCGGAGTTGCCGGCCAACGAAGACATCAATCAGCAGGACCGCAGCGTGCGGTTGCGCCCGGAGCGTGAATTCAGCCTGCCAGACAACTTCTGGCCGGTGAAAAAACTCACCTACCGCATTGCGACCCAGGATCACGCCGCCCCGCTGATTTTCCTGATCGCCGGCACCGGCGCGCGCTATGACAGCAGCCTCAACGAATACCTGAAAAAGCTCTACTACAAGGCTGGCTACCACGTCGTGCAGCTCTCATCGCCCACCAGCTTTGACTTCATGAGCGCCGCTTCACGTTTCGCGACACCCGGTATCACCAAGGAAGACGCCGAAGACATGTACCGGGTGATGCAGGCCGTACGGGCGCAAAACCCGAAAACGCCAGTCACCGAGTACTACCTGACCGGCTATAGCCTGGGCGCCCTGGATGCCGCGTTCGTCGCGCACCTGGACGAAACCCGTCGCAGCTTCAACTTCAAGAAAGTCTTGTTGCTGAACCCGCCGGTCAACCTCTACACCTCGATCACCAACCTCGACAAGCTGGTACAAACCGAGGTCAAGGGCATCAACAACAGCACCACTTTCTATGAGCTGGTGCTGAACAAACTGACCCGTTACTTCCAGCAAAAAGGCTACATCGACCTCAACGATGCCCTGCTCTATGACTTCCAGCAGTCCAAGCAGCACCTGACCAACGAACAGATGGCCATGCTGATCGGCACCTCGTTCCGCTTCTCGGCGGCCGACATTGCCTTTACCTCCGACCTGATCAACCGCCGTGGCCTGATCACGCCGCCGAAGTACCCGATTACCGAAGGCACCAGCCTCACGCCGTTCCTCAAGCGCGCGCTGCAATGCGACTTCGACTGCTACATCACTGAACAAGTCATCCCGATGTGGCGCGCCCGCACCGACGGCGGCAGCCTGCTGCAACTGATCGACCAGGTGAGTTTGTATGCGCTGAAGGATTACCTGCACGACAGCCCGAAAATCTCGGTCATGCACAATGCCGACGACGTGATTCTCGGCCCTGGCGACCTGGGCTTCCTGCGCCGGACCTTCGGCGATCGCCTGACCGTTTACCCATTGGGCGGCCATTGCGGCAACCTTAACTATCGCGTCAACAGCGACGCCATGCTGGAGTTCTTCCGTGGCTAAATATCTCCTGCTTATCGCAGCGTTACTCTGTGCAGGCGTCGCCAATGCCGACAACAGCAAAGCCAACGCGCCGGTCGTGATCGACAATGACGGTTTCAAGGAACCGTTGAGCAAACTCAAGTTCAACCCGGGGCTGGATCAGCGCGAGTTCGAACGTTCGACGCTCAACGCACTGGCCGTCTACGACCCGCTGGAAGAGTGGAACCGCCGGGTCTACCACTTCAACTACCGCTTCGACCAATGGGTGTTCCTGCCGGTGGTCGATGGCTATCGTTACATCACCCCGAGCTTTCTGCGTACCGGTGTGAGTAACTTCTTCAACAACCTGGGTGACGTGCCAAACCTGCTCAACAGCATGTTGCAGCTGAAGGGCCACCGCTCGCTGGAAACCACCGCGCGCCTGCTGCTCAACACCACCATCGGCGTTGCCGGCCTGTGGGACCCGGCCACCGCCATGGGCCTGCCGCGCCAGAGCGAAGACTTCGGTCAGACCCTGGGTTTCTACGGCGTACCGAGCGGTGCCTACTTCGTGCTGCCAATCCTCGGCCCGTCCAACCTGCGTGATACCGCAGGCCTGGTGGTCGATTACACCGGCGAGGCGGCGGTCAACTTCCTGAACGTCTCCGAAGTCAGCTCCAACCACCCGGAAATCTGGGTCCTGCGCGGCGTCGACAAGCGCTACCAGACCAGCTTCCGCTACGGTCAGCTGAACTCGCCGTTCGAGTATGAAAAGGTGCGTTACGTGTACACCGAGTCGCGCAAGTTGCAGATCGCCGAGTGACAACCCGTGCCGCCGCCGAGTGCATTTGATGCCTCGGCGGCGGCAACTTTTCAGGCATCGACTACCAGCACCTGACCGGTGATGAAACCGTCTACCGATCGCTCGAACGCCTTGCCAACCAGACTGCCCGGTACTGGCTGGAAACCCGGCATCATCTCGCCATAAACATCCCACGCCTCGGTCAGCACGGTCGGATTGACCACGTTGATGCGGATGCCTCTCGGCAATTCATTGGCAACGCATTTGACGAAGGTATCAATCGCACCGCTGGTGGTGGCGTCTGCAATGGCCCAAGGGATAGGTTTCAAGTTCAGGATCCCGGAGATCAAGGTGAATGATCCGCCGTCAGCAATGTACTCAGCGCCTATTTTGACCAGATTGATCTGGCCGATCAGTTTGCTGCCAATGGTGGTGTCCCACTGCTCTGCGGTCATGTCCATAAACGGCGCGTACTCACAAACACCTACTGTATTAACGACTGCATCAAACTTGCCAATCGTTTTGAATAGCTGAACGATGGACGCCGGATCAGTGATATCGACTTTATAATCACACCCTCCCCCAGAGCGACTTGCGGTAATTACGCGATGTTTGCTCATGCCCGATATTGCCGCCCGGCCCATTTTCCCCTGTGCACCAATCACAATTACAGTCTTCATAAATCACTCATCATTAGAAAAAGTATTTTGTTGAAACCGCTGGCAGTCTAAAAAACCGGCGATACAATAAAAAACAATCTTTCCTTGTAAGTGATACAAGCAATCATGGTAGACCGCATCGAAATCAAGCATATGCGCGTGTTTATGCACTTGATGAAAGAAAAAAACGCGTCGCGGGTGGGCCTGCAAATCGGCCTGTCTCAGCAGGCAATCAGCGAATACCTGAAAAAACTCCGTGAAGAATTCAACGACGTCCTGTTCGTCAGAAACAGTAATGGCCTCACGCCAACTGACTTTGCGTTCGAACTGGCGATCAAGTTTGAGCGAGTACTGGCCGAAGTCGACAAGCTGAACGACGATACGCCTTATGACCTCAAGAGTTTGAAACGCGAATACACGATCATCGCCAATGAACATGCGCAACAAGCGATCATTCCGGTATTGGTGTCGAAAGTCATAGCCAGTGCACCCAACATAAGTTTCAAGATTCTTGATTTTTACCCAGAACAATACAAAGACATGTTGTTGTCGGGGGAAGCGGATCTTTTAATTGGATTCAAGGCGTTTATTGATCAAGGGCTCAATCAGATCGAGTTGAAAAAAGATCACTACGCCTGCGCGGTGGGCAATCGTTCCGACTTGATCAACCAGATTCACAGCCTGAAAGACCTCGAAAAATTCCCGCATGTCTCGGTCAGCAACCGGAAGGACCAGCTCAACGACACGGTGGACAGCTTTCTCAAAAAGCACGACATCTCAAGAAAGGTCATCGCGATATTGCCTTGCTACACCTCTTTGCAGCGTTTCCTGGACGCCAACGACGTTATTACGTTCCTGCCCTCGGCGCTGGCCCCGGGGGCCAATCTCAAGCTACTCGATCTTGATGACCAACCCGAGAGCTTCGACATTGTTGCCGCGTGGCATGGCAGATCGTCACACAATCAGTTTCACAAGTGGATGATTGAAATGCTGTTGGGTTTGAATTGAGACAACCAGTTTTCAGAACACCACTAATCCAATGTGGGAGCGGGCTTGCTCGCGAAAGCGGGGTCACATTCAACAGAGATGTTGACTGAAACACCGCTTTCGCGAGCAAGCCCGCTCCCACATTGGGTTGTGGTTATCTCTGGAGATAACCAGGTTTCAGCCTTTCACCGATTTCCAGATTTTGCTCACCAGCATCACACCGGCCAACACAATGGCACCCGCCACAATCCCAGCCACCGCATTCAACAACGTCGGCACGATGAACCCGGCCCCGCCGGCACTCGCGCTAACGCCTTCAATCCAGTGATGCACCACCGGCACGCCATGGGTCAGGATTCCGCCACCGACCAGAAACATCGCCGCGGTACCAATCACCGACAGGCTTTTCATCATGTACGGTGCTGCACGCAGGATCGCCCCGCCGATACTTTTGGCCATCTGCCCTGGCTTCTGGGTCAGCCACAGGCCGAGGTCGTCGAGCTTGACGATGCCTGCCACCAGGCCATAGACGCCGATGGTCATGACGATGGCGATGCCCGACAGCACGATCACTTGCTGGGTCAGCGAGGCGTCGGCCACGGTGCCGAGGGTGATGGCGATGATTTCCGCCGAAAGAATGAAGTCAGTGCGAATCGCGCCTTTGATTTTGTCCTGTTCGAAGGCCACCAGATCGGTCGCCGGGTCAGCCACGGCCTCGACCAGTTGCGCGTGTTCGGCGTCGTCTTCAGCCTTGCTGTGCAGGAATTTGTGCGCCAGTTTCTCGAAACCTTCGAAACACAGGTAGGCACCACCGATCATCAACAACGGCGTGACCAGCCACGGAATGAACGCACTGATGGCCAATGCCGACGGCACCAGGATCAGTTTGTTGCGAAACGAACCCTTGGCCACGGCCCAGACCACCGGGATTTCCCGTTCGGCGCGTACACCACTGACTTGCTGGGCGTTGAGCGCCAGGTCATCACCGAGCACGCCGGCGGTTTTCTTGGCGGCCATTTTGGTCATCAACGCGACGTCGTCGAGGACGGCGGCAATGTCGTCGATCAGAACCAGCAAACTGCTTCCTGCCATGAATCAGGTTTCCTTCGAATAGTGAATGCCGCGCAGCATAGCGCGAGCCGATGCGCTGCGGGGCATTCTTGAGCGCCGCGCGAGGCCGGTGCTACCATGCGCAACCGCCAGAACAGGCAAGGAACCACCTGGTTTATGAGCACTATCCGCGAGCGCAACAAAGAACTGATCCTGCGTGCCGCCAGTGAAGAATTTGCCGACAAGGGCTTCGCTGCGACCAAAACCAGTGATATCGCGGCCAAGGCGGGACTGCCCAAGCCCAACGTCTACTACTATTTCAAATCCAAGGAAAACCTCTACCGCGAGGTCCTGGAAAGCATCATCGAGCCGATCCTGCAGGCCTCGACGCCGTTCAACGCCGACGGCGTGCCCAGCGAAGTGCTGAGCGGCTACATCCGCTCCAAGATCCGCATCTCCCGCGACCTGCCCTTCGCCTCCAAGGTGTTCGCCAGCGAAATCATGCACGGCGCCCCACACCTGAGCGCCGACCTGGTGGAGCGCCTCAACGGCCAAGCCAAACACAACATCGACTGCATCCAGACCTGGATCGACCGCGACCAAATCGCCCCCATCGACCCCAACCACCTGATGTTCAGCATCTGGGCCGCAACCCAGACCTACGCCGACTTCGACTGGCAGATCTCGGCGGTGACGGGGAAGGCGAAGCTGGATGAAGCGGATTATGAGGCGGCGGCGCAGACGATAATTCGGTTGGTGTTGAAGGGGTGTGAGCCGGATTGATGGACCGAGCACACCCATTCGCGAGCAGGCTCGCTCCCACACTCGATCTTCGGTGTTCAATAATCCCCTGTGGGAGCGAGCCTGCTCGCGAATGAAGGCAACCCGGTTTCAGTTCAAACCCAAATCGCATCCCACAGCGGATAGTCACCATACTTGACAACCAGCCCTGCCCTCACTGGGTTGGTGACAACATATCGAGCAATATTCACCAAATTTTCCTCACGGCGCAGTGCTCGATCATGAAAGCCTCTCTGCCATAGACCAGTCTTGCGACCGGTGGCCAGTTTCACCGCTTTGGTACTCAGAGATTTGGTCCTTTGCATCAGCTCGCTCAGTGAGCCCCGCTGCAACTCAATCAGCCAATGAATATGATCAGGCATAACAACCCAGGCCAATGAGTTGGCACAACCTTGGTTCTGAGCAGCTCGGAATTGTTCGACCACTAGTCGGCCCAAGAAAAAGTCTTTGAAGACTGGCTCTCTGCCGAAAGTGTTGGTGGTTAAAAGATAAATTCGGTTCTGTTCGGCATAGCGCCCAATGCGCAGGCGATGTGAAGCAGCTAGATCCGGCATTCCTTTGCCCTTTCATGATTAAGTCATGAAGAAGGCTAGACCTGTAAATGCCAAAGGGTGGGGCAGACTTTTAGCAGGATGTGTCTAGGAAATTGCCTTCGCGAGCAGGCTCGCTCCCACAGGGAATTTTTGAACAATGAAGATCCAATGTGGGAGCGAGCTTGCTCGCGATGGCGGCGGTTCAGTCACCACAAATCAAGCAGTAACCCCCGCATCCGCCCGCAACCCCTGCGCTTCAATCGCGCTGATCGCACATTGCTCATCCACATCGGACAGATCCCCGCTAATTCCCACCGCTCCCAGCACATTCCCATCCTGATCCCGGATCAACACACCACCCGGTGCCGGCACCACGCTGCCCTGCCCCAGGCTGTTCAGCGCTGCAATAAACGCCGGCCGTTGCTGAGCGTCCAGCGCCAGCAAGCGGGAGCCTTTGCCTAGCGCAATGGCGCCCCAGGCTTTGCCGATGGCGATTTGCGGGCGTAGCAGGCTGGCGCCGTCTTCGCGCTGCAAAGAGATCAAGTGGCCGCCGGCATCGAGTACCGCGATGGTCAGTGGTGCTGCGGATATCGCACGCGCTGCGGCGATGGCCTGGGTGGTCAGGCTGACTGCGTCTTTCAAGGTTAAAGCGCTCATGGTGCCGTCCTCATTTTGTTATTGGAAAACGGTGGGACTGCGGTTTTGTGCCGCAGTCCGATGCAACAAATAGAACACAATAGATTATTTATTTGTATACAATAATTCTCGAAAAGCGCCACATGCGACGAAAAGCCACAGCAGAACAGGCTTCCGACGAATGAAACAGTCGCTTGAGAAAATGGATTGACCTGCGCCGTCCGCCGTGAATAAACTCTGCGCAAAGCCACTTGTATACAATTACAAAACGTAAGAGGCACCAAAACCATGAGCAAAATGAGAGCAATCGAAGCCGCCGTTCTGGTGATGCGCCGTGAAGGGGTTGATACCGCTTTTGGCATCCCGGGCGCCGCGATCAACCCGCTGTACTCCGCCCTGCAGAAGGTCGGTGGCATCGATCACGTGCTCGCTCGCCACGTTGAAGGCGCTTCGCACATGGCCGAGGGCTACACCCGCACCAAGGCCGGCAACATCGGCGTGTGCATCGGTACTTCCGGCCCGGCCGGCACCGACATGGTCACCGGCCTGTACAGCGCCTCGGCCGATTCGATCCCGATCCTGTGCATCACCGGCCAGGCACCACGGGCGCGCATGCATAAAGAAGACTTCCAGGCCGTCGACATCACCGCCATCGTCAAGCCAGTGACCAAGTGGTCCACCACGGTCATGGAACCGGGCCAAGTGCCGTACGCGTTCCAGAAAGCTTTCTACGAAATGCGCTCCGGCCGTCCAGGTCCAGTGTTGATCGACCTGCCGTTCGACGTGCAGATGGCCGAAATCGAATTCGACATCGATGCCTACGAACCACTGCCGCTGGCCAAGCCCACCGCTAACCGCGTGCAAATCGAGAAGGCCCTGGCCATGCTCGACCAGGCCGAGCGTCCATTGCTGGTAGCCGGTGGTGGCATCATCAACGCCGACGCCAGCGAATTGCTGGTGGAGTTCGCCGAGCTGACCGGCATCCCGGTCGTCCCGACCCTGATGGGCTGGGGCACGATTCCGGACGATCACCCATTGATGGTCGGCATGGTTGGCCTGCAAACCTCGCACCGCTACGGCAACGCGACCATGCTGAAATCGGACATGGTGCTGGGCGTCGGTAACCGTTGGGCCAACCGTCACACCGGCTCGATCGACGTCTACACCGAAGGCCGCAAGTTCATTCACGTTGACATCGAACCGACCCAGATCGGCCGCGTGTTCACCCCGGACCTGGGCATCGTGTCCGACGCCGCTGCCGCGCTGACCGTGTTCATCGAAGTCGCTCGCGAATGGCAAGCCGCTGGCAAGCTGAAAAACCGCAGCGCCTGGTTGCAAGACTGCCAGCAGCGCAAGGCCAGCCTGCACCGCAAGACACACTTCGACAACGTGCCGGTCAAGCCGCAGCGTGTGTACGAAGAGATGAACCAAGTGTTCGGCAAAGACACGTGCTACGTCAGCACCATTGGCCTGTCGCAGATTGCCGGCGCGCAGTTCCTGCACGTCTACAAACCGCGTCACTGGATCAACTGCGGCCAGGCCGGCCCGTTGGGTTGGACCATTCCGGCGGCGCTGGGCGTGGTCAAGGCTGATCCGACCCGCAAGGTCGTGGCTCTGTCGGGCGACTATGACTTCCAGTTCATGATCGAAGAATTGGCGGTGGGCGCGCAGTTCAAGCTGCCGTACATCCACGTTGTGGTAAACAATTCGTACCTGGGGCTGATCCGTCAGGCCCAGCGCGGTTTCGACATGGACTACTGCGTGCAGTTGTCCTTCGATAACCTGAACGCTCCGGAACTCAACGGTTACGGTGTCGATCACGTCGCCGTCGCCGAAGGCCTCGGTTGCAAGGCGCTGCGTGTGTTCGAACCGGGTCAGATCCAGCCTGCCCTGCGCAAGGCCCAGGAGCTGATCGAAGAGTTCAAGGTGCCGGTGATCGTCGAGATTATCCTGGAGCGCGTGACCAACATTTCCATGGGCACCGAGATCAACGCCGTCAACGAATTCGAAGACCTGGCGCTGGTCGGCAACGATGCGCCAACGGCGATTTCGTTGCTCGATTAAGTTGAACTGATACCTGTAGCAGCTGCCGAGGCACGAGGCTGCGTTGCGTGTCCGCAGGACCGCCATCGAAGGGCTGCCATCGGGGGCCGCTTCGCAGCCCAACGCAGCCTCGTGCCTCGGCAGCTGCTACAGGTCCTATATTTTACGGGAGACCACCATGCCGCGTTTCGCAGCCAACCTGTCCATGCTGTTCACCGAACAGGATTTTCTTGCCCGTTTTGAAGCGGCCGCCAAGGCCGGTTTCAGTGGTGTCGAATACCTGTTCCCTTACGACTTCAGCTCCGCCGAGATCAAGGCCAAGCTCGACGCCAACGGTCTGACCCAGGTGCTGTTCAACCTGCCGGCCGGTGACTGGGCCAAGGGCGAACGCGGTATCGCGTGCCTGCCGGATCGGGTCGAAGAGTTCCGCGCTGGGGTCGATCTGGCCATCGCTTACGCCAAGGTGCTGGGCAATACCCAGATCAACTGCCTGGCCGGTATCCGTCCACAAAACGTCGATGACGCCACCGTGGAAAAAACCTTCGTCAGCAACCTCAAGTACGCCGCCGACAAGCTGCAAGCGGCGGGCATCAAACTGGTGATGGAAGCGATCAACACCCGCGACATCCCGGGTTTCTACCTGAACAACACGGCGCAAGCCCTGTCGATTCGCGAACAGGTCGGCAGCGCCAACCTGTTCCTGCAATACGACATCTATCACATGCAAATCATGGAAGGCGACCTGGCCCGCACCCTGCAATCGCACCTGGGCGAGATCAACCATGTGCAGTTGGCGGACAACCCTGGCCGCAACGAACCGGGCACCGGTGAAATCAACTACCGCTTCCTGTTCGAACACCTCGATCGCATTGGTTATCAGGGTTGGGTCGGTTGCGAATACAAGCCGCTGACCACCACAGAAGCGGGCCTCGGCTGGCTGAAAACCCATAACGCGATCTGACATAGATCCCTGTGGGAGCGGGCTTGCTCGCGAATGCGGTGGTTCAGTCAACACGGATATTGAATGTTCCACCGCATTCGCGAGCAAGCCCGCTCCCACCCAGAGCAGCACTCCCCTATTTGCTTGAAGCAGCATAAAAACAAGAGGATTTTCTCATGGCTAAAATCGGATTTATCGGCACCGGCATCATGGGCCACCCAATGGCGTTGAACCTGCAGAAAGCCGGTCACAGCCTGTTCCTGTCGGCGCACCACGACGCTGCCCCGGCTGATCTGATTGCCGGTGGCGCTATCGCCCTGGCCAACCCGAAAGAAGTCGCGCAAGAAGCCGAATTCATCATCATCATGGTGCCGGATACCCCGCAGGTCGAAGACGTGCTGTTCCGCGCCGACGGCATCGCTGCCGGTGTCGGCAAGGGCAAAGTCGTGATCGACATGAGCTCGATCTCGCCGACCGCCACCAAAGCTTTCGCCGCCAAGGTCAACGAAAAAGGCGCCCAATACCTCGACGCGCCAGTGTCCGGCGGTGAAGTCGGCGCCAAGGCTGCGAGCCTGAGCATCATGATCGGCGGCGATGCCGATGCCTTCGAACGCGCCCTGCCGCTGTTCCAGGCCATGGGCAAGAACATCACCCTGGTCGGCGGTAACGGCGACGGTCAAACCGCGAAAGTGGCGAACCAGATCATCGTTGCGCTGAACATCCAGGCTGTGGCCGAAGCCCTGCTGTTCGCTTCGAAAAACGGTGCCGATCCAGCCAAGGTACGTGAAGCGCTGATGGGCGGCTTCGCTTCGTCGAAGATCCTCGAAGTGCACGGCGAGCGCATGATCAAAGGCACCTTCGACCCGGGTTTCCGTATCAGCCTGCACCAGAAGGACCTGAACCTGGCCCTGCAAGGCGCCAAAGAACTGAACATCAACCTGCCGAACACCGCCAACGCCCAGCAAGTGTTCAGCACCTGCGCGGCCATCGGTGGCAGCAACTGGGACCACTCGGCGCTGATCAAGGGCCTGGAACACATGGCGAATTTCTCGATTCGCGATAAGAAGTAAGCCCTGCACAAACCCCTGTGGGAGCGGGCTTGCTCGCGAAGGCGCCGGCACAGTCAATATTGATGTCGCCTGACACACCGCTTTCGCGAGCAAGCCCGCTCCCACAAGGAACCGAGTTGCCCTCCAAATAACAAGAAATTCCGGGAGCCCGCCATGTCGGTCGATCCGCAACACCTGCTGCGCGAACTGTTTGCCACAGCCATCGACGCGGCCCATCCGCAGCAAGTCCTCGAAGCCTATTTGCCCAAAGATCGCAGCGGTCGCGTGATCGTGATCGGCGCCGGCAAAGCCGCAGCCGCCATGGCCCAAGTGGTCGAGCGTTGCTGGCAGGGCGAAGTCTCCGGCCTGGTAGTCACCCGCTACGGCCACGGCGCTCCGTGCGAAAAAATCGAAGTGGTCGAAGCCGCCCATCCTGTACCGGACGCCGCTGGATTGGCCGTGGCCAAACGCGTGCTGGATCTGGTCAGCAACCTGAGCGAAGACGACCGCGTGATCTTCCTGCTCTCCGGCGGTGGCTCGGCGCTGCTCGCCCTTCCAGCCGAAGGCATCACCCTCGCCGACAAGCAGTCGATCAACAAAGCCCTGCTCAAATCCGGCGCGACCATCGGCGAGATGAACTGCGTGCGCAAGCACCTCTCGGCGATCAAGGGCGGCCGTCTCGGCAAGGCCTGCTGGCCGGCAACTGTGTATACCTACGCGATTTCCGATGTGCCCGGCGACCTCGCGACGGTCATCGCTTCCGGCCCGACCGTGGCCGACCCGAGCACGTCCGCCGAAGCCCTGGCGATCCTCAAGCGCTACAGCATCGAAGTCCCGGCTTCGGTGCGTACCTGGCTGCAAAGTCCGGAATCGGAAACCGTCAAACCCGGCGACCCGAGCCTGGCCCGCAGTCATTTCCAATTGATCGCCCGCCCACAACAATCTTTGGAAGCGGCGGCAGTGAAATGCCGTCAGGCCGGTTTCAGTCCGCTGATCCTCGGAGACCTGGAAGGCGAATCCCGGGAAGTGGCGAAGGTCCACGCCGGCATCGCCCGACAGATCGTCCTGCATGGCCAGCCATTGGCGGCGCCGTGCGTGATTCTGTCCGGCGGCGAAACCACGGTCACCGTGCGCGGCAATGGGCGCGGCGGGCGCAACGCCGAATTCCTGTTGAGCCTGACCGACAGCCTCAAAGGCCTGCCCGGCGTCTACGCCCTGGCCGGCGACACCGATGGCATCGACGGCTCCGAAGACAACGCCGGAGCGATCATGACCCCGGACAGCTACGCCCGCGCCGTGGCCCTGGGTCTGAGCGCCAGCGACGAGTTGGATAACAACAACGGCTACGGCTATTTCGAAGCGCTCGACGCGCTGATCGTCACCGAGCCGACCCGCACCAACGTCAACGACTTCCGCGCCATCCTGATCCTCGAGAGCACAAAAAATGACGCCTGATAAAAAGGTCAAAATCCTCGCCACCCTCGGCCCGGCCACGGACGGGATCGATGACATCCGCGAATTGGTCGAGGCCGGGGTCAACATCTTCCGCCTGAATTTCAGCCACGGCGATCATGCCGACCATGCCCAGCGCTATCAGTGGATTCGTGAAGTCGAGCGCCAATTGAATTACCCGCTCGGGATCCTGATGGACCTGCAAGGCCCGAAACTTCGGGTCGGCAAGTTCGCCGAGGGCAAGGTGCAACTGCATCGCGGCCAGGCCCTGCGCCTGGACCTCGACCCGACGCCGGGGGATGAGCGCCGGGTCAACCTGCCGCACCCGGAAATCATCGCCGCCTTGGAGCCAGGTATGGACCTGCTGCTGGACGACGGCAAGCTGCGCCTGCGGGTAATCACCAAGTACGCCGACGCGATCGACACCACGGTGTTGAATGGCGGCGAATTGTCGGATCGCAAAGGCGTGAACGTGCCGCAAGCGGTGCTCGACCTGAGTCCGCTGACCGCCAAGGATCGCCGCGATCTGAGCTTCGGCCTTGAGCTGGGTGTGGATTGGGTCGCGCTGTCATTTGTGCAGCGTCCGGAAGACATCCGCGAGGCCCGCGCGCTGATCGGCGACAAGGCGTTTTTGATGGCGAAGATCGAGAAGCCGTCGGCGGTCACGCAGCTACGGGAAATCGCTGAGTTGAGCGACGCGATCATGGTCGCTCGCGGCGATCTGGGCGTGGAAGTGCCGGCCGAGAGCGTGCCGCAGATCCAGAAAAACATCATCACCGTTTGCCGTGAACTTGGTAAGCCGGTGGTGGTGGCGACGCAGATGCTGGAGTCGATGCGCTTCTCCCCGGCTCCGACTCGTGCCGAAGTGACTGACGTTGCCAACGCCGTGGCCGAAGGTGCGGATGCAGTAATGCTGTCGGCGGAAACCGCGTCCGGCGAGTACCCGCTGGAAGCCGTGCAGATGATGAGCAAGATCATTCGCCAGGTGGAGAACGGTCCGGATTATCAGACGCAACTGGACGTGAGCCGGCCGAAGGCTGAAGCCACGGTTTCCGATGCAATCAGCTGTGCGATTCGCCGCATCAGCAATGTGCTGCCGGTGGCGGTGCTGGTGAATTACAGCGAGTCCGGCACCTCGAGTTTGCGTGCGGCGCGGGAGCGGCCGACGGTGCCGATCCTGAACCTGACGCCGAACTTGCAAACCGCTCGCCGCCTGACCGTGGCGTGGGGCGTGCACTCGGTGGTGAATGATCGGCTGCGGCAGGTAGATGAAGTGTGCTCGACGGCGCTGGAGATTGCCCAGGCGCAAGGCATGGCGCAGCGCGGCGATACGTTGTTGATCACTGCGGGTGTGCCGTTTGGGCAGCCGGGGTCGACTAACTCGTTGCGTATCGAGACGTTGATTTAGCGCCTGCACCGGCCTCTTCGCGGGCAAGCCTCGCTCCTACAGATTTTGTGTCGGCCGTGATGATTGGGAACGACTCAAACCTGTAGGAGCGAGGCTTGCCCGCGAAGAACGATGACGCGATCCACCTGACAAACAAAAAATAAAATGCCTGCCAACCACTTCAACACCCACTGCCCCGACTGGGCCACTGCCCTGCTCAACGGTTTCAGTCAGATCTTCCTCCAGCGCCATCCGCTGTGCGGTCTGCTGTGCCTGTTGGCGATCCTTTTTACCGCGCCGGCGCTGCTCGGCGGTGCGCTGCTGGGCGGAGTCGCCGGATTGCTCACCGCGCAACGTCGCGGCTATGCCAAGGCTGATCGACAGGCCGGGCTGTTCAGCTATAACGGTGTCTTGCTTGGCCTGCTGCTGAGTCTGTATTTCCCGTGGTCCGCCCTGTTGCCTCTGATGATCATCGCCTGCGGCGGCCTGAGCGCGATGCTGACTCAACAGTGGCTCAGACGCGCTCGACTCAGCCAATACCTGCCGGCCTACACCATGCCTTTCGTTGGGATGAGCTGGTTGCTGCTGTGCTTCGCCACACCGTCGACCACGGCGCATCTGATCGAAATCAACACGCTGAACATGCTCGCTGCCCCGCTCAAAGGCCTTGGCCAAGTGATGTTCCTGGGACATCCACTGGCCGGAGCGATGATTGCCGCCGGTTTGCTGATCGCTGATCGCCGCGCTTTCTGCTGGGCGTTGTTCGCGTCCGTCGCAGGCATGGGCTGGAGCCTGCTGCACCACGACTTCTACAGTGCATTGCTGGGGCTCGGCAGCTATAACGCCGTACTCGCCGCCCTCGCCTTCAGCTCGCAGCGCCAGAAGTCATGGCTGCCGTTGCTCGGCATTGCGGCGGCGTTGTTGCTGACGCCGGTGTTTGCCACCATCGGTCTGCCCACGCTGACCGCGCCGTTCATCCTCGCCTGCTGGCTGGTCCGTGCCGCCACTCAAAAGCCCGGTAACGCCACAGTCGTCCGTGAGCCTTGCGCTCCTGGGGAGAATCAACCTAGGCTTCGCTGATTCTCGGTTCAGGCGGTATCCATGGACAGCAGCAAAAACTGGCGTGAAGAGCTTTACGTCATGGTTTTCCAAAGCGACACCAAGGCGGGACGGCGCTTCGACGGCATCCTGCTGTTGATCATCCTCGCCAGCATCATCATCGTGATGCTCGACAGCATCGACTCGATCCACCAGAACTACGCCAACGTGCTGGCGTACATCGAGTGGGGCTTCACGGTCATCTTCGCCATCGAATACGGCCTGCGCCTGTACTGCTCGCCCAAGCCGTTGCGCTATGCGTTCAGCTTTTACGGGTTGGTGGATTTGCTCGCGATCGTGCCCGGCATCCTCGCGCTGTATTACGCCGATGCGCAGTACTTGCTGATTATCCGGATCATCCGGATGCTGCGGATTTTCCGCGTGCTCAAGCTCAGCCCGTACCTCAAGCAAGCCAACTATCTGATGTCGGCGCTGCGCGGCAGCAAGCAGAAGATCGTGGTGTTCCTGGTCAGCGTCTGCACCCTGGTGACGGTATTCGGCACCTTGATGTATGTGATCGAGGGTCCTGAACACGGTTTCACCAGCATTCCCAAAGGTATCTATTGGGCTATCGTGACGCTGACCACCGTGGGCTTCGGCGACATCGTGCCGAAGACGCCGTTGGGTCAGGTGATTTCGTCGTTGGTGATGATCACCGGCTACTCGATCATCGCCGTGCCGACCGGGATTTTCACCGCCGAACTGGCCAACGCCATGCGCGGCGAACAGCTGCAACACGACTGCCCGGTGTGCAAGAAAAACAGCCATGAACATGGCGCGGCGTTTTGCTCGCGGTGTGGCAATGCGTTGTTTAAGAAACTGGAATAAGCAAAGTGCTTTTTAATCTTTAAAGGACTATGCGAGCCCGGCTATAGTCGCTGGCAAATTGCCTCACTTTTAATAAAAACACTTATTTCGAACAAGGAATGCGCAGTGAAAAAACTCTTTGGCGCCTCACTTCTGGCCGCTGGCCTGGCACTGACCAGCGTGGCTCAGGCCGCACCGACCCTGCTAAACGTTTCCTACGACGTGATGCGAGATTTCTACAAGGATTACAACACTGCGTTCCAGAAACACTGGCAAGCCGAGCACAACGAAAACATCACCCTGCAGATGTCCTTCGGCGGCTCCAGCAAACAAGCGCGTTCGGTGATCGACGGCCTGCCGGCTGACGTGATCACCATGAACATGGCCACCGACATCAACGCCCTGGCGGACAACGGCAAACTGGTCCCGGACAACTGGGTGACCCGCCTGCCGAACAACAGCGCGCCGTTCACCTCGGCTACGGTGTTCATCGTGCGCAAAGGCAACCCGAAAGCCCTGAAAGACTGGCCCGACCTGCTCAAGGACGGCGTGCAGGTGATCGTGCCTAACCCGAAAACTTCGGGTAATGGCCGCTACACTTACCTCTCGGCCTGGGGCTACGTGCTGAAGAATGGCGGCGACGAAAACAAGGCCAAGGCCTTCGTCGGCAAACTGTTCAAACAAGCACCTGTGCTGGACACCGGCGGCCGCGCAGCCACCACGACTTTCATGACCAACCAGATCGGCGACGTGCTGGTGACCTTCGAAAACGAAGCGGAAATGATTGCCCGCGAGTTTGGTCGCGATCAGTTTGAAGTGATCTACCCAAGTGTTTCCGCCGAGGCCGAGCCGCCAGTGTCGGTCGTCGATAAAGTCGTCGACAAAAAAGGCACCCGCGCCGCTGCTGACGAATACCTGAAATACCTGTGGTCGCCAGAAGGTCAGGAAATTGCTGCGGCAAACTACCTGCGTCCGCGTGATCCAGCGGTGTTGGCCAAGTACACCGATCGTTTCCCGAAAGTTGATTTCCTCTCGGTAGAAAAGACCTTTGGTGACTGGCGCACGGTGCAAAAGACCCACTTCAATGATGGCGGGGTTTTTGATCAGATTTATGCGCAGTAACCGCTAAGCAGCCATGAAAAAGGCGACCTGCAGAGGTCGCCTTTTTTGTGTCTGAACAGCAAATTTATATTCACTGAAGATCCCTGTGGGAGCGGGCTTGCTCGCGAAGAGGCCGTGTCAGTCGACATCAATGTTGCCTGACGCGCCCTCTTCGCGAGCAAGCCCGCTCCCACAGGGGATTGTGACTCGGCGTCTACATCGGCGGCGTCACGCCATCCTTGCCTGCCGAAATCGATTGCGCCGTCAGCGTGCCATCCGCGCTCTGGGTCACGAACGTCACGATCTTCACCCCGACCTTGAGCAAGCTGCGATCCCCCGGCATCAGGTTGACGATCGGCACATCCTCCGGCACCAGAATCTTCTGCTGGCCACCCTTGTAGTTGACGGTCAATGTGCGGCCATTGCTGACCACCAGATCACCGACGCTGCCATTGGTCATGCTGCTGCCCTTGGCCAGATCAAAGGGCCGATGGCCGTCGCCGCTGCCAGCCAGTTCTGGCGGGAAGACGTGGACTTCCAGGGCCTTGAGGGTGCCGTCATCCTGAGGAATGGCCGCCGAGCCGATGTAGCTACCAGGCTTGATGTCTTCGATATTGGCCAGTGTGACAGCGCGGACCTTGGTGTCATTGGTCAGTTTGATGACCACGTTTTCGCCACTGTTGGCGTGGACTTTCAAGCTGTCGGCGCTGACGCCAGTGATCTCGCCGCGCACGCCGATGCGCATGCCCGGCGCTTCGGCCGCCTGGGCGGCGCCCGCCGTGAACAAGCTGATCAAGGTAACCACTGACGCACCGCGAATCAGGTGACGAAACATCGCATTCATGGAAGTGCCTTCCTGTTATGAAACGTGAAGAGAGAACATAAGCACGCTATCGAACAAGATGTAAGTGAATGTATCATCGGACTTCAATGTTTTGACGCCAGGCTCATCGGTGGACATCACGCGCGTCCGTCACTCATTCCGCAATGGAATGATTACTATCACTCCAACCTCTCTTCCGCCGTACCAGTCAGCCAATTAGCCTGCGCGCATCCTCTTTTGCTCAGCGAGACACGTTATGAACCCAGCGACCCAGGCGCCCCACGGCGCCACGACAATGACCAAAGGCATGGTCCTGCTGTTTGCCTTCTGCTGCGGCGCCATCGTTGCCAACATCTATTACGCCCAACCGATCATTGGTTTGATCGCGCCGGACATCGGCCTGACCAGCACCATGGCCAGTTTCATCGTGTCGCTGACCCAGATTGGTTATGCGCTGGGCCTGTTTTTCCTGGTGCCGCTGGGTGACCTGCTGGAAAACCGCAAGCTGATGATCATCACCACGCTGGTAGCGATTGCCAGCCTGCTGGGCGCGGCGTTTACCGATCAGCCGAATGTGTTTCTGTTGATCTCGTTGCTGGTGGGTTTCAGTTCGGTGTCGGTGCAGATCCTCATTCCTTTGGCCGCACATCTGGCGCCGGAAGAGTCTCGCGGCCGCGTGGTCGGCGGGATCATGGGCGGTTTGCTGCTGGGGATTCTGCTGGCGCGGCCGGTGTCCAGCGTGGTGGCTGACCACTTCGGCTGGCGGGCGATGTTCATCATCGCGGCGGCGTTGATGGCGGCGATCAGCATCGTGCTCGCGTTGACGATTCCCAAGCGCCAACCTGATCACAATGCTTCATATGGTCAGTTGCTCGGTTCGCTGTGGACCTTACTGCGCCAACAACCGGTGTTGCGCCAGCGAGCGTTTTACCAGGGTTGCATGTTCGCCACGTTCAGCCTGTTCTGGACCGCCGTGCCGCTGGAACTCGCACGCAATCATGGCCTGAGCCAGACCCAGATCGCGATCTTCGCCCTGGTCGGCGCCATCGGTGCCATCGCCGCGCCGATTGCCGGACGCCTGGCCGATGCCGGCCACACCCGCATCGCCTCACTGCTGGCCCTGGTGTTCGCCAGCCTGAGCTTCCTGCCCGCGTTTATCCACCCGCTCTACAGCGTCATCGGCCTGGCCGTCACCGGCGTGGTACTCGACTTCTGCGTGCAAATGAACATGGTCCTCGGCCAACGCGCGGTCTATGCCCTCGACGCCAAAAGCCGCAGCCGTTTGAACGCGCTCTACATGACCAGCATCTTCATCGGCGGCGCGTTTGGTTCGTCGGTGGCCAGTGCGGTGTATGAACACGGCGGCTGGTTGTGGATCGTGATTGTGGGTAGCGCATTTCCGTTGTTGGCGTTGTTGCGGTTTTTGAGTGTTTCGGAAAAGCGTTCGCTGGCGACGGCGTAAAGCCTTAAAAGCTTCGCGGGCAAGCCTCGCTCCTACAGGATCTGTGTAAAACCTGTAGAAGCGAGCGGGCGGCGATCCGACTTGCCCGCGAAGGCGATTTATCAGGCGCCTCATTCTTCCCAAGAATGAATCCTATGCCCCCCACCCACGTTCCCCGCTCCCCCCGCCCAAGGTCACCATTGATCGCAGCCAACCGGCCTCCTCTTCAAGGATTACGATCATGACCCTGCAAGCAAAACTCGATGCGTTCAAAGCTGACTTCAAGGCCGGTAAACCGCCCTACAACGCTCCGGCTGAAATCCACCCGGTCATGGAGCGCGCCACCGCTGAGTTGATTGCGTCCGCCGCGGCCGGCAAAGCCCTAAAGGTCGGGGACAAGGCGCCGTTGTTTACGCTCAAGGATCCCGACGGCAACCTTGTGTCCTCCGCCGATCTGCTGGCCAAGGGTCCGTTGGTGCTGACGTTCTATCGCGGTGTCTGGTGTCCGTACTGCAACATGGAGCTGCAAGCCTTGCAGGCGTTCCTGCCGACGTTGCAGGAAGTCGGGGCGAACCTGGTGGCGATCTCGCCGCAGATCGCCGCCAACAGCCGCAAATCGGTGCGCACCAATGGTTTGGAGTTCCCGATCCTGAGCGACACTCACAATGATGTGGCGCAGGCTTTCGGTCTGCGTTTCGCGTTGCCGGATTACCTGGTCGAGTTGTACAAAAACCTGCGCAACGACCTGCCCACCTTCAACGATGACCCGTCCTGGACCCTGCCGATGCCGGCGCGGTATGTGATCGGTCAGGATGGCGTCATCCGTTACGCCGAGGTCAACCCGGATTACACTCAGCGACCAGAGCCTGAAGCGATGCTGGATGCGCTTCGCGGCTGAACCGATCAAGTGCCGCGTTACCCGCGGCACATCCTGATAGGAGTTGTCATGACCCGACGTACGTTTCTCATCACCGGCGCCAGCAAAGGCATTGGCCGTGCCGTGGCCGAGCACCTGGACCGTGCCGGTCATCGCGTGGTCGGGATTGCCCGGACACCGGACCTGACGTTCCCCGGCACGTTGTTTCCACTCGACCTGAGCGACCGGGCGCTGACCCGGGAAGTATTGGCGGATCTGGCCAGCCAGTACGAGTTCGATGGGCTGGTGAACAACGTCGGCTTGGTCCGACCGCAGGTGTTGGGCGAAATCGACCTCGACACCTTTGACGACGTGATGCGGGTCAACCTGCACTCGGCCCTGCAAGCAACCCAGACGCTGCTGCCGAACATGCGCGCCAAAGGCTGGGGCCGGGTGGTGAATATTTCCAGCCTGACGGTGCTCGGGATCACCCAGCGCACGGCGTATGCGGCGGCGAAAGCGGCGCTGGTCAGCTTCACCCGATCCTGGGCGCTGGAACTGGCGCAAACCGGGATCACGGTCAACGCCGTGGCCCCCGGCCCGACGGAAACGGAGCTGTTTCGCGAGAACAATCCGATCGGCAGCGAAGGTGAAGCGCGTTATCTGGCCAGCGTACCGATGGGTCGGTTGGGGCAACCGGAAGAAATCGCTTCGGCGATTGCCTTTCTGTTGTCCGAGCAGAGCGGGTTCATTACCGGGCAGACGCTGTTTGTCGATGGTGGTGCTTCGGTGGGAAAAGCGGCGTTCTAACGACTTTTTTCAGACCACATAAATCCCCTGTGGGAGCGGGCTTGCTCGCGAAGGCGGTATGTCAGCAACATTGATATTGACTGATACACCGCTTTCGCGAGCAAGCCCGCTCCCACAGGGGATCTCGGCAAGTCACCACATTTGCACAAGGACTCAAGATGGACCGCCTCGGCGCAATGGAAACCTTCGTCTACGTGGTGGAAACCGGTTCGTTTTCCGCCGCAGCCCGGCGCCTGAATATCGGCCAGCCCGCCGTGTCGAAAACCATCGCGCAACTGGAAGCCCGTCTCGCCGTGCGATTGCTGTTGCGCTCGACCCGTGGCCTGACCCCCACCGAAGCCGGGCTGGCGTTCTTTGACCGGGCCAAGCGCGCCATCGAAGAAGCCAACGAGGCCGACAACGCCGCTCGCTGTGCCGCCAGCGGGCTGACCGGCAACTTGCGGATCTGTGCCGCCGTGACCTTCGGCCGGTTGCACATCGTCCCGCACCTGGGGCCGTTTCTCGAACAGAACCCCGAACTGAACATCGACTTGATGCTCGATGACCGCAATATCAATCTGGTGGAAGAAGGCGTCGACGTGGCCCTGCGCATGGGCGCCCTGAGCGACTCCGGCCTCACCGCCCGCAAGATCGCCGAGTGCCGGCGCGTGGTGCTGGGCACACCGCAGTATTTCGAAAAACACGGCGAACCGGCCTGCCCTGCCGATCTGACTAAACATCAAGCCGTTGTTTACAGTTTGGGCGGCGGCGCGAATTGGCCGTTCAAGCAAGGCGACGAAGAACACCCGGTGATCATCAGCGGTCGCCTCCGCGTCAACGCCGCCGAAGGCCTGCGTGAATCAGTGCTGGCTCATCTGGGCCTGACCATGGCATCCGAGTGGATGTTTGCGCCGGAACTCGCCAGTGGTGCAGTGGTGGAGGTGATGAGTAATTGGGAGTTGCCGAATCAGGACCTGTGGGCGGTGTTTCCGACGGGAAGGATGGCCAGTGCGAAGGCGCGGGCGTTTGTGGATTACGTTCAGACGTTATTGGCGAAAGAGTCTTAAACACGCTTCAGTTTCGTTTATTGCGATTTTCGTTTGATTCGAATAGCCTTCCCAACATCGATACTCAGAATGTTGGAAACCATCATGTCTTTAGTCATCCATCCACCGATCAATCTGCCCATAGCCCGCGAAGTTCAAGCTGCCATCGAAGGTCAACGTGCGCTCTCTGCGTATCTCGCGACGCAATTCGAAACTCAACGCATCCAGATTTTCGACGAACAAAATGAAGCTCACAACGTCGAGCTACCGACTTCAGCCCTGCGATTGCTGGTTGACATCTTGGCCGCATTGGCAGAAGGCAATGCCGTCAAAGTCGTCCCGGTTCACGCGGAATTGACCACCCAGGAAGCAGCGGACCTGCTCAACGTCTCACGCCCGCATCTCATCAAACTGCTGGAATCCGGCGAGTTGTCCTACCACAAAACAGGCAAGCACCGACGTGTGCGCTTTGCCGATTTGATGGATTATAAAAACCGGCGCGACACCGCCAGCGAGCAAGCAATGACGCTTCTCGCCGAGCAAGCACAAGCGTTAAGGACAGGATACGAGTGAGGCACTCCCCGTTTACCGCTGTATATGACGCATGTGTTTTGTACCCAGCCCCTTTGAGAGACTTCCTGATGTGGCTCGCGCTCTCAGGACGTTTCCGGGCGCGATGGTCACTGGAGATACACAACGAATGGAAGCGCAATCTATTAAAGAACCGTCCAGACCTGACCACGGAACAACTGGATCGAACCTCCGAGTTGATGGATCAAGCCATCCCCGACGCCAATGTCTCTGGATACGAAGACCTGATTCAAGGACTAACGCTGCCGGACATGAATGACCGCCATGTCCTGGCGGCTGCCATTCGCTGCAACGCCAGCGTCATCGTGACCTTCAACCAGAAAGACTTCCCCTGCACATCGCTGGAACCTTTTGGAGTGGAGGCGCAGCACCCTGACAAGTTCGTCGACAACCTCTTTGATCTGGACCCGGCAGCCGTTGTCGGTGCGGCCCAACGGCAACGCAAGCAATTGAAGATGCCGTCGATGGATGTCAGTACCTATCTCGATCTGCTGTCACGACAAGGCTTGGTTCGGTCAGTCGAGGCGCTGACCAACTACCGCACCATTCTTTGATGTCTCAGTGCGCTGAATCAAAATCAAAAGATCGCAGGCTTCGCCAGCTCCTACATAAATCCGGTACATCTTCATACGCGGTCCCGTAGCTGCCGAAGGCTGCGATCTTTTCGAACTCCAGACAGCAAAACGGCGATCCGAAGATCGCCGTTTTCATTCATTCCCCAAACTGTCTGCCCAACCCACCTGGCACGCCGTGGATGTCGGTGTCTTCCCACGGGCCGTTCGGGCTGATGGAGCGGCTCCAGCCGTTGTTCCAGCGGTAGTAGGTGCGCTGGCGGTAGAAGGTGTTGGGTTGGTCGTCGAGGACGTAGACGCCCATCTTCGCATCCCAATGGCTGTTGCCACCCGGTGGCGGGGCGAAGCTGGCGGAGGTGCGGGGCAGCGGTTTGGCGGGTTTGGCCGGGATGCTTGGCTTGCTCGGGCTTGGAGTCGTGGACGGCGTTGGGCGGGGTTGCGACGGCGGGATCGGCGGCAGGGTCTGTTGCGGTGGCCGTTGGACCGCACAAGCGCTTAACCCCAGGACGAGACTGAGCAGGGTGATACGAGCGATGGCGGTCATGTAGGCGCTTCCTGTTATTTATCCGGGCTGTCGATGGTCAGTTGCTGCTGCGCGGTGGTGCTGCTGGCCAGGGGCTGGCTGCGACCGATCCATTCGCCGGTAGTCGGTTGGCCGGCGCGGGAGATGCGTGCAACCAGTTGGACTTCAGGGAAGTTCGACAGTTTCAACTGCGGCATCATTGCATCGGCATCGCCCAGTTCGACGGTGGCCGGCAGGTCAGCCACGGTCATGCGTTTGGCCGCCAATGGCGCCGGAGGACCTGAGGTGGCGCGGGCGAAGATGAATACGCTGTCGCCCGGTTGCACCTTGCCTTTCAGGTCGGCTGCGAGGTCCACACGCACCTTGAGCAACGCGCCTTTAGTGGCCGGCGCTTGGACAACCTTGCCGCCGCTGGCTTCGAGTTTCTCGGTGGCCCGGGCAATCCCGCCCTGCAGTGCGCCACGGGAATTGTCGTCCGGCGGCAATTGCGCCAGCAGACGATTCCAGTAGTCGATGGCGTCCTGATAGCGCTGGGCTTCAAACGCGGCGATGCCGAGCAGGCCAAGGCTGGTGACTTCTTTCGGATCGGCTTTCAGCGCTTCGTCGGTCAGGGCCTGGATCTTGTCCGACCACTTCTTGCCATCGGCGAAGTACTGGGCCTGAGCCCATTGGCCGAGCAGTTCCGGTTGGCGACCGGCAAGGTTCACCGTGCGCTCGAAAATCTTCGCCGCGTCGGCCGGACGATCCTGAGCCATGTAGGTGCGACCGAGGAAGTACAAGCCTTCCGCCGAGTCCGGTTGAGCCGCAACCGCACGCTCCAGGCGATGGGTCATTTCTTCCATCGACTGCGGTGCCTGGGAGAATTCCCGGGTCAGTTCGACTTTATCGCTGGCACCGAAATGCAGGTACAGGCCAAGGCCCAACACCGGCACCAGGATCGCGGCCAGTAACGGCAACGATTTGCCCAGGCGAGACACACGCGGCGCGGCAACGCCTTCGGTGTCGGCCAGCAACTCACGCGCTGCTTCCGCGCGACCGCTGTCCATTTGCGCGGCGTCGAGCACGCCCTCTTCCTGCTGAGTCTGCAACTCAGCCACGCGCTCTTGATACAGCGCGACGTTCAGGGCAGTACGATCCTCTTCGAGTTGAGCGCGACGAACGCGCAAAACCGGGATCAACAGAAAACTCAGGGCAACCAGAAGTAGCAGACCTGCAGCGAGCCAGAAATCAATCATTCTTGGTTTTTTTCCAACAGGTGGTCGAGGCGCTCACGCTCCTCGGCAGAAAGCGTGTCCGGGGTGTCAGCGCGTTGCACGCGACGACGGCGGACGATCACGGCGATAACCACGAAGCCGCCCAGCAACAGGCCGGCGGGGCCGAACCAGAGCAAGGCTGTCTTGGCGTTCAGAGCGGGTTTGTAGCGGACGAAATCACCGTAGCGATCCACCATGAAATCGATGATCTGCTGGTTGTCCTTGCCCTCGCCGAGCATGCGAAAAATCTCTTTGCGCAGGTCGGCAGCGATCGGGGCGTTGGAATCGGCAATGTCCTGATTCTGGCACTTGGGGCAACGCAGCTCTTTGGTCAGCTCGCGGAAACGCTCACGGTCGCCTTCTTTGGCGAACTCGTAGGTATCGATGGCCGCGTGCGCCACGCCGGCCATGCTCAAGCCCAATACAGCGGCAGCGATCCAGCGCTTCATGGCTTGGCCTCATCGACCAGCGCCTGATACTTGGCCGCCAGTTTTTCGCGCCAGACCTGTTCGTCAATCACGCCGACGTACTTGTCGCGGATGATGCCCTTGGCGTCGATGAAGAAGGTTTCCGGCGCGCCGTACACACCGAGGTTCAGGCCCAGGGTGCCTTCGTCGTCGCGGATATCGAGTTGGTACGGGTTGTGGAATTCCACCAGCCACTTCAAGGCATCGGCGTTGACGTCCTTGTAGTTGATGCCGTAGATCACCACGCCCTTCTCGGCCAGTTTGTTCAACACAGGGTGCTCGACCCGGCAGGAAATGCACCAAGTGCCCCAGACGTTGACCAGCGCCGGTTTACCAAGGATGTCAGCCTTCGTCAGAGTCTTGTCGCCTTGGACCGCTGGCAGGGAAAACTCCGGGAACGGCTTGCCGATCATCGCCGAAGGCAACTCGGCCGGGTCCAGGTACAGACCGCGATACAGGAAAACAGCCACCACCAGAAAAATCGCCAGTGGCAACAGCATCAACCAACGTCTCATGCAGTGGCTCCCGTCATGCCGAGCGCTTCACGCACGCGGCTTTTCACCTTGACCCGATAACGCCGATCCAATGCTGCCAGCAACCCGCCGAAACCGGTGAGCAAACCGCCGAACCAGATCCAGCGCACGAACGGCTTGACGTGCACGCGCACAGCCCAGGCGCCATCGCCCAGCGGTTCGCCGAGGGCGACGTAGATATCACGGGTGAAACCAGCGTCGATCCCGGCTTCGGTCATCACCGAGTTCTGCACGGTGTAGAGACGTTTTTCCGGGTGCAACACGCTGACTTCCTTGCCGTCGCGGATGACCCGCACGGTGCCCTTGTCGGACGTGAAGTTCGGCCCTTCGAAGTGCTTGGCGCCTTCGAAGATGAAGTGGTAACCGGCCAGGTCCATGGACTCGCCCGGCGCCAGGCGCAAGTCGCGCTCGGCACTGTTCTGGCTCGACAACACGACCCCGAGGGCGCACACGGCGATGCCCAAATGCGCAACCTGCATGCCCCAATAGCTGCGGGTCAGGCTCGGCAGGCCTTTGATCAGGCCTTTGTGGCGGGTCTTGTCGAGAATGTCGCGCACGCCGGCCAGCAACACCCACGCGGCGAGCATGAACGTCGCTATCACTGCCCAGTTGAAATCGCCGTATGCAACGCCAGCCACCACGGCCAGCGCGGCGCTGCCGAGCAATACCGGGGTCAGCATGCCCACCAGCCATTTGACCGGCGTGTCTTTCCAGCGCACCAGCATGCCGACCGCCATCACCACCATCAGCAACGCCATCAACGGAATGAACAGCGCGTTGAAGTACGGCGGGCCGACGGACAGCTTGGCGCCGGTCATTGCATCGAGGATCAGCGGATACAAGGTGCCGAGCAGGATCATCGATGCCGCCACCACCAGCACCAGGTTGTTACCCAGCAACAGGGTTTCCCGGGACCAGAGGTTGAAGCCGACATGGCTCTTGACCACCGGCGCGCGCAGGGCGAACAGCGTCAGCGAACCGCCGACCACAAACAGTAGGAAGATCAGGATGAAAACGCCGCGCTCAGGATCGGAGGCAAACGCGTGCACCGAGGTCAGTACGCCGGAACGCACGAGGAAGGTCCCGAGCAGGCTCAACGAGAACGCCGCGATGGCCAGCAACACGGTCCAGCTCTTGAACACGCCACGTTTTTCCGTAACGGCCAACGAGTGAATCAACGCCGTACCGACCAGCCAAGGCATGAAGGATGCGTTTTCCACCGGGTCCCAGAACCACCAGCCGCCCCAGCCGAGTTCGTAGTACGCCCACCACGAACCGAGCGTGATGCCGATACCGAGGAAGGCCCAGGCGACGATGGTCCACGGACGCGACCAGCGCGCCCACGCTGCATCAAGTCGACCGCCCAGCAGCGCGGCGATGGCGAAGGCGAAAGCCACGGAGAAACCGACATAACCCATGTACAGCATCGGCGGATGCACGATCAGGCCGATGTCTTGCAGCAATGGATTGAGGTCACGACCGTCCGCCGGGATCTGCGGCAGGATCCGCGCGAACGGGTTCGAGGTCAGGATCAGGAACATCAGGAAACCGGTGCTGATCATGCCCATCACTGCGAGTACGCGGGCGAGCATGACTTGCGGCAACTGCCGGGAGAACACCGACACCGCAAAGGTCCAGCCGCCGAGGATCAAGGCCCACAGCAGCAACGAACCTTCGTGGGCGCCCCACACTGCGCTGAACTTGTAGTACCACGGCAAGGCGCTGTTGGAGTTGCTGGCCACATAAGCGACGGAGAAATCGTCGGTCATGAAAGCGTAAGTCAGGCAACCGAACGCAAACACCAGAAACGCGAACTGACCCCAGGCCGCCGGTTGCGCCAGGCTCATCCACAAGCGGTCGCCACGCCAGGCGCCCATTAGCGGGACCACGGCCTGAACCAGCGCGAAACACAGCGCCAGGATCATGGCCAACTGGCCTAATTCGGGAATAAACAGTGCAGAGGTCATCATCAACCCTCCTTGGCTTGGGTAGGCGCCGACTGACCGCTGTCTTTCAGGGCCTTGGTCACTTCGGGCGGCATGTATTTCTCGTCGTGCTTGGCCAGCACCTCGTCAGCCACCACCACGCCGTCAGCGTTGAGTTTGCCCAGGGCGACGATGCCCTGCCCTTCACGGAACAGGTCCGGGAGGATGCCGCGATAGCTGATGGTCACGGATTTATTGAAGTCGGTGACGATGAATTTCACGTCCAGGGAATCACCGGAGCGTTGCAGCGAGCCCTTCTCGACCATGCCGCCGGCGCGGATGCGCGTGTCTTGCGGCGCTTCGCCGTTGGCGATCTGGGTCGGTGTGTAAAACAGGTTGATGTTCTGCTGCAGGGCGCTCAGGGCCAGGCCGACGGCGGCGCCGACACCGACCAGGATCGCGAGAATGATGATAAGACGCTTTTTGCGCAGCGGATTCACTTGCCGTTCTCCCGGCGCAAACGACGCGCCTCTTGTTGCAGATACCGCTTGCGGGCCAGGATCGGCGCCGCCACGTTGAGGACCAGCACCGCCAGGCAAATGCCGTAGGCTGACCAGACATACAGGGCATGATGGCCCATGGCGAGGAAGTCGCCGAATGAAGCAAAACTCATCGAACGGCCTCCAGACTGTTCTGCACTTCAGCTTTCACCCAGCTCGCCCGGGCTTCGCGCTTGAGCACTTCAAGACGCATGCGCAGCAACAGCACCGCGCCGAAGAAACAGTAGAAACCCAGCACCGTCAGCAACAGCGGTAGCCACATCTCGGCGGGCATCGCCGGTTTTTCAGTGAGGGTGAACGTCGCGCCCTGGTGCAGGGTGTTCCACCACTCCACCGAGTATTTGATGATCGGAATGTTGATCACGCCGACAATTGCCAGCACCGCACAGGCCTTGGCCGCACTGTCACGATTGCTGATGGCGTTGCCCAGCGCAATGAGACCGAAGTACAGAAACAGCAGAATAAGCATGGACGTAAGTCGCGCATCCCAGACCCACCAAGAGCCCCAGGTCGGTTTGCCCCAAATCGCGCCGGTGACCAGCGCCACGGCGGTCATCCAGGCGCCAATCGGCGCCGCGCATTGCAAGGCGACGTCGGCCAGTTTCATCTTCCACACCAGCCCGACCACACCGCACACCGCCAGCATCACATAGCAGGACTGAGCCAGCATGGCGGCCGGAACGTGGATATAGATGATGCGAAAGCTGTTGCCTTGTTGGTAGTCCGGTGGCGCGAAGGCCAGGCCCCAGACCACGCCGACGCTAATCAGCAGCAACGCCGCGACGCTCAGCCACGGCAGCAGTTTGCCACTGATGCCATAAAACCATTTGGGCGAGCCGAGCTTATGAAACCAGGTCCAGTTCATTACTGTTTCCATCACGGGTGCTCTTCGCTATTGAAGAGCCAAGGGTCTTTACTGGTTAAATTTTAACCAGACCTCATTATTCGCCGACGCTGATCTTCAGGCCAGCAGCTATTGCAAAAGGTGTCAGGGTTATCGCCAGGGCGGTCAGGCTACCAAGCCACAAGAGATAACCGGTCGCCGGCATGCCCTGCAAGGCTGCCTGCAAGGCGCCACTGCCAAGAATCAACACCGGGATGTACAGCGGCAGAATCAGCAGCGCCAGCAACAGGCCGCCACGCTTCAATCCGACCGTCAGTGCTGCGCCCACCGCACCGAGCAGGCTCAGCACCGGTGTACCCAGCAATAACGAAAGCAGCAACACCGGCAGACAAGCGGCAGGCAAACCGAGCATCAACGCCAGTAGTGGAGCGAGCAAAACCAGTGCCAGGCCGGAGAAGGCCCAGTGTGCCAGTACCTTGGCCAAAACCAGAAGAGCCAGGGGGTGCGGCGAAAGGACCCACTGTTCAAGCGATCCGTCTTCGAAATCACTGCGGAAGAGCCCGTCCAGCGAGAGCAGGACCGATAAAAGCGCCGCCACCCAGACCAGTCCCGGAGACAAGGTTTGCAACAATTGAGACTCGGGTCCGACCGCCAACGGGAACAACGACACCACGATGGCGAAGAATACCAGCGGATTGGCCAGCTCTGCCGGACGGCGAAACAACAAGCGAGCCTCACGGGCGACCAACAGGCCGAAAACACTCATACGGCCCAGTTCCCCAGATCAATGTCGCGATAGCCGGCCGGCATGCGAGTCAGCGTGTGGTGGGTGGTCAGAATCACCATGCCGCCCCGCTCGCAGTGGCCGGCCAGGTGTTCTTCGAGTTGCGCCACGCCCTGCTTATCGAGCGCGGTGAAGGGTTCGTCGAGAATCCACAGCGGTGGACTGTCGAGGTAAAGCCGTGCCAGCGCCACGCGGCGTTGCTGACCGGCGGACAAGGTGTGGCAAGGCACATCCTCGAAACCGCGCAGCCCGACAGCCGCCAGCGCTTGCCAGATCGCTTCGTGGCTCGCCGGTTGGTGCAAGGCGCAAAGCCAGCTAAGGTTTTCTTCCGGGGTCAGCAAATCCTTGATCCCGGCGGCATGTCCGATCCACAACAGGTTGCGGGCCAGTTCGCTGCGTTGCTCGTGCAACGGCTGGCCATTGAGCAAGACTTGACCGGCGGTCGGTTGCATCAGCCCGGACAACAAGCGCAATAAACTGGTCTTGCCACTGCCATTAGGGCCGCTGATCTGCACCATTTCGCCACTGGACAGTCTCAATTCGAGATTTTCGAAGAGCAGCCGAAGGTCTCGCTCACAGGCGAGATCGACGGTTTGAAGGACTGGACTGGTCAAGAGATCACTGGGCCTTTACGTTTCAAGTCGGCGGTTCAAGTCGGCAGTGGCGCGGCCGCTAAAGAGATGCAGCATAGATGCATTGGCGGCCGGTTTTAGAGAGCTGCGTCAAAACAATTGCAATGTTTTCACCGCTCTCTCAAAGACGGGCGGCATTATACATGCCATGCCTTACTCTAAAGAGCGCATTTTCCGAAGGTTGTGACCGCGTATGACAGGCGAAATGAACATCCTCCCGGTCCCCCAGACCACACCGACGGCCACGCGCCCGATGGTGGTCAGTGGCGACTTGCTCAAGCTGCTGACGCCGATGGAGGGCCTGATCAGCGCCGGCCAGACCGCCAGCGCCGAGGTGCTGTCGCTGAAGCAGGCCGATCAGACTTTTCAACTGTTGCTCAAGGTCACCGTCGACGGCGGCCGCCAGACCACGGTCCAGGCCACCAGCACGCAACCGCTGCCCACCGGCACCAACCTGGCGATTACCCAGCCGTCCGCCAGCAACCTGGCGATTACGGTGCAACAGGCGATTGCCTCCAGCGTCGCCACCCTCACCCGCATCGACACCGCGCAACTGCCGGTCGGCACGTTGCTGCAAGGCAAAGTGCTGACCTCGCAGGTATTGCCGCAGACGCCGGGGCAACCGAGCGTTTTTCGTTCAATGGTGAGCCTGCTCAACACCGCGCTGAGCGGCAGCACGTTGACCATCGACAGCCCGCAACCGCTGCGCATCGGCACCTTGCTGAGCGCCCTGGTGCAGGACACGCAGACATTGAAATTCCTGCCGCTGAGCAATCGCCAGGACCAGTTGGCGGTCTCGCAGCAACTGACCACCCAGCAGAGCCGCCAGGGTTCGCTGGACGGCTTGCTCAGCGCCTTGCAGAACCTGCCGCAGTCCGACGAAACCTCCGCCGACCTGCAAGCCGCAGTGAACAAATTGCTCGCTGGTCTGCCGGACGTGCAGCAACTGAGCACGCCCAAGGGCCTCGCCTTGGCGTTGGCCAACAGCGGCCTGTTCCTCGAAACGAAATTGCTGACCGGCCAGACCCCAACGCTGGCCCCGGACATGAAGGCCGACCTGCTCAAGCTGATCGCGCAACTGACCCCGCCCAACACCAATCTCGGCGCCGTCATCGCCGCCAACACCCTGGCCCAGGCGATGCCGAGTTTTGTGCGCAGCGCGTTGGGCATGCTCGGTCAGGTCAGCGCCAAGCCATCCCCCACCAGTTTTCCGCTGCCCGACCGGTTGTTGCAGAGCCAGGACGGTGAAGGCGATCTTGAGCATCTATTACGCTTGGCCGCTGCGGCGGTTTCGCGCCTGCAAAGCCATCAACTGTCGAGCCTGGAACAAACCGGCGTCACCGACGATGGCCGGCTGATGAGCACTTGGCAGCTGGAAATCCCGATGCGCAACATGCAGGACATCGTGCCGTTGCAGGTCAAGTTCCAGCGCGAAGAGGCTCCGGAAAAACAGCAGCAAAACGAACGCCGCGAAGAACGCGAACCGAAACAGCAACTGTGGCGGGTCGAGTTGGCGTTCGACATGGAGCCGCTTGGCCCGCTGCAAGTTCAGGCGCAGTTGATCCAGGGCAGCCTATCCAGCCAGCTATGGGCCGAGCGGCCGTACACCGCGAGCCTGATTGAAAGCAATCTGGCAGCCCTGCGCGAGCGCTTGTTGGCTTCCGGCCTGAACGTCGGCGATCTGGATTGCCACCTCGGCACACCTCCCCAAGGCGCGCAAACCCGCCTCGAACAACGCTGGGTCGACGAAACCGCATGAGAAACCCCAACGCCCCACGCCAGGCCATCGCCCTCAAATACGACGGCAGCCACGCCCCGACCCTCACCGCCAAGGGCGACGAAGAACTGGCCGAAGCCATTCTGAAGATTGCTCGTGAATGCGAAGTGCCGATCTACGAAAACCCCGAGCTGGTGAGGCTGCTGGCGAAGATGGAGTTGGGGGACAGTATTCCGGAAGAGTTGTACCGCACGATTGCGGAGATTATTGCGTTTGCGTGGAACCTGAAGGGCAAGTTTCCTGAGGGACAGGATCCGAATGCGCCAATGGTCGAGAAGGATATTACTGATCGCGGGGATGATTATTGATGTGTGTTGAATGCAAAAGATCGCAGCCTCGTTTTACTCGACAGCTCCTACATTGGGATTGCGTACACCCTGTAGGAGCTGTCGAGTAAAACGAGGCTGCGATCTTTTGATCTTTCTCAGTTCTTGTGCAACTTGCGCATCAACTCCGCCTCAGCCTGGGTCAACCCGCAAGACTGAGTCAGTTCATCAACGGTGGCGCCCATGCCCACCAATCGCGCCGCCTGGGCAAACGACAGGCTCGACGGGTCGCGTTGTTCCAGCTGCGCCAGTTTGTCCGGCAACGGCGAAACCACCGCGCGCAGTTCGTGCAGGTCTTCACCCATGCGCACATTGCCGCTCTGGTAATTGTCGACGCGCTTGGCCAGGTCTTTGATGCGCTGATCGCGCAGCGCATCACCCTCGGCCTGTTGCGCCGCGATCAGTCGCTGACTGCGGATGTACGCCAGGAACATCGCCAGCGTGCCTGCCCAAAACAGGAACAGGACAATGACAGCAACCTCAAGAATCAATCAGATGTTCTCCAGATCCGACCATTCTTCTTCGCTCATCATCTTGTCGAGTTCGACCAGGATGAGGAGTTCGTTGTTCTTGTTGCATACGCCCTGAATGAACTTGGCGGATTCTTCGTTACCGACGTTCGGCGCGGTCTCGATTTCCGACTGACGCAGGTAAACCACTTCGGCGACGCTATCGACCATGATCCCGACGACTTGTTTGTCGGCTTCGATGATGACGATACGGGTGTTGTCGCTGATCTCGGCGTTCATCAGGCCGAAGCGCTGACGGGTGTCGATCACGGTGACCACGTTGCCACGCAGGTTGATGATGCCCAGCACGTAGCTCGGGGCACCCGGGACCGGGGCGATTTCGGTGTAACGCAGGACTTCCTGAACGCGCATCACGTTGATGCCGTAGGTTTCATTGTCCAGTTTGAAGGTTACCCATTGCAGGATCGGATCTTCAGAACCTTTTGCATTCGTCGCTTGATTACTCATACCCTGACCCCTCGAAAAACCGCTTCTGGCGGTGTGTGTTCTGTTGGCGGCGTTCAACAACGCCGTCGCATACTTGTTATGTCGGCAGCTATGTCGGTTTGTGTAGCGGCTTGCTGCTGCCCATGTGCTTTGCTCCGCCGCTGGCGATCAGCTCGGCCAGTGCGGAAACGTCCAGCAATGCACACATGTGCTCAATCACCGTGCCGGCGAGCCATGGCCGCTGACCTCGGTGACTTCTCCATTTGATTTCGTTCGGGTCCAGGCGCAACGAGCGGCTGACCTGATGCACCGCCAGCCCCCACTCGTAGCCCTGCACCGAAATAACGTATTGCAGGCCCTGGCGGAAGTCATCGCGATAACGATCCGGCATGACCCAGCGCGCGGTATCCAGCACCTTCAGATTGCCGGCCTGGCTCGGCAGGATCCCGAGGAACCATTCCGGCTGACCGAACAACGGCGTCAGCTCGTGACCGGCCAGGGAATAAATCGAACCCAGGCACACCAGCGGCACGGCCAGGGTCAGCCCAGCAACGTCGAACAACAGGCATTCGAACGGCTCGGCGGCCCAGGACGGACGACCATCGGTTTCCACCGGTGGCGGCGTGTTGCTCGGCGGCAAGTGGACTTCAACCACCGGAGGGACCAAGGCTTGCAGCAATGGCGCGATGGTCGAGACTGGCGCGAGGATCGGTGCCGGGGCTTCGATCACAGCGAGCGGTGCTTTCTCAACGACCGGCGCAACCACTGGCGCCGCAATGGCAGGCGCCGGGCGTGCATCACGCGCCTGTTCTTCGAGCACGGCCAACTGGAACTCGTCCAGCGCGGCCTCGACCTCGACCGTTTCAACGACCTCGATGACTTGCGCCACCGCTTCGACTTCCTGCGGCAACTCTTCAGTCGCCTCCATCAACAGGTTGTCCAGATAAGACTGGAGCGCCAATTGTGGACGCGAAGTGGTTTTTACCGGGCGGTTCATGCAAACACCGCCCGTGTAGGAGCGAGGCTTGCCCGCGAAGAACGATAACGCGGATTATTGGTTAAGACCGAGGTGTTGCCTTCGCGGGCAAGCCTCGCTCCTACAGGTAATGGGTTCATCAGGCCACCGCCGGGACAAGTTGTGCGGTCAGCAGATGCTTGAGCAGCGCGCGATAGGCGAGAACACCGCGACTCTTGCCGTCGAATTGCGAAGGCGTGACACCGGCGCGGCTCGCATCACGCAGGCGAGTATCCACCGGGATGTAGCCTTGCCAGATTTCTTCCGGGTACTTGTCGCGCAATACGCGCAACGTCCCGAGGGACGCTTGAGTGCGGCGGTCGAACAGAGTCGGGACGATAGTGAATGGCAACGCCTGTTTGCGTGAGCGGTTGATCATCGCCAGGGTGTTGACCATGCGTTCCAGGCCTTTGACGGCCAGGTGCTCGGTCTGCACCGGGATCACCAACTGCTGGCTCGCGGCCAGGGCGTTGACCATCAACAAGCCAAGCAACGGCGGGCTGTCGATCACCGCGTAATCGAAGTCTTGCCACAATTGCGCCAGACTCTTGGCGATCACCAGGCCAAGGCCACTCTGGCCCGGCGACTGACGCTCAAGGGTCGCCAGCGCGGTGCTCGACGGCAGCAGGGAAATATTCTCGTGACTGGTGGGCATCAACAACTGGCCGGGCAAGCCCTGGGGCACGCTGCCCTTGTGCAGGAACAGGTCGTAGCTGCTGTGTTCCAGGCTGTCGGGGTCGTAGCCGAAATAGCTGGTCATCGAGCCGTGCGGGTCAAGGTCCACCATGACCACGCGCTTGCCCGCCTCGGCCAGTAACCCGGCTAAAGCGATAGAGGAAGTGGTTTTACCAACACCACCCTTTTGATTGGCAACTGCCCAGACTCTCATTCGGATTGTTCCTCCCGGTCGATCAGCTCGACCGAGAAATAGCTCAATGTGTTAATGCGGGTGACGGAGAATTGACGGCGCTCTCTCGTCCCGGCGACTTGACCGGGGTCGGTGCAGTTTGTGTGCCAGCACGCTTCAACGCGGCATCCGGTTTCGCATTCGCGGTTCCGGTGCCCGTCAGGCTGCGGCGTACATCGAGATTTCGCGAAACAACCAGTACCACCCGACGGTTGCGCGCACGGCCTTCAGCGGTGGCGTTATTGGCCACTGGCTGGAATTCACCGTAGCCCACCGACGCCAGGCGCCCGGGGTTCACACCCTGCATCGCCAGCATGCGCACGATGCTCGCCGAACGGGCCGAAGACAGTTCCCAGTTGGTCGGGTACTGCGAAGTGCGGATCGGTTGATCGTCGGTAAAGCCTTCGACGTGGATCGGGTTGTCGAACGGCTTCAGGATCCCCGCAACCTTGTCGATGATGTTGAACGCCATGTCGCTGGGCATCGCATCGCCGCTGGTGAATAACAGGCTGGAGTTAAGTTCGATCTCGACCCACAACTCGTTGCCGCGCACGGTCATCTGATTGGATTTGATCAAGTCGCCGAACGCGGCGCTGATGTCATCGGCGATGCTTTTCAAAGGATCGCTGGCACCGGAGATACCGGCGTCAACCTGCTCACTGTCCTTGACCAGCGGCTTGGCCGGGGTCACGGTCACCGGCCGTTCTTCACCGATGGGGATCGGCTTGAGCGCGCGGTCCGAGTCCGTGAACACGCCGATCAACGCTTCCGAGATGACTTTGTACTTGCCCTCGTTGATCGAGGAGATCGAGTACATGACCACGAAGAACGCAAACAGCAGAGTAATGAAGTCCGCGTAGGACACCAGCCAGCGTTCGTGATTGACGTGTTCTTCAGGTTGCCGGCGACGAGCCATATTCCGTTACTCCCATCAATCCATGAAGCCCTGAAGCTTCAACTCAATAGAGCGAGGGTTTTCACCTTCGGCGATCGACAGAATCCCTTCCAACAACATTTCGCGATAACGCGACTGGCGCAACGCGATGGACTTGAGCTTGGCCGCGACCGGCAGCAACACCAGGTTGGCACTGGCCACACCGTAGATGGTCGCGACGAATGCCACGGCAATGCCGCTGCCCAGTTGCGATGGATCGGCGAGGTTACCCATGACATGGATCAGGCCCATGACCGCACCGATGATGCCGATGGTCGGCGCGTAGCCGCCCATGCTTTCAAAGACTTTCGCCGCTTCGATGTCGCGGCTCTCCTGGGTGTAGAAATCCACTTCCAGGATGCTGCGAATCGCTTCCGGCTCGGCGCCGTCCACCAGCAATTGCAGGCCTTTGCGCGAGTAGTTGTCCGGTTCGGCGTCAGCCACCCCTTCCAGACCGAGCAGGCCTTCCTTGCGAGCGGTAAGGCTCCAGTTCACTACACGATCGACGCCACCGGCCAGATCCACACGCGGTGGAAACAGAATCCAGGCAAGGATCTGCATGGCGCGCTTGAATGCGCTCATCGGCGATTGCAACAGCGCCGCACCGACGGTCCCACCGATCACGATCAACGCCGCCGGGCCGTTAGCCAATGCGCCGAGGTGACCGCCTTCAAGGTAGTTGCCGCCAATGATGGCGACAAACGCCATGATGATCCCGATAAGGCTCAGTACATCCATCAGATACAAGCCTCGACCAGGTGCTTGCCAATGTCGTCCAGGCTGTAAATCGCGTCCGCGAGGTCAGCTTTGACGATGGCCATCGGCATGCCGTAGATCACGCAACTGGCTTCATCCTGGGCCCAGATCGCACTGCCGCCCTGCTTGAGCAGGCGCGCGCCTTCACGACCGTCGGCGCCCATGCCGGTCAACACGACCGCCAGAACTTTGTCACCGTAGGATTTGGCCGCCGAACCGAACGTGATGTCCACGCACGGTTTGTAGTTCAGACGCTCGTCGCCCGGCAGGATTTTCACCGCGCCACGGCCATCGATCATCATTTGCTTGCCACCCGGAGCCAGCAGCGCCAGGCCAGGACGCAGGATGTCGCCATCCTCGGCTTCCTTGACGTTGATGCGGCACAGCTTGTCGAGGCGTTCGGCGAAGGCCTTGGTGAAGGCTGCCGGCATGTGCTGGATCAGCACGATCGGCGCCGGGAAGTTGGCCGGCAATTGGGTCAAGACCCGTTGCAGCGCAACCGGGCCGCCGGTGGACGTACCGATGGCCACCAGTTTGTAGGCTTTGCGTTTCGGTGCGGGCGACGACGGGCCGGTAGACGCTGGCGCACGGGTCGGCAAAGGTGCCGGTGCCGGACGCGCAGGCGCGCTGCTGCCATACGTGCTGCCGTAGCTGCTGGTGCTCGAAGGCGCCGGTGCAGGCGCGGCCACCGGGGCCGGGGCCGGGGCCGGGGCACTGTAGGTATTGGCGCGACGGTTACTGCGCGAAATGCTCAGGATCTTTTCGCACAGCAGTTGCTTGACCTTCTCCGGGTTGCGGGAGATGTCTTCGAAATTCTTCGGCAGGAAATCCACCGCACCGGCATCCAGCGCATCCAGGGTGACCCGGGCGCCTTCGTGCGTCAGCGAGGAGAACATCAAGACCGGAGTCGGGCAGCGCTGCATGATGTGCCGCACCGCCGTGATGCCATCCATCATCGGCATCTCGTAGTCCATGGTGATCACGTCTGGCTTGAGGGCCAGCGCCTGATCAATCGCCTCTTTTCCGTTGGTTGCCGTACCGACAACCTGGATGTTCGGATCCGCTGAAAGAATTTCCGAGACGCGGCGGCGGAAAAACCCCGAATCGTCCACCACCAGGACTTTGACTACCATAAACACTCCGTTAGACGCAGCGGGGCGTTGTCGCCCCGCTGCGGCAGAATCAAATACGCCGTGCGGCGTAACGCTTGAGCATGCTCGGGACATCGAGAATCAGCGCGATGCGGCCGTCACCCGTGATGGTGGCGCCGGACATGCCCGGGGTTCCCTGGAGCATTTTGCCCAATGGCTTGATGACCACTTCTTCCTGGCCCACCAGTTGATCGACGACAAAGCCGATCCGCTGGGTGCCCACCGAAAGGATCACCACATGGCCCTCGCGCTGCTCTTCATGAGCGGCGGAGCTGACCAGCCAGCGTTTGAGGTAGAACAAGGGCAGTGCCTTGTCCCGCACGATCACCACTTCCTGGCCGTCCACCACGTTGGTGCGCGACAGGTCGAGGTGGAAGATCTCGTTGACGTTCACCAGCGGGAACGCAAACGCCTGGTTGCCAAGCATGACCATCAGCGTCGGCATGATCGCCAGGGTCAATGGCACCTTGATGACGATCTTCGAGCCTTTGCCCTTGGTCGAGTAGATATTGATGGTGCCGTTGAGCTGGGCGATTTTGGTTTTCACCACGTCCATGCCCACGCCACGACCCGACACATCGGAGATCTCGGTTTTGGTCGAGAAACCCGGTGCGAAGATCAGGTTGAAGCAGTCCGACTCGCTGAGACGGTCCGCCGCATCCTTGTCCATCAAACCTTTCTTGACTGCGATACCGCGCAGGACATCGGCATCCATGCCCTTGCCGTCATCAGAGATGGACAGCAGGATGTGGTCGCCTTCCTGTTCGGCAGACAGAATCACCTTGCCGCTGCGAGGCTTGCCCATCGCTTCGCGTTCGCTCGGCTCTTCGATACCGTGGTCGACCGAGTTGCGCACCAAGTGGACCAGCGGGTCGGCCAGGGCCTCGACGAGGTTCTTGTCGAGGTCGGTTTCTTCGCCGACCAGTTCCAGGTTGATCTCTTTCTTGAGCTGGCGAGCCAGGTCGCGAACCAGGCGCGGGAAGCGCCCGAAGACTTTCTTGATCGGTTGCATCCGGGTCTTCATGACCGCGGTTTGCAGGTCGGCCGTGACCACGTCGAGGTTCGACACAGCCTTGGACATGGCTTCGTCGCCGCTGTTGAGGCCCAGACGGACCAAGCGGTTACGCACCAGAACCAGTTCGCCGACCATGTTCATGATTTCGTCGAGACGCGCGGTATCAACCCGCACGGTGGTCTCGGCTTCACTGGCCGGTTTTTCCGCTGGCGGCGCAGAAGGCGCGGCGCGAGCAGGTACCGGTGCAGGCGCTGCGGTCGGTTTCGGCGCTTCAGCTTTAGGCTCGGGCGCTTTGGCCGCCGGTTTCGCGGCAGCAGCAGGTGCCTTGGCGGCAGGCGCTGTAACCACGGTGCCGGTGCCGACTTCGGTGAACTTGCCTTTGCCGTGCAATTCGTCGAGCAGCGATTCGAATTCGTGATCGGAGATCAGATCACCGCCGGCCGCTTTAGCGGTAGGCGCAGCCGGGACCGGTGCCGAAGCAATCGCCGATTCCAGCGCATCCACGGCAAAGTTGCCCTTGCCGTGCAATTGATCGAGCAGTGCTTCGAATTCGTCGTCGGTAATGTCCGAGCTGTCGCCGGCCGCTTTCGGGGCTGCTGGAGCTGCTGGTGCAGCAGGCGCTGCCACCGCATCGACCGCGAACTGGCCTTTGCCGTGCAACTGATCGAGCAACGACTCGAACTCTGCGTCGGTGATTTCGTCGCTGGCCGCAGCATTGCTGCTCGGCGCTGGCGCAGCTACCGGGGCTTCGGCCTGGGCCTTGACGGCGTTCAGCGAGTCCAGCAGTTGTTCGAATTCGTTATCGGTAATGTCGCCCGACTCGCTTTCAGCGGCCGGTTCTTCCACCGCTTCGGCAACCGGGGCTGCTTCATCGGCGGTTTGCGGCTCGGCCAGACGGGCCAGTGCCGCAAGCAATTCTGGAGTGGCAGCCGTGATCGGGCTGCGTTCGCGGACTTCGGTGAACATGCCGTTCACCGCATCCAGCGCTTCGAGAACCACGTCCATCAATTCCGAGTCGACGCGTCGTTCACCCTTGCGCAGGATGTCGAACACGTTCTCGGCGATGTGACAGCACTCCACCAGCTCGTTGAGCTGGAGGAAGCCGGCGCCCCCTTTTACAGTGTGAAAACCGCGAAAAATTGCATTGAGCAAGTCCGCATCATCTGGTCGGCTTTCCAGCTCGACCAGCTGTTCGGACAGTTGCTCTAGAATCTCGCCGGCCTCAACCAGGAAATCCTGAAGGATCTCTTCATCGGCGCCGAAGCTCATTAAGGGGGTGCTCCCAAGGTCTAAAAACCTAAAAAACCTAAAATGCTAAAACTCTAAAATCCTAGGCTGGATAACAAATCGTCCACATCGTCCTGACCGGACACAACGTCTTCTCTTTTATCGGCATGAATCTGCGGACCTTCACCCTGAGAGAGATGTTTTTGCGGATCTTTTTCAGCAAGCATCGCTTCACGGTCATGTTCGATACCCGCAAAGCGGTCTACCTGGCTGGCCATGAGCACGAGCTTGAGCAGGTTGCTTTCAACTTCGGTGACCAATTGGGTCACGCGCTTGATCACTTGACCGGTGAGGTCCTGGTAATCCTGAGCCAGCAGAATGTCGTTCAGGTTGCTCGACACCACGCGATTTTCTTCGCTGCTGCGCGTCAGGAAACCGTCGACCCGCCGGGCCAACTCACGGAACTCTTCAGCCCCGACTTCGCGACGCATAAAGCGTCCCCAGTCAGTGCTCAAGGCCTGGGCTTCCTGGCTCAGGCCATTGACCAGCGGCGTGGCGTTTTCCACCAGGTCCATGGTGCGGTTGGCAGCGGCCTCGGTCAGCTTGACCACATAACCCAGACGCTCAGTGGCATCCGTGATCTGCGAGACTTCCTCGGCTTGCGGCATGTTCGGGTCAATCTGGAAATTGACGATCGCGCTATGCAGCTCACGAGTGAGCTTGCCCACTTCCTGATACAGGCCGCGGTCACGGGTCTGGTTGAGCTCATGGATCAGTTGCACAGCGTCGCCGAACCTGCCTTTTTCAAGGCTTTCGACCAGTTCGACCGCATGTTTTTTCAGGGTCGATTCAAAATCGCCCTGTGAAGATTCGTTATGCTCCATAGCTCCCCCGTGGCGCAGTTGCTCAACCGATGCGTTCGAAAATCTTTTCGATTTTTTCTTTCAACGCCTGGGCCGTGAAGGGTTTGACCACATAGCCGTTAACACCGGCCTGGGCCGCTTCGATGATCTGCTCGCGCTTGGCTTCGGCGGTCACCATCAGCACTGGCAAGTGCTTGAGTTTTTCATCGGCGCGCACGTGGCGCAGCAGGTCGATGCCGGTCATGCCAGGCATGTTCCAGTCTGTTACCAGAAAGTCGATGCTGCCGCTGTTGAGAACCGGAATGGCAGTGGTGCCATCGTCAGCCTCGACCGTGTTGGTGAACCCAAGGTCACGCAACAGGTTTTTAATGATCCGCCGCATCGTTGAGAAGTCATCAACGATGAGGATTTTCATGTTCTTGTCCAATTCGACCTCCAAGCAGTCTTAAACGCGCCCAGCACCTGGACGCGCCATTTCAATCAATCCGGCAAAGCACTCAAATGACTGTCTGGAGCACAACAGATCGAGACCGCTGCAGTTCAACACCACACCAGCCTCGTTCGCAGTGTCCCCACACTGCCTTCAGCGCGCTCGCCACTCCCCCAAACGCCCCCGCAAACGGGCCGCGCACTGGCTGTGTAACTGGCTGACACGCGATTCGCTGACACCCAGGACCTCACCGATTTCCTTGAGGTTCAGCTCTTCGTCGTAGTACAGCGCCAACACCAGTCGCTCACGCTCCGGCAAATTGGCAATCGCGTCCGCCAATGCAGCCTGGAAACGTTCATCTTCCAGATCGCGCGACGGCTCCATATGAGCACTGGCGCCATCCTCGTGCAGCCCTTCGTGTTCGCCGTCCTGCAACAGGTCGTCGAAACTGAACAGGCGGCTGCCCAAGGTATCGTTCAAAATCCCGTAATAATCGTCGAGACTCAATTGGAGTTCGGCCGCAACCTCGTGATCTTTAGCGTCACGGCCGGTTTTAGCTTCAATCGAGCGAATTGCGTCGCTGACCATACGGGTATTGCGGTGGACCGAACGTGGTGCCCAGTCCCCCTTGCGTACTTCATCGAGCATCGCGCCACGGATTCGAATGCCCGCGTACGTTTCGAAACTCGCGCCTTTGCTGGCGTCATATTTGGTCGACACTTCAAGCAGGCCAATCATCCCGGCCTGGATCAGGTCTTCCACCTGGACACTGGCCGGCAAACGCGCCAGCAAGTGGTAAGCAATGCGTTTAACCAGTGGCGCATAACGCTCGATCAGCTCGTATTGCGAATCACGCGCCGATTTCTTGTAGAGGTTGTAGCCACTGGCTGTCATAGGACGGGTCCTGCGGTCTGTTGCACGAGACGCTCGACGAAAAATTCCAGGTGCCCGCGCGGGTTGGCCGGCAGCGGCCAGGTGTCGACTTTCTGGGCAATCGCCTTGAAGGCCAGGGCGCACTTGGAGCGCGGGAAGGCTTCGTAGACAGCACGTTGCTTCTGCACGGCCTTGCGCACGCTTTCGTCGTAAGGCACAGCACCGACGTATTGTAAGGCGACGTCGAGGAAGCGGTCCGTGACCTTGGTCAACTTGGCGAACAGGTTGCGACCTTCTTGCGGGCTCTGGGCCATGTTGGCCAGGACGCGGAAGCGGTTCATGCCGTAGTCGCGGTTGAGCAATTTGATCAGGGCGTAGGCATCGGTAATCGACGTCGGCTCGTCACACACCACCAGCAACACTTCCTGGGCTGCGCGAACAAAACTGACTACCGAGTCACCAATACCCGCAGCAGTGTCGATCACCAATACGTCGAGGTTGTCGCCGATATCGCTGAAAGCCTGGATCAGGCCGGCGTGTTGGGCCGGGCTCAGATGCACCATGCTCTGAGTGCCGGACGCGGCCGGCACGATGCGGATACCGCCGGGGCCTTGCAACAGAACGTCGCGCAGCTCGCAGCGGCCTTCGATCACGTCGGCCAGGGTACGTTTGGGCGTCAGTCCCAGCAGAACGTCGACGTTCGCCAGACCCAGATCGGCGTCCAGCAGCATGACGCGCCGGCCAAGCTCTGCTAGAGCCAGGGACAAGTTCACTGACACGTTAGTCTTCCCGACGCCACCTTTGCCGCCGGTCACCGCGATCACCTGTACGGGATGCATGCTGCCCATGTTATTTCTTTACCTTGTCTTGCATAGACGGAGGCCACATTACTGGCTGCGCGTTCATCAACTGAACAATGCATGGCAGACCATCGATGTAGGTACAAAAACTGTTCATTAGTACCTCAGCCAACCTGCTTGGTCGGGCTGTGGTAAATATCAGCGAACATGTCAGCCATGGCTTCTTCGCTGGGTTCTTCCTGCATTTGCACGCTGACCGCGCGACTGACCAACTGGTGACGCCGCGGCAGATGCAAATCATCTGGAATCCGTGGGCCATCGGTGAGGTAAGCCACCGGCAATTCATGACTGATGGCCAGGCTCAACACCTCGCCCAGACTCGCCGTCTCATCCAGTTTAGTCAGGATGCAGCCGGCCAGCCCACACCGCTTGTAGCTGTGATAAGCAGCGGTTAGAACCTGTTTCTGGCTGGTGGTTGCCAAGACCAGATAATTTTTCGATTTGATCCCGCGACCGGCCAGGCTTTCGAGCTGCATGCGCAGTGCCGGATCGCTGGCTTGAAGGCCGGCGGTATCGATCAGGATCACGCGTTTACGCAGCAATGGATCCAGCGCCTGCACCAGGGACTGGCCCGGATCGACGTGGGTCACCGACACATTAAGAATGCGGCCCAACGTCTTGAGTTGTTCCTGGGCGCCGATGCGGTAGCTGTCCATGCTCACCAGCGCGATGCTCTGCGCGCCGTACTTGAGCACATAACGGGCCGCAAGCTTGGCCAGTGTGGTGGTCTTGCCCATGCCGGCAGGGCCGACCATGGCAATCACACCGCCCTCTTCCAGTGGCTCGACTTCCGGTGTGGCGATCATCCGCGCCAGGTGCGCCAGCAACATGCGCCAAGCCTGACGAGGTTCTTCAATATCGGTAATCAGTGCAAGCAGGTCGCGGGACAACGGGCCGGACAAGCCGATGCGTTGCAGGCGACGCCACAGGTTGGCCTGGGCCGGACGGCTGCCTTGCAGCTGATTCCAGGCCAGCGAGCCGAGTTGCACTTCCATCAATTCGCGCAGGCTGTTGAGCTCGAAACGCATCGAGTCGAAAGCCCGTGGGTCGACACCGCCGGCGGCTGGCGCAGGGGCCGGCGCTGCACGACGAGGTTCGGAATACGTTGGTTCGATCAGCGGCTCGGCAGCGGTCAACGGCAGGCCGGCGAACAACTGGCGATTGGTGGTCTTGTCGCCGTTGGTCTCGCCTTCGCCACGCAGGCTCAGTTCGGCCTGGGCGGTAACGATGCGCGACTGGGTCTTGCGCAGCTCATCCTCGAGTTCCATGTTCGGAACACGCGGGGCCAGCGCCGACAGTTTGTAATCCAGGGCAGCCGTCAGCTCCACACCGCCGGCGATCCGGCGGTTGCCAATAATGGCCGCATCAGCGCCCAGCTCATCACGAACCAGTTTCATGGCCTGACGCATATCGGCGGCGAAAAAACGCTTAACTTGCATAAACCACTACCTCAGCCGTTGGGCCCTACTGTCGCAACGATGGTCACTTGCTTGTTGTCAGGGATTTCCTGATACGCCAACACGTGCAAACCCGGGACTGCCAGCCTGCCGAAACGCGACAACATCGCACGAACCGGACCGGCTACCAGCAGAATCACCGGTTGACCTTGCATCTCTTGACGCTGTGCCGCATCGATCAACGAGCGTTGCAGCTTCTCTGCCATGCTTGGCTCCAGCAGAACGCCCTCTTCCGAGCCTTGTCCTGCCTTCTGAAGACTATTGAGCAATATTTGTTCCAACCTTGGCTCAAGGGTGATAACTGGCAGCTCCGACTCAGTCCCTACAATGCTTTGGACGATTGCGCGGCTTACGCCGACGCGCACCGCGGCCACCAGCGCGGCAGTATCTTGACTCTTGCTGGCGTTGTTGGCGATGGCCTCGGCGATGCTGCGAATGTCGCGAACCGGCACTTGTTCGGCGAGCAACGCCTGCAAGACCTTGAGCAGTTGCGACAACGACACCACGCCCGGTACCAGCTCTTCAGCCAGTTTCGGCGAGCTTTTGGCCAGCAATTGCATGAGTTGCTGCACTTCTTCGTGGCCAATCAGCTCACTCGAATGCTTGTACAGAATCTGGTTCAAATGGGTTGCCACCACCGTACTGGCATCCACCACGGTGTAGCCGAGGGACTGCGCCTGGGCGCGCTGGCTGATTTCGATCCAGACCGCCTCCAGGCCAAAAGCCGGATCTTTGGCGGTAATGCCGTTCAACGTGCCGTAGACCTGGCCAGGGTTGATCGCCAGCTCGCGATCCGGGTAAATCTCGGCTTCAGCGAGAATCACGCCCATCAGGGTCAAGCGATAGGCGCTGGGTGCCAGGTCGAGGTTGTCACGAATGTGCACAGTCGGCATCAGGAAGCCCAAGTCCTGGGACAGCTTCTTGCGCACGCCCTTGATGCGCGCCAGCAACTGACCACCCTGGTTGCGATCCACCAGCGGAATCAGGCGATAGCCGACTTCCAGGCCGATCATGTCGATCGGAGTCACGTCATCCCAGCCAAGCTCCTTGGTTTCCTGGGCGCGGGCCGGGGATGGCAGCAGCTCTTGTTGACGCTTGACCTCTTGCAGGGCCTGGACCTTGACCACGCTCTGCTTCTTCCAGAACAGGTACGCGCCGCCGCCCGCCAGGGCCGCCATGCTGAGAAAGGAGAAGTGCGGCATGCCCGGCACCAGGCCCATGACTGCCATCAAACCTGCCGCCACCGCCAACGCTTTGGGCGAGGCGAACATCTGGCGACCGATCTGCTTGCCCATGTCTTCCGAGCCGGAAGCACGGGTCACCATGATCGCCGCTGCTGTGGATAACAACAGTGATGGCAATTGCGCCACCAAACCGTCACCGATGGTCAGCAACGCGTAAACCCGACCGGCATCGCCGAAGGTCATGCCGTGCTGGAAGATACCGACCGCCATGCCGCCGATCAGGTTGATGAACAGAATCAGCAAGCCGGCGATGGCGTCACCGCGCACGAACTTGCTGGCACCGTCCATGGAACCGTAGAACTCGGCTTCCTGGGCGACTTCCATGCGGCGCAATTTGGCTTGGTTCTGATCGATCAGGCCGGCGTTGAGGTCGGCGTCGATGGCCATTTGTTTGCCGGGCATCGCATCGAGGGTGAAGCGCGCGCTCACCTCGGAAATCCGCCCGGCGCCCTTGGTCACAACGACGAAGTTGATGATCATCAAAATCGCGAAGACCACGATACCGACCACGTAGTTACCGCCGATCACCACCTCACCGAAGGCCTGGATCACCTTACCCGCTGCGGCGTGACCTTCCTGACCGTGGAGCATTACCACCCGCGTGGACGCCACGTTCAGCGCCAGGCGCATCAGTGTCGCCACCAGCAGGATGGTCGGGAAAACCGCGAAATCCAGTGGCCGCAAGGCGTAGACGCAGACCAGCAGCACGACGATCGACAAGGCGATGTTGAACGTGAAGAACACGTCCAGCAGGAACGGCGGCACCGGCAACATCATCATGGCCAGCATGACCAGCAGCAACAGCGGCACACCCAGATTGCCCCGACTCAAGTCGGCGACGTTTGTGCGAGCACTGTTGATTAACTGAGAGCGATCCACCGGTTTTCCCCGTTCCTTTAAAGCAAACTTTTGACGCCTGAAGCAGACGCAGAGCGGCTACTGCAAGAAGCCTTCCAACTTTTGCGGGGCTCGGAAATAGAGGTTGATCGTTCCCACGCTCTGCCTGGGAATGCAGCCTGGGACGCTTTGCGTCCCTTCAAAATCCGAACGCGGAGCGTCCGAAGAGGCATTCCCACGCAGAGCGTGGGAACGATCTTAAACAGCGGTATTCAAGCGAAATTTCCAGACACTTGCTCGCCCTACCCAATCCCTGTGGGAGCGAGCCTGCTCGCGAAGAGGCCCTCAGCTTCAATTTCAATGTTGACTGACACAGGGTTTTCGCGAGCAGGCTCGCTCCCACAGGTTAATGCCGGCCAATCACCCCGCAGTCAGAATCTGCCCGGACGAGATAGGCCCAAAACCGAGCTCCCGACCCTTCATGTACCGCATACCCCTGAACAGTTGCAGGCCATCGACCTCAACCAAATCCTCATGGGCATACATAAGAATCACCACGCTTGAGGGCGCCAACACATCACCCGCCTTCGTGTGCCCCCCCATCAGATTGAGCGCCCATTGAAAGCTGACGGTCGGCAGATCAGCGATTTCAATCTGACGCGCCGGGTCTTCCCATCGAAAGTACGCCCGCGCGGTTATTCGCAACGCTCCGTTTACGAAAGCAAATTCGGGCTTTCCATAACGCTGATCCATTTCGCCGCTTGACCAGACATCCAAGTAGTTTCTGTCCTTCGTGAAGACGGCAGAAAGCGCCTCGCTGCTATGAATGGGCCCCGGCGCCTCAGAGAAATAGTTATAGCTGTCGTGATAGGCCAATCCCAACAAATCGGGTCGAATAGCATTGATCGGGCTGTTCAGGTATCCCGGAATGTACACATTCGCCATCTGCACAAAGTGCGTGAAGTCCAGGGTCATGTCGAAGGTGACTGAATAGCCAATGGCTCGCTCTGCGCGATTTTCCTCCAACCGACCCGCAACAAACTTCAGCTCCATGCCCTGAAGTTTTCTGTATTCAACTGCTGCCATGATCAATCTCCCAGCCCTGATGGATGTCGATTCATGACATCCCTCGAGAGGAGAGCCGTCTACTGTCAGAACTAACAGGTGCGGGGGCTTTTCGGATAGACGGGAGGTTGTTGGAAGGTCAAAAGATCGCAGCCTCGTTGTACTCGACAGCTCCTACGGGGGACCGTAATTCATGGGGGTTGTGTAGGAGCTGTCGAGTGCAACGAGGCTGCGATCTTTAAGAATCGCGACGCAGATCCGGCGGGATCGGCAGGTCGTCCTTGAGCGGATCCGGGCGCTTGCCCTTGCCGGCGCGATGCTGGCGGATCTGGTAGACGTAGGCCAACACCTGGGCAACGGCCAGGTACAGGCCGCCAGGGATTTCCTGGTCGAGTTCGGTGGAGTAATAGATCGAACGCGCCAAGGCCGGCGATTCGAGCAGCAGCACTTCGTTGGCCACGGCGATTTCGCGGATCTTCAGGGCCAGGAAATCGCTGCCTTTGGCGAGCAACATCGGCGCCCCGCCCTTCTCCGGGTCGTACTTGAGCGCCACGGCGTAGTGAGTCGGGTTGGTGATGACCACGTCGGCATCCGGGATCGCCGCCATCATCCGGCGCTGGGACATCTCGCGCTGCAGCTGACGAATTCGCTGTTTGACCTCCGGCCGCCCTTCCTGATCCTTGTGCTCGTCGCGCACTTCCTGCTTGGTCATCAGCAGTTTCTTGTGGCTTTCCCACAACTGCACCGGCACATCGACCGCTGCGATGATGATCAACCCGCAGGCCATCCACAACGTGCTCCAACCCACCACTTGCAGGCTGTGAATGATCGCCAGTTCCAGCGGTTCGTGGGCGATGCGCTGCAAGTCATCGATGTCCGAGGACAACACCGCCAAGGCCACGAACAGCACAATGATGAACTTGGCAAATGCCTTGAGCAGTTCCACCAGGGCCTTGGTGGAAAACATCCGCTTGAGGCCGCTGAGCGGGTTCATGCGGCTGAACTTCGGCGCCAGGGAGCCGAACGCAAACAACCAGCCGCCCAGGGAAATTGGACCGATGATCGCCGCCAGCACCAGCGAGATCATGATCGGCTGAATCGCCCACAAGCCGATTTGCCCCGAGTGCAGCAAGTAATTGGCCATGGACTTCTGGTCCATGATCACTTCTCGGGGCAGGGTGAAGTTGATGCGCATCAACTCCATCATGTCCTGGGCCAGGGCCCCGCCGAAAATCAGCAGCGCAGCGGAACCGACCAGCATGATCGCCAGGGTGTTGAGTTCCTTGGAACGCGCAACCTCGCCTTTGTCGCGGGATTCTTTCTTGCGCTTGTCCGTGGGGTCTTCTGTTTTGTCTTGACCGCTTTCGCTCTCAGCCATGACTCAGCGCGCCTGTGCCAGTTCGCGTAAAAACTGCAAGGCCTCGACGGCCATGGGTTGATACTGGTTGAGAATGTCGCCCAGGCTGACCCAGAGAATGAACATCCCGAGCACCAGGGTCAGTGGAAAACCGATGGAAAAGATGTTCAGTTGCGGCGCCGCCCGGGTCATCACGCCAAATGCGATGTTGACCACCAGCAACGCAGTGATCGCCGGCAGCACCAGCACCAGCGCCGCGCCAAGGACCCAGCCGAGCTTGCCGGCCAATTCCCAGAAATGATTGACCATGAAACCACTGCCGACCGGCAGCGTGGTGAAGCTTTCGGTGAGGACTTCGAAGACCACCAGGTGGCCGTTCATCCCGAGGAACATCAGCGTCACCAACATGGTGAAGAACTGCCCGATCACCGCCACCGACACGCCGTTGGTAGGGTCGACCATGGACGCGAAGCCCATGCCCATCTGGATCGCGACAATCTGCCCCGCCACCACGAACGCCTGGAAAAACAGCTGCAAGGAGAAACCGAGCACCGCGCCGATGATGATCTGCTCGCCAATCAGCAGCAGCCCGCTGAGGTCCAGCGGGTTGACCGGCGGCATCGGCGGCAGCGCCGGCGTGATGACCACCGTAATCGCCAGGGCCAGATACGCCCGCACGCGCCGGGGCACCAGGGTCGTGCCGAAAATCGGCATGACCATCAGCAATGTGCCGACGCGAAACAGCGGCAACATGAACGTCGCCACCCAAGTGCTGATCTGGGTATCGGTCAGTTGCAGCAGCGACATGACTTAGCCGATGACCATAGGAATACTGCCGTACAACCGCTGGATGTATTCCATGAAGGTCTGCACCAGCCACGGGCCGGCGACGATCAGCGTCACCAGCATCACCAACAGGCGCGGCAGGAAGCTCAAGGTCTGTTCGTTGATCTGGGTCGCCGCCTGGAACATGGCGACCAACAGCCCCACCAGCAGGCTCGGAATCACCAGCACCGCGACCATCATCGTGGTCAACCACAGCGCATCCCGGAAGATGTCTACGGCGACTTCTGGCGTCATGGCGAAACACCTCCGAAACTGCTGGCCAATGTACCGATGATCAACGCCCAGCCATCCACCAGCACAAACAGCATGATCTTGAACGGCAGGGAAATGATCAGTGGCGAGAGCATCATCATGCCCATGGCCATCAGCACACTGGCCACGACCAGGTCGATGATCAGGAACGGAATGAAGATCATGAAGCCGATCTGGAACGCGGTCTTAAGCTCCGAGGTCACGAACGCCGGCACGAGGATGGTCAGCGGCGCCTGATCCGGCGTGGCAATGTCCGTGCGCTTGGACAGGCGCATGAACAGCTCCAGATCGCTGGTGCGGGTCTGGGCGAGCATGAAGTCCTTGATCGGCACTTGCGCCTTGAGCACGGCGTCCTGGGCGGTCATTTTCTCCGCGAGGTACGGCTGCAAGGCATCGTTATTCACTCGGTCGAAAACCGGCGCCATGATGAACATGGTCAGGAACAGCGCCATGCCGGTGAGGATCTGGTTCGACGGCGTCTGCTGCAAGCCCAGGGCCTGACGCAGGATCGAGAAGACGATGATGATCCGGGTGAAACTGGTCATCAGCATGACGAACGCTGGAATGAAGCTCAGCGCGGTCATGATCAGCAGGATTTGCAGGCTGACCGAATATTCCTGCGCACCCTGTGCGTTGGTGCCCAGGGTGATGGCCGGAATCGACAACGGATCGGCGGCAAATGCCAGCGGCGCCGCCAGCATCAGGGCCAGGGTCAAGACGATGCGGAGCGCACCCATTACTTCTTATCCTTCTGATCCTTGCCCAACAGTTCCATCAGGCGCTGGGCAAATTCCGGGGTCGATTTTTCCGTCGCGCTCGGCACGTGCACCGGCTCTTTGAGCACGTGCAATGCGGTGATGGTGCCAGGGCTCAGGCCGAGCAGAATCTGCTCGTTGCCGACCTGCACCAGCATCAACCGGTCACGCGGGCCCAAGGCGCGGGAACCGATGATATCGATCACCTGGCCCTTGCCGGCGGGCCCTGCTTGCTGCACCCGGCGCAGCAGCCAGGCGAGGAAGAAGATCAACCCCAACACCAGCAGCAGGCCGAAGACCAATTGCGTCAATTGCCCGGCCATGCCGCTGCTGGCTACCGGTGCGGCGGCTGCCGTCGCAGTGGCCACCGGCTCGGCAGCCAAAGCGCTGAACGGCAATGCCAGCACAAACCCCAGAACCTTGTTCACTTAGCGCAGCTTCTTGATACGTTCGCTTGGGCTGATCACGTCCGTCAGGCGGATGCCGAACTTCTCGTTGACCACAACCACTTCGCCGTGAGCGATGAGGGTGCCGTTGACCAGCACGTCCAGCGGCTCACCGGCCAGGCGATCAAGCTCGATCACCGAACCCTGGTTGAGTTGCAGCAGGTTACGGATGTTGATGTCGGTGCTGCCGACTTCCATGGAGATCGACACCGGGATGTCGAGGATCACATCCAGGTTCGGGCCGTCCAGGGTGACTTGCTCGTGGTTCTTCGGCACGCTGCCGAACTCTTCCATCTGCAGACGGTTGGAGGCCGAGCCACCAGTGTCGGCGGCCAACAGGGCATCGATATCGTCCTGGCCGGCATCACCGGTTTCTTCCAGTGCGGCAGCCCATTCATCAGCCAGTGCCTGGTCGTCCTGGGCGTTCATATCGTCGTTCATCGTGTGTCCTCGGTAACTCTTCGATCAGAAGCAGTCATGTGGCAAATAGGGATTGGAGCGCCGGTCAGCGGCGCTCGATCGGCTCGATCACCTGCAACGCGAGGTTGCCTTTGTGCGAGCCCATCTTGACCTTGAACGCAGGCACGCCGTTGGCGCGCATGATCATTTCGTCCGGCATCTCGACCGGGATGATGTCCCCCGGCTGCATGTGCAGGATGTCGCGCAAGCGCAACTGGCGACGGGCCACGGTAGCGCCAATCGGCACATCCACGTCCAGCACGTCCTGGCGCAGGGCGTTGACCCAGCGCTCGTCCTGGTCATCGAGGTCCGACTGGAAGCCGGCATCGAGCATTTCGCGCACCGGCTCGATCATCGAGTACGGCATGGTCACGTGCAGGTCGCCGCCACCGCCATCGAGTTCGATGTGGAACGTGGACACCACAATCGCTTCGCTCGGGCCGACGATGTTGGCCATGGCCGGGTTCACTTCCGAGTTGATGTACTCGAAGTTGACTTCCATGATCGCCTGCCAGGCTTCTTTCAAATCGATGAAGGCCTGCTCCAGCACCATGCGCACCACACGCAGCTCGGTCGGGGTGAATTCACGCCCTTCGATCTTCGCGTGACGGCCATCGCCGCCGAAGAAGTTGTCCACCAGTTTGAACACCAGTTTGGCGTCAAGGATGAACAACGCGGTGCCGCGCAACGGCTTGATCTTGACCAGATTGAGGCTGGTCGGCACGTACAGCGAGTGCACGTATTCGCCAAACTTCATCACCTGCACACCACCGACGGCAACGTCCGCCGAGCGGCGCAGCATGTTGAACATGCTGATGCGGGTGTAGCGGGCGAAACGCTCGTTGATCATTTCCAGGGTCGGCATGCGTCCGCGGACGATCCGATCCTGGCTGGTCAGGTCGTAACTTTTGACGCTGCCGGGTTCGGAAGCGGTATCGGTCTGTACCAGACCATCGTCGACGCCATGCAACAGCGCATCGATCTCATCCTGGGACAGCAGGTCCTGCACGGCCATGTCGTGTTCCTACTGCAGTACGAAATTAGTGAAAAGCAACTGTTCGATCACCACTTTGCCGAGTTCTTTCTGCGCCACTTCCTGGACGCTGGCGGTGGCCTTCTGACGCAACATTTCCTGGCCGACCGGGGTCGCGAGGGTGGCGAAATCCTGGCCGGAGAACAGCATGACGAGGTTATTGCGAATGACCGGCATGTGCACTTTCAGCGCCTCCAGATCCGCCTGGTTGCGACCCTGCATGGTGATACTCACCTGCATGTAGCGCTGGCGGCCGTTCTGGTTGTAGTTGGCGACGAAGGCTGGCGCCATCGGCTCGAAAACTGCGGGTTGCTTGCCGGCCGGTGCGGTTTCAGCCGCCACCGCAGGTTTGCTCTGGGCACTGTGCATGAAGTACCAGGTGGCCCCCACGGACAAACCGATCGCCAGCAGCACCGCCACTACGATCGCAATGATCAGCTTGAGTTTGCCTTTGGTTGCAGGGTCTTTAACCACTGCTGCTGCTTCGCTCTTCGCCATGCCAATAATCCGTCACTATTCAGGTTTTCACAGTTGCACGGCAAGGCAAGAGCAAGTGTTATGCCAGAAGTTGCGGGGAGAGCGTGGAGGCATCGGAGAAACACTGTAGGAGCGAGGCTTGCCCGCGAAGAACGATGATGTGGTTTAACTGATAAACCGCAGCGCCTTCTTCGCGGGCAAGCCTCGCTCCTACAGGGGGTCAGGCGTAGTAGTCGACGGCGCTGGAGCCGATGACGCTGGTGGTGCTGGCGGCGACTTCGGCAATGTTCGGCACAATCTCGTCATCCATGCCATCCACCCGACCGCCACTGGCGCTGGTGCGACCGCTCTGCCCCTGCTGTGCCTGTTGATCCTGCCCCTGGCCCTGCCAGCCACGGGACTGGTCGGAGACGTTGACATCGACCTGGCCCATGCCCTGTTGCGCGAACATGTCACGCAGGCGATGCATTTGCCCGTCCAGCGCTTCGCGCACGCTCGGGTGAGCACTCATGAAGGTCACTTGGGTCTGCTGGTCCGGCACCATGCTCACCCGAATATCCAGGCGTCCCAATTCAGCCGGTTGCAATTGAATGTCGGCGGCCTTGAGGTTGGTGCTGGACAGGTACATGACCCGGTTCACCACTTCCTCGGTCCAGCCACTCTGATGCATGGCAATCGGCTGGTTGACCGGCAGCGCATTGGCGGTTTTCGGCGTGGCGGCCTGGGTCAATGCCGCGAGACGGCTGGCGAAATCATCGACCCGGGTATCGCTGCTGGAAGACGTCAGGTCCTTGAGCCCTTCATTAAGCAAGCCACTGAAGGCCTTTTCGCCGCCCTGGCTGGTGCTGTCCTTGTCGCCTTTCACATCGAGCATGGTCGCCATGCCGGCGGCGAAGTTCTGCGCCGAGGTCAGGTCGCCGTCAGCAGAGGCCTGGGCCGGTGTCGCTTTGGATTGAGACTGGCTGGAAGCGGAGACATGACCACTCTGCTCCATAGCCATGCGCAGGGCTGGCAGCGCATCGAGAGGATCGGCCTCCGGATCGAAATCCGTGTCGGTGGTCGCGGCAGCTTGCGCCGGAACGGCAGTCACAGGGGCAGCAACAGCCGGCAATCCGTCCTGCGGTTGTTCGGTCGTGACCACGGCAGGCGTCTGCGCCACTGGCGCGGGAGTTACTGGCGCAGCCGCTTGCATCACGGCAGGATCCAGCGCCGGGTCAACCGGCGGAGTATCGACCGCGACCGGCGTATCGGTAGCATCGGTAGCATCGGTGTCACTGTCGCTGGCGCTCTTGTCATCCGTGGATGTCGGCGCCGGTTTATCGGCGGGCAAGGATTTGCCGCTATCGGCAACAGTCGGCTTCGAGGCGGCAGACTTATCGTTGCTGACGTCCTTTTTTGCCGGGCTGTCCGGGGTTTTATCCTTGCCCGGTTTGACTGGCGTATCAGCCACCACGGAGGGCTTTTTTGGGGCCTGATTGGCGAAGACGTTGGCGAAGCTGGATGCTTTATCCCCAGGCTCAGCGGCCACTGCCGGCGTATTGGCGGTGGCGGTTTGAGGCTTGGCCTTGGCAGCGGCCTGAAGAAGCGAATTGGGGGTAACGGGCATGACGCGGTCTCCGCTGCACTGGGATCGTATGTACAGTTGAGAGAGATAACTGCAAAGGTCGAGCCAGGCCAGCCAAATAAAGTCTAAAAACGCCGGACGGTCGCATTGTCGGCCAGTGAGCGTTGACGCTCGGCTTCATAAAGCGGGCGAACGATGGCGAATTCGCCGTCGATTTCCCCGACCAGTTGTTCGATGCCGGCGAGGCTTTTTTGCCTGGCGCGTTGCTCCAGCTCATTGCACAGCTCGGCCAGGCGAATGGCGCCCATGTTGCTGCTGCTGCCTTTGAAGCTATGGGCAGCGTTCATCAGTTGCGCAGCATCTTCAGCTTGTCGCAGGACGCGCAAGCGCTCTTCGGAGTCGGCGATGAAGGTATCCAGCAAGGTCGGATACTCGTCCTCCATCACTTCCTGCAACGCGCTCAGTACGTCGCGATCCAGATGTGTGTCAGCCACTTGTTCACTCCTTGATCAAGAATTCGCGGATTATGACAGAGCCTCCCAGTAAAACTCCACGTGTGCACTACGACCATCGTCGGACCAGCTCGCCTTGCGGCTCAACTGGCGGATCAGACTGACACCACGCCCCGACAGGCGGACGCCATCCACGGGCCGCTCCATCACTCGCGCCACATCGAAACCTTTGCCACTGTCATCGACCCGAATGCTCAGGCGACCACCCTCACCTTCGGGCGTCACCTGCAAATGCAAGCGCACATAACCGTCCTGCAGCTGGTCCAGACGAGTATTACGCTCCTGGTAATAACGCGCAAAACCCGAGGCATCGCGTTTGAGCGTGGAGTCCAGCCCGAGTACTCCGTGCTCCAGGGCATTGGAATACAGCTCGGCCAGAACACTGTACAACGCGCCGCTTTGCGCCCGCAGCCCGTGGACTTCAAGCAATAATTGCAACAGATACGGCAGCGGATTGAAGCGTTTAAGGGTGGTGGCGCGGAACTCGAAACTCACTGACCAATCCAGCGGGCAGGACTGGCCACTGTCGGAATACACCAGCGCCGGCGGGTTCAGTTGTGCCGCCTCCAGCAGACTGACTTCGACCATGCTCACATCGTCCCGGGCTTCACCCCGGAAGTCGTGCAGGGCTTGTTCAATCTCTTCGAACAACGCTTCGGGTCGGCGGTTGGCGGTAAACACCTGCTCCAGGCGCTCCACGCCAAACAGTTGCTCGTTGGCATCGCAGGTATCGATCACCCCGTCGGACAACAGGAACACCCGATCGCCGACCGCCATCGGAAACACTTCCGTGCGGTCGTTGAAGGTTTGCGGGCTCAATACGCCCAATGGCAAGTGCCGCGCGGTCAGCGGCGTACGCTCGCCAGTGGTGTTGCTGTGCAGATAACCGTCCGGCATCCCGCCATTCCAGACTTCCACCGAACGACGCTGAAAGCTCAGGCACAACAGGGTCGCGCAACAGAACATGTCCACCGGCAGGATGCGCTTGAGCTTGGCGTTCATCTCCCGGAGCATTTCGGACAAGCCGTAGCCCTTGGCGGTCATGCCATAGAACACTTCCGCCAACGGCATGGCGCCGACGGCGGCCGGCAAGCCATGGCCGGTGAAATCGCCGAGCAGCACGTGCATGTCGCCAGCCGGGTTAAACGACGCCAGCAGCAGATCGCCGTTGAACAGCGCATAGGGTGATTGCAGGTAACGGATATTCGGTGCGTTGAGGCAGCCGGAGTGGGCGACTTTATCGAAAACCGCCTTGGCCACCCGTTGCTCGTTGAGCAAGTATTCGTGGTGCCTGGCGATCTGGTCACGCTGCTCGAGCACTGTGGCTTGCAAGCGCCGCAAGCGGTCCATCGCCTTGATCTTGGCGGCGAGGATCACCTGGTTGTAGGGCTTCGCCAGAAAGTCGTCGCCGCCAGCCTCCAGGCAACGCGCCAGGGCTTCGCTTTCGGTCAGTGAGGTCAGGAAGATGATCGGCACCAGGGTTTCCCCCGCCAGCGCCTTGATCTGCCGCGCCGCCTCGAAACCGTCCATCACCGGCATCATGGCGTCCATCAACACCAGTTGCGGTCGTTGCTCACGAAACGCGTCGACCGCCTCGGCACCGTTGGCCGCCGTCAGCACCTCATGGCCCTGGCGCCGGACGATACTCGACAGCAGCATTCGATCGGCCGCACTGTCTTCAGCGATCAGGATCGTCAGCGGTTCGAACAACGACTGCACGGCGTTCACGCCACGTCGAAGATTTGTTCGAAGTTGGAGATCGCGAGGATCTTGCGCACGTCTGCGTTCGCGTGGGTCAACGAGATCTCGGCGTTCTCGCCTCCGGCGTGATCACGCAACAGCAACAACATGCCGAGGGCCGAACTGTCGAGGTAAGTGGCGTCCTTCAGGTTAACTTCGAAGGACTCGGGTTTTGGCTGGAGGTTTTCGTAAGACTCACGAAATTCCTGATGCTTGGCAAAATCGAATCGTCCCTTGATCGAAATCGTCAGCTTTTGCCCATCTTGGGAGACTTCTGTAACGACTGACATTTAACGGCTTCCTTGTCATTGAACAACGTGTGTACAAGGTTTAGCACTTGGCGGGGACGGCGGCAAGGCGGGAAGTGTCTGTAAATCTGGACATTCTCGGTGAATGTGAGGGCCTCTTCGCGAGCAAGCCCGCTCCCACATTGGATTTCTGCCATTGCGAAGACCCTTGTGGGAGCGGGCTTGCTCGCGAAGAACGATGACGCGGTGAACCTGCTTTAATACGGATCCTGCCGCGGCAACCGTTGGGACAATTCATCCAGCAGCTTCTGCTCGCGCCGGTCTTCGAGCTTGCGCGCCTCGTCCATGTAGCGCTGGACCAGTTTGCGCAAGCCTTCAACCCGGGCAAACGCCTGCTGCCAGGAGTCCCGCGCCTTGGTCAGGTTGTTTTGGTGCCACACAAGGCTCTGGCGCTGCTGATCGATGGCCGTGCCCAGTTGCGCCAGAAAGCCTTGATAACCCAGCAGCCACTGGCCGGAAACGCCACTGCTGCCACGGATGATCCACTGTTCCTGGTAATCGAGGCGAAAGGCTTCAAGGTCGGCGAGTTTGCTTTCGGCCAGACGCACCTGGCCCTGGAAGTGCCCCAGACGCTGGACCGCGGCTTTCTCGGCCTTCTCGGCCATTTCAACCACGGGTGCCAGGCGCCCTGCGCGACTCTGGGCCATGACCGGTTAACCGCCGGCCGCAGGGGCGAAGATCGTGCCGAGGTAGGCTTCGCTCTCGCCCAGGCTGATGCTGTCGTTCAAGCCTTGGCGCAGGTAGCGGACCAATTGTGGCTGCAATGAGATCGCCAGGTCGGTTTCCCGATCGCCACCGGCCACATAGGCGCCGACGCTGATCAAGTCGCGACTCTGCTGATAACGCGACCACAGCTGCTTGAAATACTGGGCGCGCATCATGTGTTCCGGGGTGACCACCGACGGCATGACCCGGCTGATGGACGCTTCGATGTCGATGGCCGGGTAATGCCCTTCCTCGGCCAGACGCCGGGACAGCACGATGTGGCCGTCGAGCACGCCTCGTGCGGCGTCGGCGATCGGGTCCTGCTGGTCATCGCCTTCGGACAAAACCGTGTAGAACGCGGTGATCGAACCGCCGCCCTTCTCCGCGTTACCAGCCCGCTCCACCAGTTTCGGCAACTTGGCGAACACCGACGGCGGATAACCCTTGGTCGCTGGCGGCTCACCGATGGCCAAGGCGATTTCCCGCTGGGCCTGGGCGAAACGAGTCAGCGAATCCATGAGCAACAGGACGTTCTTGCCCTTGTCGCGGAAATATTCGGCGATGCGCGTGCAGTACATCGCGGCGCGCAGGCGCATCAGCGGCGCATCGTCCGCCGGCGAGGCGACGACGACCGAACGCTTGAGCCCTTCTTCACCGAGGATGTGCTCGATGAACTCTTTAACTTCACGACCCCGCTCACCGATCAGCCCGACCACGATAATGTCGGCCTCGGTAAAGCGGGTCATCATGCCCAGCAACACCGATTTACCGACACCGGTACCGGCGAACAGGCCCAGACGCTGGCCGCGACCGACCGTCAATAAACCATTGATGCAACGAATCCCCACGTCCAGCGGTTCGCTGATGGGGTGGCGCTTGAGCGGGTTGATCGTCGGGCCGTCCATCGGCACCCAGTCTTCGGCTTTCATCCCGCCCTTGCCGTCGAGTGCGCGACCGGCACCGTCGAGCACCCGGCCGAGCATGCTCATGCCCATCGGCAAACGACCGGTATCGGCCAGCGGCACCACGCGTGCGCCGGGTGCAATGCCGGCGACGCTGCCGACCGGCATCAGAAAAACTTTGGCGCCGGAGAAGCCCATGACTTCGGCTTCGACCTGCACCGGGTGATAGCTGTCGTCGTTGATGACCATGCAGCGACTGCCCATGGCGGCGCGCAAGCCTTCAGCTTCGAGGGTCAGGCCGACCATGCGCAGCAGGCGACCTTCAAGGATCGGCGCGCCTTCCAGTTCCGTGGCCTCGGCGTAGCCGCTCAGGCGCTTGGCGAAACTGGTGCGTTCAAGGCGCATCGGGGGTGTCCGGTTCTGGCGGCAGTTCGGCTTCTGGCTCAACCGCAGGTTTTGCCTCAACCGGCAGGTCCAGGCTCAAGTCCGGCGCTGCCGGGTGCAAGGCTTGTTCATGCAGTTGATCGAACAACTTGTCCATGATCCGCGCGACACGGGTTTCGACGGTGGCGTCGATGCGGCTGTGCTCGGTTTCAACCCGGCAACCACCGGGCAACAGCGCCTCGTCCTCTACGATTCGCCAGGTTTCTTCATGGCGCTCGCGCAGGGCTTTGACCTGTTCGAAATCCTGGGGATTGATGTACAGCCGCACATTGCCCACGCCCAGCGGCAACAGCTTGAGGGCTTCACGCATGACGCTTTCGATCTGCGTGGAGTCGATGGCGAGTTCGCGCTGAATCACCTGCTTGGTGATGTGCTGCACGAGATCAACCAGCGATTTTTCGATCTGCGAATCCTGCTCGGCGATGGGCTCGAACAGATGGCCCATCAGCTGTTCCAGGCTCGCAATCTTGGCGGTCAGGGCCACTTCGGCTTCCTGACGGACCTTGAGCGTGGTGCTGTGGAAACCTTCTTTTTCGCCCGTGGCGAAGCCTTCGTTGTAAGCCTCCTGACGGATGCTTTCGAGTTCTTCGAGGGTCAGTGGCTGGACTTCTTCCAGCGGCACTTCTTCCATTTCCGGCGGTTCTGGCTCGGGTTCCGGCTCGGGCTCCGGCACATGCGGGTCGAAGCTGGGCAGCGACCAGACGTCGAACCCACTGACCCCGGTGCCACGGATCAGGTCAGTGTTGGACTCATCATGTTTGGACGACATAGTGACCTTAGATCATCTCTTCGCCACCCTTACCACCGAGAACGATTTCTCCGGCTTCGGCCATACGGCGGGCAATGGTGAGGATTTCTTTCTGTGCGGTTTCCACGTCGCTGACACGTACCGGGCCTTTGGCCTCGAGGTCGTCGCGCAACAGTTCGGCCGCTCGTTTGGACATGTTCTTGAAGATCTTTTCCTTGACGCCTTCGTCCGAACCCTTGAGGGCGAGCACCAGTACGTCGGAAGACACTTCGCGCAGCAATGCCTGGATGCCACGGTCGTCGACATCGGAGAGGTTGTTGAACACGAACATGAGGTCTTCGATCTGACCGGACAGGTCTTCGTCGACTTCGCGGATCGAGTCCATGAGCTGGCCTTCGATCGAGCTGTCGAGGAAGTTCATGATGTCGGCCGCACGCTTGATACCACCCAGGGTGGTGCGCGAGGCATTCGAGTTGCCGGAGAACTGCTTCTCGAGAATCTGATTGAGTTCTTTCAGGGCCGCTGGCTGCACGGTGTTCAACGACGAGACGCGCAGGATGATGTCCAGGCGCACCTTGTGGTCGAAGTTGCCGAGCACTTCACCAGCCTGATCCGGGTCGAGGTACGCCACGACGATCGCCTGGATCTGTGGGTGCTCGTAACGGATCACGTCGGCGACGGCGCGCGGTTCCATCCACTTCAGGCTGTCGAGGCCGCTGGTGTTGCCACCCAGCAGGATGCGGTCGATCAGGCCGTTGGCCTTGTCTTCGCCCAGAGCCTGGGTGAGCATTTTGCGCACGTAGTCGTCGGAGCCGACGCCCAGGCTGGTCTGATCGCCGACGATTTCGACGAACTCGCTCATCACCTGCTCGACCTGCTCGCGGTGCACGTTACCCATTTGCGCCATGGCCACGCCCACACGCTGGACCTCTTTAGGCCCCATGTGGCGCAGCACTTGGGCGGCGTCAGTCGAACCGAGGGACAGCAGCAGAATCGCGGCTTTATCGACCCGGGACAGTTTGGCGACAGCGGCTCGGTTATCACTCATCTGCGTTAATCCACTCTTTCACGACCTGGGCCACACGACCCGGATCTTCTGCCACCAAACTTTTGATTGCATTCAACTGTGCGTCATAGCCTTCGCTCGGGCTCGGCAGCAGGATGCTTTGCGGGCCGCCGAGGCTGACGCGGTCGTTGGCCAGTTCGCCGTCCAGGCCGCCCATGCCACCCAACTCGACGTCGCTGCCCAGACCGGCCAGTTGTTTGCCTTTGCCGCCACCGGTGATGTTGTTGAGCACCGGACGCAGCACGCCGAACACCAGCACCAAGATGAACAACACACCCAGCACTTGTTTGACGATGTCCCAGAACCAAGGCTGGGAGTAGAACGGAATATCGGCAATCACTTCGCCGCGCTCGGCGGAGAACGGCATGTTGATCACGCTGACGCTGTCACCACGGCTGGCGTCGAAACCGACCGCGTCCTGGACCAGGCGAGTGAAGCGCGCCAATTCGTCGGCGCTCCACGGCGCACGAGTGGTTTCACCGTTGGCCGCGTTGATCTTGACCTGATCATCCACCACCACCGACACCGACAGGCGATTCAAACGGCCCTGTTGCTGTTTGGTGTGGCTGATGGAGCGATCAAGCTCGAAGTTCTTGGTGGATTGTTGACGCTTGTCCGCCGGGTAAGGTGCAAGCATAGGCTGCCCGGTGGCCGGGTCCATGATTTGCTGACCATTGGCATCGAGCAATGGCTGACCTGGCTGCACCATGCCAGCCGACGCGGTAGCGCCACCGGTGGTTTGCGGCGCCGAAGCAGGCGATGGCGGCTGGTTGCTCAAGGCACCCGGCACACCTTGCGGGCCATTGCTGGCGGTACGTTGTTCAGAGGTCGATTGCTCGCTGCGCAACGCCGGTTGATCCGGGTTGAACTGCTCGGAGGTCGATTCGACAGCGCTGAAATCCACGTCAGCCGAGACTTCGGCTTTATAGCGGTCGTTGCCCAGCACCGGTTGCAGGATGTTGTGCACACGCTGGGTCAGCATGCTTTCCATACGACGGCTGTAGTCGAATTGCTTACCGGCCATGGTCAGTTCGGAGTTCTCCGCCTGATCCGACAGCAGGTTGCCCTTCTGGTCGACGACGGTGATCTGCGACTTGCTCAGTTCTGGAACGCTGGTGGCGACCAGATTGATGATCGCCAGCACCTGGCCTGGCTCCAGGGAGCGGCCGGAATACAGTTCAACCAGAATCGACGCACTCGGCTTGCGCTCATCGCGCACGAACACCGAACTTTTCGGAATTGCCAGGTGCACGCGGGCACCCTTGACGTTGTTCAGGCTGGAGATGGTCCGCGCCAGTTCACCTTCGAGGCCGCGACGATAACGGGTCGCTTCCATGAACTGGCTGGTGCCCAGGCCCTGGTCCTTGTCGAGGATTTCAAAACCGACGTTGCCGTCGCTGGGAGTGACACCAGCGGCCGCGAGCTTGAGTCGCGCACGGGACACATCATCGGCCTTGACCAGCAAGGCACCGGAGTTCGGTTCAACGGTGTAAGGAATGTCAGCGGCGGCCAGGGTTTCCATGACCTGCTTGGCGTCCATACCGGCAAGGCTGCCGTACAGAGGCCGGTAGTCCGGCTGCTGCGACCACAGCACCACGGCAAAGCCAATCGCCACGCTCGCAGCCAGGCCGACCAACAGGCCTACCTGACGCAACATGGTCATCTCTGAGAGGTTTTCCAGGAAGGACAACCCGAACAGCGGCGGTTTGCCGTCTATTGGAGTGGCCTTGGCCGGAACATTATCGACGGCTGCTTCTGCCATGACTCAATCTCGTCCTTAAACCGGCATCTGCATGATGTCTTGGTAAGCCTGAACCAGCTTGTTACGCACTTGGGTCAACGCCTGGAAAGACACGCTGGCCTTCTGCGAAGAAATCATCACATCCGTCAGATCAACGCCGCTCTTGCCAATTTCAAAGGCACTGGACAGCTGATTGGACGCCTGTTGGGTGTCGTTCACTTTATTGACGGCCTGACCGAGCATGTCGGCAAAGCTGCTGCCACCCAGTTCGGGAACAGCCGCAGTCGATTTCGGTGCCGACATCGCGTCCATTTGCATGGAGCGCATGTCCAACATCAATCGATTAAATTCAATACCTTGGCTCATGGTCTACTCTCTCTGGCGACCCGCAATTTTTTGACACTCACTCGGCGGGTACTGAGGTGTTAGCAACAAGGGTGCCAGCTCGACAGTCTTGCTTCACAAAAGCCACCCGCAGCAAAAACCACTGTGAGAGCGGGCTTGCTCGCGAAGGCGGTGTGTCAGGTACACAAATGTCGACTGACACTCCCTCTTCGCGAGCAAGCCCGCTCCCACAGTTGGATCAAGTGGCAAACAAATAGGCTTCTACATCCATCCCCGCATCACGCATTTGCGCCAGCTTGTAGCGCAAGGTGCGCGGGCTGATGCCCAGGCGTTCGGCGGCTTCTTTGCGCCGGCCGCGCTCGGAACGCAAGGTGTCGATGATCATCTGAAACTCATGGCGGCGCAGGTCATCGCCCAGGGCGCTGGCCGATTCAGCCTCGACTTCCACGACTCGCACAGCTGCCAACGCGGGCAACGGCGCACAAGCGACCGGCCCTGACAGACAGAAATCCTGCGGCTGAATCAACCCACCCTGCTGCAGAATCAGCGCACGCTGGATGGCGTTATCCAGTTCCCGGACATTGCCCGGCCACGGATAAGCGATCAGGCACGCCTGGGCCTCCGGCGACAGTCTCGCCGCCGCGTGCTTCATTTTATTGACGTGTTTGGCCAACAGGCGCTCGGCCAGCGGCAGGATGTCGGCGGTGCGCTCGCGCAGCGGGCGCCAGGCCAGCGGAAAAACCGACAGCCGATAGTAAAGGTCTTCACGAAAACGCCCCGCCGCCACTTCACCGGCCAGATCACGGTTGGTGGTGGCGACCACACGAATGTCCAGGCTGATTGGCTTGCGCGCGCCAACCCGCTCGACCTCACGCTCCTGCAACACGCGCAGCAACTTGGCCTGAAGGCCCATGGGCATTTCGGAAATTTCGTCGAGCAGGATGGTCCCGCCGTCAGCCTGTTCAAACTTGCCGGCCTGGGCGGCGATGGCGCCGGTGAACGAGCCTTTCTCATGGCCGAACAACGTGGCCTCGAGCATGTTGTCGGGGATCGCCGCGCAGTTGATTGCAATGAACGGCTGGCTGGCGCGATGGGAATGCTGGTGGATATAGCGCGCCAGCACTTCCTTGCCGGTGCCGGACTCGCCGGAGATCAACACGGTCGAATCGCTGCGCGCCACACGGGCGGCCAGTTCCAGCAGTTGCGCACTGGCCGGCTCGAAAGCAATCGGGCCTTCGCCGTCGCTGGCGCCGAGATTGCCCAGTGCATGCCGCGCCACCAGATCGAGCAAAGCCTTGGGCTCGAACGGCTTGACCAGATAATCCGCCGCGCCCTGGCGCATCGCATCGACGGCGCGCTCCACCGCGCCGTGCGCCGTCATCAGCAGCACCGGTAATTGCGGCTGTCGAGCCCGCAACAAACCAAGCAGTTGGTGGCCGTCCATGCCCGGCATGTTGACGTCGCTCACGACCAGATTGAACGCCTCGACACCGACCGCGGCCAAAGCTTCTTCAGCCGAACCGACCGCCTTGTAATCGTGCCCCGCGAGCAGCAGCGTATCCGCCAGTGCCTCCCGGAGCGCGCGGTCATCCTCGACCAGCAGAACCTTGATTGCCATTTCCTTCACTCCGCATCCGATGCGCTGGAAAACAACGGCAGAGACACCAGCGCACAGGTGCCGCGACCGAGCCGCGAGCGCAACTGCAATTCTCCCTGATGAGCGCGAGCCACTGCCTTGACCACGGTCAGGCCCAGGCCGGTTCCGGTGGTCTTGGTGGTAAAAAATGGCTCACCGAGGCGCGCCAGCACGGCCTCATCAATTCCGCTGCCGCTGTCGCTGACACACAAGCGCAGGTTGTTGCCACGGGTATACAGATGAACCTTGAGGCGCACCGCACCTCCACTGGCTTGAATAGCATTCTCGATCAAATTCAGAATCGCCCCGACCAGGGTGTCGCGATTGCACAGCAACTCCCCGGCATGACTGTCGCACTGCCAGCGGATCGGCAATTCCTGGACATGGGTCAGCGCCGCCGCTTGCAGCGACTGCATCAGTTCCTTGGGGGTAACGCGATTGGTCAGCGGCAGTTCGCCGCGAGCAAATACCAGCATGTCGCGCACTTGGTGCTCCAGCTCGTGCAGACGCTCTTTCAAGCGGCCGGCGAAGCGCTGCTGGGTGGCGACCGGCAATTCCTGTTCAGTCAAATGACTGGCGTAAAGCAAAGCAGCGGAAAGCGGCGTGCGGATCTGATGGGCCAGTGAGGCAACCATGCGCCCCAGAGATGACAGGCGTTCATGGCGCGCCAGTTGACCTTGCAGTTGGCGGGTTTCGGTCAGGTCATTGAGCAACACCAACTGACCGGGCTCGGCATCCAGCGAACGCGTGGCGATCGACAGGCGTCGACCGTCCTTGAGGGAGATTTCATGACCGTCGTCTTCACGGGGCGCAAAGCAGCGGGCAATCACTTGGCGCCACAGCTCGCCTTCCAGAGGCAGCCCGAGCAACTCGCACGCCGCCGGGTTGGCTTCGCGCACCATGCCCTGGGCGTCGATGACGATGACGCCGCCCGGTAACAGATCAAGGAGATTTTGCAGACGGTTGGCCAGACGTTCTTTTTCCGCCAGTTCCTGCATGCGCTGGGCACTGACGACCGCCAGTTCACCCTTGAGCTCGGTGACCCGGGCTTCGAGCATGCTGTAGGAGTCAGTCAATTGGCTCGACATCTGGTTGAACAGGGCGAATGCCTGCTCAAGGCCCAGCCTGCTTGCCTGTTCTACGGACGACGGTTGCCCCGAAGCGTCAGGGACAGAAGACATCTGGGCGGCTTGGGGCATCGTGCTCTCTCGCTTGGCTGACCGTCAGTGAAACGGAACGTTGCGAGAGCTGTAGCAATACCCGTGCCTAAAAAAAACCGCCTATAAATGAAGGACTTGAAAAACAGGCGTCAATCATCCGCCTGTTCATCACCATCACGACGACTCATACCGTACTTGCGCATCTTCTCCACCAGGGTGGTGCGACGAATACGCAGGCGTTCGGCGGCGCGTGCGACGATGCCATTGGCATCATCCAGCGCCTGCTGAATCAGGCCTTGTTCCAGACCACCGAGGTAGTCCTTCAAGTCCAGGCCTTCGGGCGGCAGCAGTGCGTTGGCGCTGAAGTCCGGGGTATGCCCGTTGATGGCCACCCGCTCTTCCAGATCGCTGCGCAAACTGTCGACCAGTTGCTCGTCTTCGTCATCGACGTAGCGGAATTTCTTCGGCAACTCGACCACGCCGATCACCCCGTACGGGTGCATGATCGCCATGCGCTCCACCAGGTTGGCCAGCTCGCGGACGTTGCCCGGCCAGCCGTGACGGCACAGGGACATGATCGCCGCCGAGTTGAAACGGATCGAACCACGCTTCTCGTGCTCCATGCGCGAGATCAACTCGTTCATCAGCAGCGGGATGTCCTCGACGCGTTCGCGCAGCGGGGCCATCTCGATCGGGAATACATTCAGGCGGTAGTAGAGGTCTTCGCGGAAGGCGCCGATCTCGATCATGCTTTCGAGATTCTTGTGGGTCGCCGCGATGATGCGCACATCGGCGCTCTGGGTCTTGTTGCTACCCACGCGTTCGAACGTGCGCTCCTGCAGAACCCGCAGCAGCTTGACCTGCATCGGCAACGGCATGTCGCCGATTTCGTCGAGGAACAACGTGCCGCCGTTGGCCAGCTCGAAACGCCCGGCACGGCTGGTGATCGCCCCGGTAAAGGCGCCCTTCTCGTGGCCGAACAGTTCGCTTTCCAGCAACTCCGCCGGGATCGCCCCGCAGTTGACCGGAACGAATGGCGCGTCACGACGCTTGGAGTGGTAATGCAGGTTGCGCGCAACCACTTCCTTGCCGGTGCCGGACTCGCCGAGGATCAGCACGCTGGCATCGGTGTCGGCCACTTGCTGCATCATCTGGCGCACGTGCTGGATCGCACGGCTGGTGCCGACGAGGCTGCGGAACAGATTGGGTTCACGGTGACGACCGCGCTCGCGGGCCTGGTCGTACATCTCGCGATAGACCTGGGCACGGTGCAGGGAATCGAGCAGCTTGCTGTAGCTGGGCGGCATTTCGAGAGTCGAAAGCACCCGGCGACGCTGGTCTTCAGGCAGGTCAACGGAAGAATTATCGCCCATTAACAAAACCGGAAGGAACTCATCCCAGGTTGAGAGTGTCTTTAACAGGCCCAAAAGCGCACCAGGAGCACTTACCGTCCCGATCAGTACGCAAATGACTTCACGACTTGACGACAAAGAGCCGACCGCCTGCTGCCAGTCATGGCTGCCGCAGGGTAAATTTTCTTCACCGAGAAAATTTAAAATCACCGCTAAATCGCGGCGACGGACGCTATCGTCATCAATCAGCAGAATTTTGGTTTCACGCCACATGCAATAGCAACTTCCCTAGTCAACTCAATGCCCGAAATGAGGGGGCAAGCTAGACGCTTGCAGACACGTTATGCCTGTAGACGCCTGAAATCTGGAACCAGCCACTAGTTAAGTCAAAAAACCGTGCACAGTCAAATTTATGGCGCACTATGTTTGGATTAACCCGGGATTAATTAACCAAACAGATGGTAAACCTTTGCGGCGTTTTGCGCTTGGTGGATCTGAGACATCTCGTCGACTATCGCTTGTCTCTCCCCCATTGCCACCTCAAGAAGCTCCTTGTAAACCCCAAGCAACTCCTCAAGATTGGCGCGCAACGCCACCTCGTCCAGCGAAGCTTCACTCAAGACGTCTTCCATGCAGGAACGGCAATCCAGGTCCAATTGACCGATAGCCTCCCAGTTGCGTTCGGCCAAAGCACCGACCAACGCTTCACGGGTTTGTTCGATTCGCTGCAATACAAGACTCATGGTGATCTCCTTAAAACTGCGGACCAGGCGCGGCGATGGCATCCCATCCTTCTTTTACCGTGCGCAGCAGACCGGCGACTTCATCGAGAATCCGCGGGTCACTCTTGATGTTCGCCTCGGCGAGACGCTTCATCATGTAGGCATAGAGACGGTCGAGCTCACCGACGGTATCGGCGGCTTTTTCAAGATCCAGGCCTTCACGCAAGCCACCGATGATCCCGATAGCCTTGCTGATCGACGTTCCCTTGCCGGGAATGTCCTTGCGCTCCATCGCGCCTTTGGCCTGAGCAATGCGATCCAGGCCGCCTTCCATCAGCATTTGCACCAAACGGTGCGGACTGGCTTCGGACGTCTGGGCTTGCGCCCCAACCTTCTGATATTGCCGCAGGGCTAACATCGGATTCATGTTCTACCTCATTGCCACTCAATGACTCGTATGACCAGTGTATCGTCTGCGAGCCTGGAAACTTTAGATCAGAAGACAAAAACCCGGCGCACGCCGAAAAGCGTAGCCGGGTTTTTGTCGTCAGCCCATGACTACTTGGCGGACTGCTGAGCGTTCAACGACGCGAAGAAGCCAGTGATGTTGCTGGCGGTAGCCTTCATCTGGCCGACCAAAAGGTCCATCGCGTTGTATTTGGCGGTCAGGGATGCCGTCAGGTTGGTCACCCGCAGGTCCAGCGCCGTCTGCTGAGTGCTCAGGTCCTTCTGGACCTTGCTCAGACTGGTGTTGCGCTGATCGAGGATGCCACCGGTCTGGGAGTACGGCGTGATGGCCGCCGACATACGAGCAAGCAAGCCATTTTTGGTGTCAGTGCCGGAGAACAGGGTTTGTACCGAACTGCTCATCCCCGGGGTCGCCATCGCCTTGGCGTACTTGGTCGCATCGATGGTCAACGTACCGGTCTTCTGATCGGTCTGGATACCCAACTGCGACAACACCGACAATTGACCGCCCGCCCCTGGCGCCACCAGCTCATTGCGCACGGCAGTGATCAGGTTACGTGGCAGGGAGTCACCGGTCATGGCCGCGCCGATGGTCGGGTTGCCCTCATCATCCAGGCTTGGCTTGGTGAGAGTGGTCAGGGTGTTGATCACGGTGTTATAGGCGTCGACGAACGTCTGCAACGAAGTCTTCAGGCCGTCGGTGTTGGTGCCTACGGTGACCGTAACCGGAGTCGCACTGGCAGCTACCAGGGTCATGTTGAGACCACCGACCGCGCCTGTGATTGTGTTGCTTTTGCTGGTGATGCTCAGACCATCGATCGTGACCAGTGCATCCTTGGCCAAGCCACCGATGTTGCCTGACGCGCCAGCGGCCGGAGTGGTCCCCAGACTGGTGGAACCGTCGATTTCCAGGCCGGCAATACCGCTGACCTTGAGGTCCGAGCCCGCACCCGTCACCGTCGAACCGATGACCAGACGCGAACCATTGGAGTCGGTGACAATGTTGGCGCTGATGCCCTTGCCTTGCAGCGTGGAGTTGATCGCGTCGCGGGTCGACTGCAAGGTCGCGCCACTGGCAATGGTTACCGGGTAATCAATACCATTTTGACTGATTTTCAACGTACCAGTCGGAATGGCACTGGTGGCTCCGCCGGCAAACGCCGCGCTGGCCACTTTCGAACTGGTTGCCAGGTTATTCACGACAACGCTGTAGCTACCGTTGACCGCGGTGTTATCCGAGGTGACGGTCAATGTCGCCGGAACACTCGACGTCGCGGTAAAACCGGAAAACGCAGGCGCGTCTTTTTTGCCCAGGTTAGTCATTGCGGTCTGGAACGCAGCCAGCGCCGACTTCAACGAACCGGTAGCGGAAATCTTGGCCGTGTTGATCGTCGTCTGATTGGTGATCAGCGTCTGTTTGGCCGATTTGTCGGAGTTGACCAGCGCGGTCACGATCGCACCGATGTCGAGACCGGACCCTAGACCCGAACCCGGTAGAATTGGACTTGCCATGTGCATCTCCCTATCTGAGTGTCGCCGGTCTTTTGACCACTACGCGCGGACAATGATCGTACAAACACGTTTCATGCCAGTGTCAGGCTTTGGCATCGAACAAAACATTACTGGCGTTGTGCAGGCTTTCAGCCAGTTTCATGGCCTCGGCCGACGGAATCTGTCGAATCACTTCACCGGATTCGCTGGCAATCACCTTGACGATGACCTTGCCGGACGTTTCATCGATGGAAAATTCGAGGTTACGCTTGACCGACTGAACGAACTTTTCGATCTCCTGAACGGCCATTTTCAACTTATCCGAGTTGTCCGAAGTGTCCGAGTTGTCTGAATTCGAGCTTTTTGCAGTTGCAGCGACAGCCTGGGGAATTTCGGCGCGAGGCGCATCCACCGGCTTATCGGTAGTGCTGACCGCCGGTTTCGGGGCCGGGTAAGACAGGTTCAGCTTCACGCTCATGTCCATGACCATCACCTCTTAACCTATTAACCTCTTAAACGGAAAAAGCGAGAGAGCACGCAAGCGCACTCCCCCGCCAAAACACTATCCGATATTACTGAAGCAGTTTCAGTACAGCGGATGGCAGCTGGTTAGCCTGGGCCAGAACAGCGGTGGAAGCTTGTTGCAGAGTTTGCTGTTTGGTCAGGTTAGCGGTTTCTGCGGCGAAGTCGGTATCTTGTACGCGACCTTGAGCAGCAGTAACGTTTTCAGTGATGTTTTGCAGGTTGGAGATGGTGCTGGTCAGACGGTTTTGCGAAGCACCCAGGTTTGCACGGGTTGCACCGATGGCAGCGATTGCAGCGTCGATCGCGGTGATCGCGTTGTCGATGTTGGCAGCAGCCGAGCTTACGCCAGTACCGGTAGTACCGGTCAGAACTACAGTACCGCTACCTACGGACAGGCTGACGGCGTCGAACTTGGAGCTCAGAACCAGGTCGATGTGGTTGGCAGTACCAGTGTTGGAACCCACTTGCAGGGTCATGGTGCCAGCCGAACCGTCCAGCAGTTGCTTGCCGTTCAGGTTGGTCGAAGCCGCGATACGAGTCAGTTCGTCAGACATCTGAGCGAATTCGGCGTTGGTTGCGGTCTGGTCAGCAGTGCCGTTGGTGCCGTTACGTGCTTGTACAGCCAGTTCACGCATACGTTGCAGAATGTTGGTGGATTCTTGCAGAGCGCCTTCAGCGGTCTGAGCCATCGAGATACCGTCGTTGGCGTTTTTTACCGCAACGTTCTGGCCACGGATCTGGGAGGACATACGGTTGGAGATCTGCAGGCCGGCAGCATCGTCTTTAGCGCTGTTGATTTTCAGGCCGGAAGAAAGACGAGACATCGAAGTCGACAGAGCGTCGGAAGCGCGGTTCAGGTTTTTCTGAACGTTCAACGACGTGGTGTTGGTGTTTACTGTTAAAGCCATGACGAATTCCTCGTTGGTTGGGTACTGCGGCTTCCGGCCCTGGCAACCGCCGGGTATGGCCTAGAGAACCTTCGTAATAGTTATCGTCGGAAATGCAGGTTGCTTGAGGGCTTTTTTGAAAAATATTGCCATCACACTGCCACCCCCTAGAAAACAAAGGCTTAGCAGCCTCTCACCACCCGAAAAATGACGCCATAAATCCGTCCGACACCCAAACATCCCAACCAGAGCCGTTGGTCGACTTTCAAAGCTGAACGCTTTCCAGCAAATCCACCAGTTCGTATTCCATGAAGTCGGCCAGTCCCAACCAATCCTGGCGCTCCTGGCACGCGAGCATTTGTGTGAGTACCTGCGTCCATTTCAGCTGAATGTCCCGAGGCGCCGTCGACAACAAGCGCTGCGCCTCATCGAACACATCGACCATGGCCAGTGCCGCTTCGACATCCCGGCCCAGGCGGAACAGCCCGGCGCACTGCCGGCACTCGTCAACGCATTGCTCCAGCGCACTCATTGCACGAACTCCTGATTGAAGCGCGTGCCGGCAATCATCGCGCCCGCCCGACTGCTGTTATAGAAGCGCACCTCGGGGTGTCCGGCGATGTATCGCTCCAGCTCACACAGGTAACTACGGAAATTCAGCTGTGTGCGGACCCGCTCGCCGTGCCCGTCGCGCACCCAGTGACGGGCCAGATTCACCCCGGGCCCCAGATCACCATCACTCCAGCCGGCATGGGTCTTGTTCATCGGGAAGGCAAAGTCGGCACCAAACAACGTAATGCGTTCGGCGCCCATCTTCACGGCCAGGTCCACGGCCGGATGAATCACGCTGCCGCCCACATACAACTCGGCCCTGGCGTACTGGCGTCGCAACGAGGCATAGACCGGGCTGGCCGAGTAACCGCCATAGCGCTTGCCCCTCCAGGCCTTCAACACCTCGGGATCGCTCATGGGCAGGTACACCAGCGGAATGCCGTCGGAGTCCTCAAAAGGCAAATGCCGGAAACTGATGCGCTGATCGATGCTCACCACCAGATCAGGTTTGATCCCGTGCTCACGCAACGGTCGATAGGCGGTGTCGACGCAGACGAACAGCGGCCGTTGCGCCTGCTCGCGAATCGCCGCCAACTGTTCGAAATGACTTTCGAGACTCGGTCCGGTGCCGATCACGTAGATTTCCTGACCGGCGCATGTTCCGAACAGTTGCGCAACATCATCGTCGGCAAGCAGCACTTCAAGGCCGTCCTGCAAACGCTGGAGAATCACCGGGGATTGCGGATCGAAATCACGGTTGTTGAAGCTCAGGTGCACTTCACTGACCAAACGATCGCGAATTTTCGCGTTGAAGTCGTCCGCCAGCACCATCTCGGAGGGCAGCGCAAAGAACGGCGTGTAGATATCCGCTTGATCACCGGCGTACAGCAACTCCACGCGGGGGTCGTCGAGCCATTGCCGCTGGTCGAGCAGTTGCAGGACCAAGGCAAACAAGGCACCGTTGAGAATGTGCACATACAGCCGCTCAAGGTTGTCACGCTCAAGCAGCACAGCGGGCAAATCCCCCAGGCCGGTGCCATAGACATGCAACCGCGCCTTGTCCGCTGGCAGGCTGACCGCCTGCACCCGGGCTTCATGCACACGGTCATGCCGGCTGGTGAGCTGGATGCCGCCGATACTCAGCGTCGAACCCAACCCTTCGGACAACTCGGCCTGGATGGCCGTGCTGTCTTCCAGCATCAACCGCGTATAGAGCGTCGGCCAGCGCCGCTCGATCACCCGGGCATTGTCGTCAAAGCTGTCGCTCATGCTGCCTCGCTGTACTTACAGGCAAAAAAATAGCGTTCAAGGTTAACCCTTGAACGCTATTTTTGTATCAGGGATTGCGGTTCAAGGACGATAGATGATCGCCGAACCCCACGACAGCCCTACACCAAAACCGCTCAACGCAACGCGCTTCCAGTCCGAGTCCAGAACGTGTTTTTCCAGCAACAACGGAATGCTCGACGACACGGTATTCCCGGTCTCGACCATGTCCTTGATGAACTTCTCCGGCTCGCCTTCGAAACGCCGGGCCACCGCATCGACAATCGCCGCGCTGCCCTGGTGAATGCAGAAGGCATCGATGTCGTCAGCCTTGAGGCCCGACTCATCGAGCAACTCATGCAAATGCGCCGGGACCTTGAGCAGCGCGAAGTTGAAGACCTGGCGGCCGTTCATATAGAACACGCCATCGGTGACCTTCAAATGCGGTGCGCCGGAACCGTCGGTGCCGAACTTGGCCTTGCCCAGTTGCCATGGCGCGCCCTCGCCCATCCAGGTCGCGGTGGCGGCATCGCCGAACAGCATGGTGGTGTTGCGGTCTTCCGGGTCGACAATCTTGGAATACGGATCGGCGGTGATCAGCAGGCCGTTTTTCAGGCCCGTGGCTTCCATGAAGCCCTTGATCGCATAAATGCCGTAGACGTAGCCCGAGCAGCCCAAGGAAATATCGAACGCTGCCACGTTAGTCGACAAGCCCAGCTTGTCCTGCACGATGGCAGCGGTGTGTGGCAGGCCTTCTTCGTCACCGTTCTGGGTGACAACGATCAGCACGTCGATGTCTTCACGTTTGAAATCAGGGTTGTTGGCGAACAGCGCATTGGCTGCTTCGACACACAGGTCCGAGGTTTCTTGCTCAGCGTCTTTGCGCGGCAGGAAGGCCGAACCGATCTTGCCCAGGATGAACTCTTCATCCTTCTCGAATTTTGCACCTTGTGCGTAATTGTCCACGCCGGCTACAGGAACGTAGCTCGCAATGCTTTTTATGCCAATCATTACGGCTTCCCAATAATAAACAGCCCAATACCACCGCTCGCAAGGATTCGAGGGGCGCCGACATACAAAGATTTTCAGCCGCCCGCAACGGGCGACAGCGGGGAGCGTCAAGGGCTATCACTGGACCCGATAAAGGGCCAGGCGCCATCTCCCCGGTCAATACAATACAGTGAAGATGCGCGTTATGACTCACAGGTCACGCTATTTTGCCGAATCAACCCGACAAGGGTTATTCGACCAAGGACCAGTCCAGCGCGGTTCCGCGCTTGATTGCCTGGCGAGCGCGGCGGCCCAGAAGGCTTTCAGCGTGTTTGGGCGCCAGCCCCAGGCCCGGGCGGATGGCCCGCAGATTGGCGACGGTGAAGGCTTCACCGGCGGCCATGTCCTGAGTGACGTACAGCGAGCGACGGTACACCAGCGATTTGCGCTCGGCTTCGGTCACGCCGTAATGCACCTGACCCATGGCCTGCCAGGCGCGCTCGGTTTCGATCACCAGGCTGGCCAGTTCGGCAGGCTCCAGGGAGAAACTGGCGTCCACCCCGCCAGCGGCACGGTCGAGGGTAAAGTGTTTTTCCACCACCGTCGCCCCGAGCGCCACCGCCGCGACAGAAACGCCGACGCCCATGGAGTGATCCGACAACCCGACTTCGCAACCAAACAATTCGCGCAGATGTGGAATCGTTCGCACATTGCTGTTGGCCGGGGTCGCCGGGTAGGTGCTGGTGCATTTGAGCAGCACCAGGTCCTTGCAACCGGCCTCACGGGCGGCACGCACGGTTTCGTCGAGCTCGGCGATGCTGGCCATGCCGGTGGAGATGATCAGCGGTTTGCCGGTGGCGGCGACCCGGCGGATCAGCGGCAAGTCAGTGTTTTCGAAACTGGCGATCTTGTAGGCCGGCACGTCGAGGCTTTCGAGGAAGTCCACGGCCGTATCGTCGAACGGCGTCGAGAAGGCGAGCATGCCGAGTTCTTTGGCCCGGGCGAAAATCGGCGCGTGCCATTCCCACGGCGTATGAGCCTTCTCGTATAACGCGTACAGCGAAGTGCCGGTCCACAGGCTGTTCGGGTCCTTGATGAAGAACTCGCCTTCATCGAGGTCCAGGGTCATGGTCTCGGCGGTATAGGTTTGCAGTTTCAAGGCATGGGCGCCGGCCTTGGCCGCAGCCTCGACGATTTGCAGGGCTACCTCCAGCGACTGGTTATGGTTGCCACTCATCTCGGCAATGATGAACGGCGGCGCGTCGGCACCGATCAAGCGCTCGCCAATCTTGAAGCTAGTCATTGCGGTGATCCTTTAAAACGCGGGTGAACGCGCAAGCATGCTGAGTGAAACCGGCTTCGCGAAACAGACTCAGCGACGGCTGGTTGGCAGGTAATACTTGAGCAGTGATGGTGTGCAGTTGCGGCCAACGGGCCTTCACGAACGCTTCGCCGCGAGCCAGCAGCGCCCTGCCCCAGCCCAGCCCAAAGCGCCCTTCGAACAGATAAATCGAGACTTCGGCGCTGGCACCGTGAAGGTCATAACGCAGCGCACCGACCGGACCGTCACCCGCTTCGGCGATCAACAGCAACCGTTGCGGATTGTCCAGGCTTGCGGCCAGCCAGGCCTGATGCGCAGGCCAGTCAATGACGCGGCTGTCCAGCGACCAGCGCCGCACGGTGTCGGCATTGCGACCCTCGAACAACAATTGCGCATCGTCCAAAGTCGCCTCTCGTACCGGCAGCACCGCACCGACCAGCGCGGCCGCCACCCGTTGCGCACCACGGCCATCGACCAACCGGTGGGAACGCTCGGCCAGGCTCTGGCGCAAACCCTGATTACCGGCGACAAAACCGATGGCCTGGCGCAGTTGCTCGACACTGACCTGCTCACGCGCCCCGAGGAATACATGGGCGCCCGAAGTGGCCATGACCTCGCCATTGGCCTGCTGGTTATTCGACACGGCAATGCAGATCGTCGGCAGCCCCATGGCCGCCCGCTCCCAACTGGTGCCGCCACCGGCGCCGACAAACAGGTCGGCCTCGGTCATCAAGCGATAAAAGTCGCTGACAAAACTGTGCAGGCGCCAGTTCGGACGATCAGCCGCCAGCGCTTGCATTGCATCCCAGGCCGGGTTGTCAGCACCGGCGACGAAGTCGACTTCCAGTTGATGAAAGTCCGCCAGCGCCAACATCGCGTGATGAGTTTGCCGCGCCGCATCGAAGCCGCCGAAGTTCACCAATACGCGCCTGGCCCGGGGTTTGATTTCTATCGCCGGGCAGCAGAATTCTTCGCGCAGCATGGCGAAGCGAGGCCCGAACAAGGTTCGGCAATCGGCGCCAATCAACCCGACATAAGCTTCGGGAGCGCCCGACAGATTCTGGTTGAGCAGCAAATCGACGTCATAAGTGCGCGTCGCCAGATCAACTACCGCCGCGATCCGAGGCGCCCAGCGCCGCGCGGCGGTTTGCCAGTGATGATCGAGGCCGTAGTGGTCGACGATGATCCAGTCGAAGGGCGCGTGGTTTTCCAGTGCGAGGCCCAGCGCAACAATATCCGCCTGCCACGGCAGCATGGATTCGATGGCCTGCTGCGGGTCTTCATCGGGATAGTGATCGGGCAAACGCAACGTTTCAAAGCCTTCGGCCGCCAGACTGTCCAGCCGATGGCCCGGCAACTCACGACAGGCGAACGCGACGTGCGCGCCTTGTCTGCGTAAGGTCCTGGCCAAGGGCAGCAAACGGGCGATATGCCCGCTACCAATGGTTGGCGAAGCGTCGGAACGAATCAGCACCCTCATTGCAATTCACCGCCCGCCTTCAAAGCGGCATACAGGTATTCGGCGCGCTTCCAGTCTTCAGGCGTGTCGATGTCCTGCACCAGATAGCGCGGCAGGATCACCGGAAGGCTTTGCGGTGAATACAGCACGTCGCCGCGCAACCACGCATCGGTGCGCCCCCAGTAAAACTGCCCGGCATCCTGATAGGCCGGCGGCAAGTCCTGGGAGCGCGTCTCACGAAACTCTGGGTACAGCGCGGTCAAGGCGCCCTGATCATCAAGAGTCAGGGCGCGCTGCACCGGAAAACCGAAGTCGCAGACCGAGAACGCGAAGGATTTGTCCGGGTGCTGCTCCAGCAACTGCATGCCCTGTTGCAGAAATCGAGTTTGCAGCAGTGGCGCCGTGGCGTAGATGCAACAGGCAAGATCAAAATCCTGGTCCTGCAACGCTTGCAGCGCATGAACAATCACCGCCGCCGTGCCGGTGAAATCATCTGCCAGTGCCGCCGGCCGCATGAACGGCACTTGCGCACCGCAAGCCCGGGCCAGGTCAGCGATTTCTTCGTCGTCGGTGCTGACGACCACTTGGGCGAACAACCCCGAATCGAGAGCGGTTTTAATCGAACGGGCAATCATCGGCACGCCGTCGAACGGCTTGAGGTTCTTGCGCGGTATGCGTTTGCTGCCACCGCGGGCCGGGAAGATTGCGACGTTGTTCAAGGGCGTTTTTCCAGAAGGAACCAGGTGATGTCATCCGCCGGGAATTGCGGATCGCGGTGGTAACCGAAACCGTAATCCACCAGTTGCAAGTCATCATAACGATCGAGCATCTCACCGGCAAAATCACGCTTGAACAACTTGCCGCTGTTGCCGCGATACGAGACTTCGACCGGCGCCGGGTTGTAGTACTCGGCGATCAGGATGTAACGCTGGCTCAATTCATACAGCTGCGCATAGGCCGCCGAGAGCAACTCCGGCGCCAAGTGGATCAGCACGCCTTTGCTCAGGGTCAGGTCAAAGCGGCGCTTGCGGGGGAAATCGAACAGCGAGCCGTGCCAGATCTGCGCGATCCCCAATGCCTGGGCCTGGGCATGGGCGCTGGCATTGATCTCCACACCGAACAGCTCGCACTGTGGCAACAACTGATGCAACGCCTGCAAATTGTTGCCGGCGTTGGTGCCCAGTTCCACCAGGCTTTCAATCCGCCCGGCCCGGGTCAACGCCTTGGCAAACAACGCCAGGTTGGCGGCCACCAGCGGTTGGCCGACGTTGCGGTCGACGTATTGATTGCCGAAGTCACCCTGCCAGAACTTTTCCTGCTCACTCAGTTCACGCATTGCACACTCTCATTTAAAACGCTGAACCCTGTGGGAGCGGGCTTGCTCGCGAAAGCGGTGTATCAGCGACATTAATGTTGGCTGACAGGACGCTTTCGCGAGCAAGCCCGCTCCCACATTGGGCGCTGCGGCGGTTATTCGGTCAGTCGTCGCAGTTGCTCAACCACATAATCCTGCTGCTCATCACTGAGCAACGGAAACAGCGGCAGGCTGATGGCTTCGGCGTAGTAGCGCTCGGCCTGTGGGAAGTCCCCTTCGGCAAAACCCAGGTCACGGTAGTACGGCTGCAAATGCACCGGAATGTAGTGCAGGTTCACCCCCACTCCGGCCGCTCGCAACCCTTCGAACACCTGGCGATGGCTGAGGCTGATGCGATCCAGCTGCAAGCGCACCACGTACAGATGCCACGCCGATTCGGCCTCGGGCTGAGGGCTGGGCAAGGTCAGCGGCAAGTACGCGAGCAAGCGGTCATAACGCGCCGCCAGTTCACGTCGGCGCGCGATGAAGTCATCCAGTTTGTTCAACTGTGACAGCCCGAGCGCTGCTTGCAGGTCGGTGATGCGGTAGTTGAAGCCCAGTTCCACTTGCTGGTAATACCAGGGGCCGTGGCTGGGTTCGGTCATCTGCGCGGGATCGCGGGTCATGCCGTGGCTGCGCAGGCGTTGCAGGCGCTCGGCCAAGTCCTGGCGATTGGTCAGGACCATGCCACCTTCGGCGCTGGTGATGATTTTCACCGGGTGAAAGCTGAACACCGTCATCGCGGCGAAATCACCGCAACCCACAGGACGCCCGGCATAGGACGCGCCGACCGCATGGGAGGCGTCCTCAATGATCGTGAAGCCATAACGCTCGGCCAGTTCGGCGAGCATGCGCATGTCGCAGCTCTGCCCGGAGAACGCCACCGCCACCAACACTTTGGGCAGCGTGCCGCTGTCTTCCGCCGCTTCGAGTCTGGCTTTCAGGGCGTAGGCATCGAGGTTCCAGGTCAGCGGGTCGATGTCGACAAAGTCCACCTCGGCGCCGCAGTAACGTGCGCAATTGGCCGAGGCCAGAAAGGTATTCGGTGTAGTCCACAACCGATCACCCGGCCCGAGACCGACGGCCAAGCAAGCGATGTGCAGCGCCGCCGTGGCGTTACACACCGCCACCGCGAAATCGGCCTGGCAACGTTCGGCCATGGCCTGTTCGAAACGCTCGATGGTCGGGCCCTGGGTCAGCCAGTCGGACTGCAACACGGCGACTACCGCATCGATGTCGGCCTGATCGAGACTTTGCCGACCGTAGGGAATCATGCCGACAGGTCCGCGTGCAGATCGGCGATCTGGCCGACCGACAGGTAGTGCGGATTGGTGTCGGAGCGGTACTCGAAATCTTCGCTGACCGGTTTGCCCTGCTCGCCCAATTTGTCCACGGCAAAATCCACGTCGACGCTGGTGAAGCGGATCGACGGCTGGATGGTGTAGTGATCGGCGAACTCAAGCGTCATGCGCGCATCGTCCAGCGGCACCATCAGCTCATGCAGCTTTTCACCCGGACGAATCCCCACGTGTTTGTGCGGCAAGTGTTCGGCCATGCCTCGCGCCAGATCGACGATGCGAATCGACGGAATCTTCGGCACGAACACTTCACCGCCGTGCATCCGGGCGAAGCTGTCGAGCACAAATTGCACGCCGTGATCGAGGGTGATCCAGAACCGCGTCATGCGTTCATCGGTAATCGGCAATTCGGTGGCGCCTTCGTTGATCAGCTTGCTGAAAAACGGCACCACCGAGCCGCGCGAGCCGGCCACGTTGCCGTAGCGCACCACGGCAAAACGGGTCTGCTGTTCGCCGGCGATGTTGTTGGCGGCCACGAACAGTTTGTCCGACAGCAACTTGGTCGCGCCGTACAGGTTGATCGGGCTGGCGGCCTTGTCAGTGGACAGCGCGACCACTTGCTTGACGCCATTGTCGATGGCGGCAGCGATGATGTTTTCCGCGCCGTTGACGTTGGTGCGGATGCATTCGGTCGGGTTGTACTCAGCGGCCGGCACTTGCTTCAGGGCTGCGGCATGCACCACGTAATCGATGCCGCGCATGGCCTGGCGCAAACGCTCGGCGTCGCGCACGTCACCAAGGAAGTAACGCATGCACGGGGCGTTGAACGTCTGCTGCATCTCGTACTGCTTGAGTTCGTCCCGGGAGAACACCACCACGCGCTTGGGCTGGTATTGCTCCAGCAAGCGGCGGATGAAGTTGCGCCCGAACGACCCCGTGCCGCCCGAGATGAAAATCGATTTACCGTTGAACATGCCGTGAATCCTTTTAGGCGATCAACTGTGCCCAGTTGATCGAAGTGCTTTCACCCAAGGCGAAACCTTTGCCGGTCAGTGCCAGGTTGGCGTTGTAGGCCTGATCCTGAGCAAACGCAGCGGCCCATTTGTCACGCAAGGCGTCGAGTACCTGTGGCGCCTGAGGCACCACACCCGGATGAACGACTTGCACCAGCGGCGTCCACACCGTGAGGTAACCGGCCTGACCGGCCTTGAGGCACAGATCGACGTCGCTCAAGCCTTCGGCGAACGTCACGTCATCCAGGCCACCCAAGGCGTCGAACAGTTCTTTGCGCACCATCAGGCACACCTGCGACACCGCCGAGTAGTTCTGCTCCAGCACCAGTCGTTGCAGGTAGCTGCTGCCGGCGTCATAGCGCTGGCCGATAAAGGCCGAACCGACACCGCCATTCAACCCCAGGATCAAGCCCGCTTGCGTGACCTTGCCTTCACGATCGACCAGTTTGGCACCGACGATACCCACTTCCGGACGCTGGGCATGGTTGAGCAGCGACTCGATCCAGTTCGGGTTAACCACTTCACTGTCCGCTGCCAGCAGCACCAGGTATTCACCCTGGGCCTGCTGACTGGCGGCGTTGTACAGCGCCACGTCGTTCAGCGGTCGATCGGCGCACAGCACGCGAACTTTGGCGTGCTGGTGAGCACCAAGCCAATCGTTGACCTCGGAAGACTGATTCGGGTTGACCGCGATCAGCACTTCGTAGCGGGTGTAGCGGGTGCGCAACAACACACCTTGCAGACACTGTTGCAGCACTGCCAAATCGTCCCCGGCCGGAATGATGACCGACACCAATGGACGCTCGGTATGGCGGTAATCGATCTGGTAGGTGCCCGGCGTCGCCGAGGTGACCTTGGCCTTGTAGCCACGGTTGCCCAGATGGCGCAACAACGCCAGGCGTTCGTGGGCGTTTTCTTCGAGCACCGGGGCTTGGGCGATCAGCAGCGGCTCGTCCAGGTGGGCCAAGCCATTCAGGCCACCCTCCTCGATGATGCGCAGCAGCAAGTCGAATTCCAGCGCTTTGCTGAAGTCAGCCTGATAACCACCGGCGGCGACCAATACGTCGCGACGGATCAGCCAATGCCGCGCCATCAAGGCCGGCACGCTTTGCAGCAGGTCGAGGTTGAAGCCGGGACGGAACACATCCACCAGTGCGCCGTTGTCGTTACGCTGGATTTCATCGGTGGCCACGGCGCGCACGTCGGTGGCAGACATTAGCTCCAGGCTGGCGCGCAACAGGCCACCGGCGGTGAACTCATCGCCAGCCTCGGCCAGCAGCAGCCAGTCGCAAGGCGACTGACGGGCGCTGAGGTTCAGCTTGTCGACAAAGTTGCTCGGCGTGACCCGGACAAAGTGCAGCGTGTTGTGCGCCGTAGTCGCCGCCGGGGCTTCGCCCGTAGTGAAGACCACGACTTTGAACGCCTTGCTGTGGCCTTCGAGCAAGCTGTCGAGGGTGACTTGCAGTTTGTCGATGTCGTTATCGAGGTCGAGCAAAAAGATGCCGAACTGCGGGCCACCGTCGTTGGCCGCCAAGTGCCCGGCAATCGCTTCGGCCTGTTCAGCGTCGGGCTGACGCGGTTCCAGCCACTTGAGCAGACGACCCGACAACAGGGTGTCGAATGTAGGGTAGTGGTCGTTGGCCGACACCGCTTCCAGGCGCGCAATCCAGTCGCGCATCCCTTGTGCATCGTCGTCTTCACCCAGAAGCTCCAGCTGTGCGGCCAGACGCCTGACCACGGTCAGGTTGAACGCATTGCTGTCGTGGGCCTGCCACAAACGGTCGACCACACTTTCCGGCGTATCGTTGTTACGCGGGCTCAGCAAGTGTTCCTGGCGAGTCCACACACCTTCCAGGGCTTCGAGCTGAACGCGACCGGCCGGCATGGCATGAAGCATGAATTCGAACTGAGTCAGCTTGTCGAAAAATGCTTGATTGTAGAAAGGCATTTCCATGTATTGCAGAGGCCCGAAACGACGCTGAGGCTCTTTGAGGGTGTTGTTCCAGTTGGACTGGAAAATCAACTCCGCCGTCAGGGCCCGACCGCTCTCCAGGCTGTCGATCATCGCCGCAAAACTTTCCATCGCGAACGCTTTGCCCTGCACCGGATCAAGGTCCTTGATCCCGGTGGGCAATGTGGCCAGGAATTCAGCAAAGGCTTCACGCTCGGCCACCGATTTGGCATCGGTGTAGGTCAGCGAGTGATACACCTCGGTGTTGTGTTCGGAGTTACCGTAGTTGATCTCGCGCACCACATAAGCGGTCGGCAGGATCCGCGCCTTGGCGCACGCCAGCATGTAGTACACGTGACCGATTTCCTGCCATTGGAAACTGGTGCCCGGCGGCAACAGCGCGTACCAGGATTTCATCAGCGAAGTGCGGGTCACTGCGTAGAACGGCGGCAGGTACTGGCGCATGTACTCGACCACGCGATCCTGCGGCCGCTCCGACGAATAGTCCTCGCAGACTTTTTTGTCACGACGGTAGTAGCTGACGCTGGCGCCCAGGGTCAGGTACATCAGGCAATAGCCGTGGCACATCCCGTAGTCGTCGTTGGCTTCCAGGAAGTCCACCGACTCGGCCAGCGCCTCGTGCACGATAAAGTCATCGTCGGCCGCCAGTACCATGTACGGCGTGGTCACTTGCTCCACGCCATAGGCAATCTTGGCCTGGAAGCCGCTGTAGGCAAACTGCGGCACATGCTGGTATTCGACGTCGGGGAGCTCGCCCTGGTAATGCTCGGTGGCGGAATCGAGCACCAGCACTTTGCAAGGCAAGTCGCCGTAGTACTGCATCGCCCTGCGCAAAAAGGCTGGACGGTTGTGGGAAATCAACACCACCGTCAGCAGCTCATTCAACGGCAACATGTGCTCAGAAACGGACTTGCCTTGCATAACCTCTCCCACAACCGGCGAAACGCCTGATTAACGCTTAAATAATGTGCTGGATTAACGAACGCGACGCAGGTAACCGTCCGGTGCCACGGTGAGCAGCAGTTTGTTTTGCATCTGCTGGTCGATCTCGAAATCCTTGTTCTCTTCGAGGTATTTCCACACGGCGGTTTTCGGGTTATCGCCCGGGCCCCATGGACGGTCCGGGAAGAAATCGGCCGGCATGTCCTCAACCACGGTGTCCATTACCACGCAGTAGCTGTCGACGGAAACCAGTGGCGCGTAGAGACGCAGCTCTTCCAGCACGTGGTCGTGGGTGTGGTTGGAGTCGAGCACCAAGATGACTTTCTTGCCTTCGGCGGCAGCACGCACCTGAGCGGCGATTGCCGGGTCGATGCTCGAGCCTTCGATCATTTTGATGCGCTTGCTCATCGGGTGGCTTTCGATGGCTTCGCGGTTGTGCGGACGGATGTCCAGGTCGATGCCCAGCACTTCGCCGTGGCCTTGCAGTTCCAGCAGAGACGCGTAGTAGATGATCGAGCCACCGTGGGCGATGCCGCATTCAATCACCAGGTCCGGTTTGACGTTCCAGATGATCTCTTGCATCGCCAGCATGTCTTGCGGCAACTGGATGATCGGACGGCCCATCCACGAGAAGTGGTAGCTGTACTTGTGCTTGGCCGATTCGTTGAAGAAATCCCGGGCCAGGCCGGTGAGTTTCTGGTCGTCGCCCTGACGCGCGATTTCTGCCTGGCACTCGGCTTCGAAAGCTTTATTGATGGTGTTGTCGGTCATTTTAAAAGTCTCAATAGTCACTGGAACGAAGCGCTGTCTACGGCGTGATAGACGTAGCGTCCACCGGTCATCCGCTTGATTTCTTCGAGGTAGTTAGAGTTCATCACAAACAGGTTGGCGCCTTCAGGCAACGCATCCATGGCCTCTTGGGGCGAGGACACCCGCACGCCACTCAGGGGCAGGTAACGTCCCTGCTTGGCCGGGTTGATGTCCACCACGCGATCCACTGCTACCCCGGCGCGTTGCAGGAACAGCGAATAGATCACGCCTTTGGACGACGCACCCCAGATAGCCGAACCCTGCTGTGGATTGGCCTGGATGATCTGCACCGCACGCTCAAGGCTGCTGGTGAAGTTCTCAGGCAAGTCCAGACGCGGGACCGGTTGTTCAGGGGTCAGGCGCAGGGTCGACAGGTCGGCGACGATGTACAGGTATTGGCCACCGAACAGGTGCCCGGCCTCGTGCACGGTGCCGAACATCCGGCGCAGGTCATCGAGGCGGAAATAATTGACGTGCTCGTAGAACAGGTCGAACCAGGCGCGGTGCTCCAGAATCCAGTCGAAGCACGGCACTTCGATGTAGATCTGCCCGCCCTGATTGGCCTCGGCCATTTGCGCGAGGAAATTCACCGGGTCCTGGATATGTTCCAGCACATGGCGCAACACGATGGCGTCTGCCGCCAGGCCCAAACCACGGGTGAACGGGGCCTTGATCACGTCGGCATTGTTGCCTTCATAGGCCGGGTCGATGCCGGTGATGGCGTAGCCCAGGCCCTTGAGGAGTTCGAGAAAATAACCTTTGCCGCAGCCGACTTCGATCAGCTCCTGGCCCTTGAAGTGGCGGGCAATAATCCCTTCCACATCGCTCAGGTGCTGCTGGAACTGGCCGGAATGCGCCTGTTCGTTCTGGTAGTCGGCGTCGTAGCTGAGCTTGTCGGCATCGAAGGCGTCGTTGAAGATCAACCCGCTCTGTTCATCCTGCACCAGTACCATGTCGGCGCAGGCAGAGGCCCGGGCCGATTGCGGGTCGGCGAAGGTGCGATTCTGCAACACCGGCAGGTCAGCGACCCGATACAACTCATGCTTCATGATTGCCTCCCAACAGTTGTTGCAGACGCTCAGCCACGCCCCAGAACGCCATCGGCTCATGCGTCGGGTATGGGTAGTGGCCGAGGTTCAAACTGATGGATGCGCCGCGTTCACGCAGCCGCTGTTCCACCAGTGTCCTGACCGATATCGGCTGGCCGCTGGAACAATTGACCAGCCCATTGAAATCCCGGCGTTGCAGGATCGCCGCCAGGTAATCGGCGGCGGTGTCGATGGCCAGGTAATCGCGCAGCTGTTCGCCGGCCGACATATTGAAAGTGGCATCGCCGGCATCGATTGCCCGGTCCAGCGCCGCCAGCAAACTGTTGGGGTTCTGGCCTTCGCCGTGCAGGTAAAACAGCCGCGCCCATTGCAGGGTGAATGGCTGAACCTTCTGCAAGTTTTCCAGAAACAGACGCAGGGTGTTTTTCGCCAACCCGTAAGGATTACTCGGCTGCGGCGCGGATTGCTCGGTGAGCGGCCCGCTCTGCATGCCGTATTCGAAACAGGTGCCGGTGACCAACACCTGCGACACGCCCGCCTCGACCGCGCTTTTGATAAACCGGTAGTCGGCCATCAGGTTGTGCTCGAAATGGAACAGCGCCTGATAGTTCGGCAAACCGGGCCAGGCCAGATGTGCCAGGGCATCGACGCCCCCGGTCAACGCCGGGATATCCAGGTCGGCGGCGTGAATATCCGCCGCGATGAATTCCACGTCATTGATCCACGGCAAAGTTGCAGCGGTCTCGGCATTGCGCGCCACGGCGCGCACCTCACAACCCCGGGCGAGCAACGCCGCGACCAGATGCCGGCCGACGAACCCGGTAGCGCCGGTGACCAGCACCTTCACAGGACGGTCAACTCAGGCACGGCGATCACGAAGCGGCCGTCCCACTCACGCACCTGGGCCAGTTGCTGGCTGACTTCGTGCAACAGGTTCCATGGCAGGACCAACACGTAATCCGGTTTTTCGAGGCCGATCCGGGCCGGCGACACAATCGGAATGCGGCTCCCCGGCAGGTACTTGCCCTGCTTGTGCGGGTTGGCATCGGCGACCCACGCGAGCAGGTCCGGCTTGACCCCGGCGTAGTTGAGCAAGGTGTTGCCCTTGGCTGCCGCGCCGTAACCGACCACGCGTTTGCCCTCGGCCTTGGCCTGCAACAGGAAGCGCAGCAGTTCGTGCTTGATGCGTTCGGCAGCCGGGGCCAGGGTCGCGTAGTACTCGGGGGTTTTCACGCCCGCCGCGAGTTCGGCTTGCAACTGTTGCTGCACCGCCGGTTGCACGTCACGACGCTGGCCATCGAGGCGCTGCACAAATACCCGCAGCGAACCGCCATGGGTCGACAACTGACTGACGTCGAAGACTTCCAGGCCATTGCGCGCGCACAGGGTTTGCACGGCGGTCAGGGACAGGTAGGAATAGTGCTCGTGATACAGCGTGTCGAACTGCTGGCCAGCCATCAGCGTCAGCAGTTGCGGAAACTCGAAGGTCGCCACGCCGGTCGGTTTGAGCAAAGTCGCAAAACCGCCGAGGAAATCATTGATGTCCGGGACATGGGCCAGCACGTTGTTGGCGGCCATCAGGTCGGCGGACCAGCCTTCACTGACCAATTGCGCGGCGGTGTCGCGACCGAAAAACAGTTCGCGAATCTCCAGGCCTTTCTCCCGCGCCGCTTGCGCAGTGCTGCGGGTCGGCTCGACGCCCAGGCACGGAATGCCGCGCTTGGCGACGTACTGCAACAGGTAACCGTCATTCGCGGCGATTTCCACCACGCGGCTGTCTGCGCTCAAGCCAAAGCGCTCGACCATCTCGCTCACGTAGCGCTCGGCATGGGCCAGCCAGGTGCTGGAGAACGAACTGAAATACGCATACTCGGCGTCGAACAGGCTGTCGGCGCTGGTGTAATCCTCGGTCTGCACCAGCCAGCAGTGCTGGCACACCGCGACTTTCAACGGCACCCACTGCTCGGCTTGCTCGAGTTGATCGGCACGCACGTAGGCGTTGGACGGCGGCGAGGTGCCGAGGTCGATCAGCGGCAAGGCCAGCGGCGTAGCGCAACCACGGCAATTCATACACGCACTCCGGCGAAGTGTTCATCGAGCACGGGATGGCTGGCGTCCCGGGCTGACAGATTATTGACAGGCAGCGGCCAGGCGATCGCCAACCGTGGATCATTCACCGACAACCCGCCCTCGTGGGCCGGCGCGTAATCGGCGCTGTGCAGGTAGAGCAATTCGGCGTCATCGGTGAGGGTCTGGAAACCGTGGGCAAACCCGGCCGGGATCAGCAAGCTGCGGCCGTCACCGGCCCGCAAGTGCTCGGCGTGCCAGTGCAGGAAGGTCTCGGAGTCGGGGCGCAAATCCACCGCCACGTCCCAGACTTCACCGCGCAGGCAGGTGATCAATTTGGCTTCTGGTGCATCGGCATTCTGATAATGCAAACCCCGCACACTGCCCCTCGCGCGGGTGCAGGAATGGTTGATCTGACGAATATGAAACGCCTGGCCGAACGCGCTCAGGCTGCCTTCGCAGAACAGCCGCGCGAAGTGCCCGCGATCGTCTTCGAAGCGCTTGTGCTGCACGCTGAACAAGCCGTCCAGCGGCAACGCGTTCAAGAGAAATTCGCTCACAGCGCGCCTCGGTAAACGTTCAACTGGGCCAGCGTCACGGCGCGCATGTCGTCGCCGTTTTGCCACGCCAAGTGCCAGTCGAGGGTTTGCGTCAGGCACTGCTGCAACGACCAACGCGGTTGCCAACCGAGCAATTGACGGGCGCGGCTGCTGTCCAGGCGCAGCAGGCCGGCCTCGTGCAAATCACTCGGTTCGATGCGCAAGCCTCGGGCTTGCGGCCAGCGACTGGCGAGCAGCTCGACCACTTCGCCGACGCTGCACATGTCCGCTTCGCTCGGGCCGAAATTCCACGCACCGGCGTATTCCGGGCCTTGTTGGTAGAGGCCGGCGGCCAGTTGCAGATAACCGGCCAACGGCTCCAGCGCGTGCTGCCAGGGGCGCACGGCTTGCGGGTAGCGCAAGGTCACGGGTTCGTCGGCGGACCAGGCTTTCAGCACGTCCGGGATCAGACGCTCCGGGGCAAAATCACCGCCGCCCAGCACGTTGCCTGCGCGGGCCGTGGCCAGGGCCAGACCGTGTTCGTCATGCTTGTCGGCCGGGAAGAACGACGCCGCATAAGACTGCGCCAACAATTCGCAGCACGCCTTGCTGCTGCTGTAAGGATCGTGACCGCCAAGGGCTTCGTCTTCGCGGTACGGCCACAGCCATTCCTTGTTGGCGTAGACCTTGTCGGTGGTCACCAGCACGCAGGCGCGCACGCAACCGACCTGGCGGATCGCTTCCAGCAGATTGAGCGTGCCCATGACGTTGCTGGAATAGGTGCCCAACGGATCGCGATAACCTTCACGCACCAACGGCTGCGCCGCCAAGTGCAAAACGATTTCCGGCTCGGTGTCGGCGATCACTTCAAGCAAGGCGCCCAAGTCACGCAGGTCACCACGCTGATCGTTGATGCCTTCGTGCACCCGCGCCAGTTCAAACAGGCTTGGCTCGGTGGACGGGTCAAGGGCGAACCCGCTGACCTCGGCACCCAGACTTTGCAGCCACAGCGTCAGCCAACTGCCCTTGAAACCGGTGTGCCCGGTGACCAGAACCCGCTTGCCGCGCCAGAATTCCGGGCTCAGTCCCATTGTTTCCATGGGGCCTCCCCGCTCAGCCACAACGCTTCGAGGTGGTTCTTGTCGCGCAGGGTGTCCATCGGATGCCAGAAGCCGTCGTGCTGGAAGGCCTGCAATTGTTCTTCGCTGGCCAGTGCCGCGAGGGGCTCGGCCTCCCAGGACGTCTGGTCGTCGGCGATGTATGGCAAGACCTTCGGCGACAGGACAAAGAAGCCGCCATTGATCCAGCCGCCATCACCGCGCGGCTTCTCGATGAAGCCTTTGACGCTGTCACCGTCGCGCTCCAGGGCGCCGTAACGGCCTGGCGGTTGCACGGCGGTCACCGTTGCGAGCTTGCCGTGGGCCAAGTGAAAGTCCACCAGCGCGCCGATGTTCAAGTCCGAGACGCCATCGCCGTAGGTAAAGCAGAAGGCTTGTTCGCCTTCCAGGTAACGCGAGGCGCGGCGCAGACGGCCACCGGTCATGGTGTCTTCGCCGGTGTCGATCAGGGTCACGCGCCACGGCTCGCTGTAATTCTGGTGAACGTCCATGCGGTTGTTGCACATGTCGAAGGTGACGTCGGAGGTGTGCAGGAAGTAGTTGGCGAAGAAGTCCTTGATCGCGTAGCCCTTGTAGCCAAGGCAAATCACGAAATCGTGGATTCCGTGCGCGGAGTACTGCTTCATGATGTGCCAGAGAATTGGCTTGCCGCCGATCTCGATCATCGGCTTGGGCTTGAGGTGCGACTCTTCGCTGATTCGCGTGCCCAGGCCACCCGCCAAAATAACTGCCTTCATCCTCTTCCCCTCTTGTTCGTCACAGGGCCCGGCCAAGCTGTATCAAGCTTTTGCCGGCCTTCTGGATAAAACGCTCAACGCCGCTGTATGCACTGCCCGCCGAGGCGCGAGTGCTCGTTTTATGGCGATATGAAGGGGGACTTGCAGGAAACGCGCCAGCTCTGTGGGCTGGAAGCCACCCAAAGGGAAGAGAACCTGTGGGAGCGGGCTTGCTCGCGAAGGCGGGGTGTCAGGGACGTAAGTGTTGCCTGACATACCGCATTCGCGAGCAAGCCCGCTCCCACAGGGGATGGTGGTGGGGTTTAGATCAGGTTGTTAGCCGAGCATGGCGAAAGCATCGGCGCTGGTCGGCAAATTGAAGGCCTGGCCGTCAGCGGTCTGGATGTGTTCGATGCTGGCGAAACCGGCGAACCAATCCTGAAGCTTCACGCCGTTATCCGGAACTGCTCCGGACGCAGGGCTGGTGTTGCTGAGGTAAAGATCATCACCCACCCGCATGACATTCAGGTCAGCGGCGGTGGCGACGTTGTTCAGGATCAGGGTGTCGCCTGTGTTATTGCTGCGGCCGTCATCCAGGATCGTCACCAGGTTGCTGGTGTTGATGATGTAGGTGTCGTCACCTTCGCCGCCCTGGAAAGTGACGCCGCCGATGGAGGTGGTGAAGGTGTCGGCCCCGAGCGAACCGATGATTTTTTCCACATGGGTCAAGTTATCGGCCCCGGCGTCAGCGCCGGTACCCGGCTCGCGAAGGTTGATGTTCAGCGCGTCGCTGGACCAGGAATAATCCACGGTATCGAAACCGTCCCCGCCATCGATGCCGATCAGCATGTCAATCGCCCGGAAATGGTCGTCGTAGTTCGAGCCAAGCACCCGCTCGATACCGACGTAGGTGTCACCCAGCGCTGCGCCGGTGCTCAGTTGCCCGGCGATCAGTGGTCCGGCGGTCAGGTCGACCGTCAAACCCTCGGTACTCTCGGCATAGCTCGCGGTGTCCAGGCCAGCGCCGCCGATCAAGTGGTCCGCCCCTTCGCCGCCCGACAGCACGTCGTTACCCGCGCCGCCGGTGAGGGTGTTGTCGCCAGCATTGCCGTAACCGGTGAACGAGCCTTTTCCGGTGTAGGTCAGCGACTCGACATTTGTGTCCAGGGTGTAGGACGCCAGGCCGGTACGAATTTCGTCGATGCCCTCTCCGAAGCCCCGCTCGGTAATCGTGACACCCTGGGTGTTGATCACGTAGGTGTCACCCCACATGGTGCCGATGACGTGCTCGATGTTTTTCAAGGTAACGCCTTCAGCATCCCCGCCAATGCCCGGCTTGCCCACACCGTTGCGCAAATCCAGGGTGATTGCCTGTTCCGAACCCCAAAAGTCCACGGTGTCGAAACCACCCGCACCGTCCAGCGCCTTGAACCCGGCACCAATGGTAAACACGTCGTCGTGATTCGAGCCGCGGATCGCTTCGATGTCGGTGTAGGTATCGCCAATGGCAATCCCGGAGGTGGAGTTAGCGTACTTCAGATCAAAGGTGAGACCCTCGGCGCTGTCGGTGTAGCTCGCGGTGTCCCACCCTGCACCGCCGATAAAATGGTCGGCGCCGCCGCCACCCAACAGCACGTCGTTGCTGGCACCGCCAGTGATCACGTTATCGCTGGCATTGCCGTAACCGGTAAATTTGCCGGTGCCGGTATAGGTCAGACGCTCGATGTTATCGTCCAGGCGATAGTGAGCCAGGCTGGTCTGGACTTGATCGTCAAAACCACCCGCCCAACCGCTCTGTTCAATGATTTTGCCGCCGGCGGCATTGACGATGTAGGTGTCGTTGCCTCTGCCGCCTTCAAGCGTTCGGCCGGACAACGTGGTGGTGAAGGTGTCATCGTAATCACTGCCAATGACCTTCTCGATGCTCTTCAGCGTATCGCCTTCGGCATCGCCGCCGACACCAGGCAGGCTGACGCCGCTGCGCAGGTCGATGCTGATCCCGGCGGAGGACCAAGAGTAATCCGCCGTATCGAACCCCGCACCGCCGTCGAGCGCGTCCGCGCCGGCGCCGCCGATCAGTACGTCATCGCCGCCCCGTCCATGGATAACGTCATCCTGGTTGGTTCCGATCAGCGTATCCGTGCCGTTTGTTCCATTGATCACTGACATTTCTTCTTCCTTGCCTTGTGTTGAAAAAACCAAATCCCTGGTCAGCTATCGACAGCCGGAACCTGAAGCTTGAACCTGCAGGCAAAAAAAAGGCGACTCAAAGTCGCCTGTTTTTTTTGAAGGTGCGTGAACGATCAGTCTTCCAGCCAGCCGTTCTCCCAGTACCGCAGGTTATCGCCACGCAACACGTAATCGCGCAGGACGATTTCACGCAACTGATCGCCCATGCGGTAGCTGGCGTCCGGGTCGGCCAGGTGCATGCGGATGGCTTGCAGCCACTCATCTGTGGAGTTGCTCTTGACCCGCGTGCACGGCAAATAGCCGCGATAGGCTTCGGTGTCGGAGCAGATCACCGGAAAACCGCACGCACCGTACTCCAGCAGACGCAGGTTGCTCTTGCAGTCGTTGAAGATGTGGAACTCCAGCGGCGCCAGCGCCAGGTCGAGATTCAGGCTGGCGAGTTTCGCCGGGTAGTTGTCCAGCGGGATTACGCCATGGAACTCATGCATGTACGGAAGCAGATCATCCGGGCACATGCCGAAGAAGACCCAATCGACTTCGTTGGCCAGTTCGCGAACCACATCGGCAATCACCGCCAAATCGCCATGGTGACTGGTGCCGCCGCCCCAGCCGACCCGAGGTTTTTTCGAGGTGCGGCGCTGGCTGCGCATGTCGCTCCACAGGTGTTTGGCCAACATGTTCGGCACCACGCGAATGTCGTGATGCATGTCCGACAAGACGTTCGCCAGCGGTTCGGTCGACACCACGACGCGATCGCACATCGCGATGGCGCGCCGCACCAGGCGCTCCATCTCGTCCCTGTTCGGCATGTTGCGGATATGCGCATTGCGATGGGGAACGTCGATGACATAGTCATCCAGCTCGTAGATCCGCCGGGCATTGGAGAAGAGTTGCAACGGCGCCACTTCATTGATCGAGCCTTCGGAGTAGCGCCCCTGCAGGATGATCACGTCCGGTGACTGTCGCTCGATTTCGATGATCGTCGGCATATTGTAGTGAATGCGGCCCTCGGCCCTGCCTGCCTCTTCCAGCTCGATCATCGGCTGTGTCACGCGGTAGTGACCGATGGCCGAGGCATTGAGCGGCAAGGCCAGCACGTTCGGCAGCTGCGCTTTGGAAAACGGATTCCACCCGGTGCGCAGGCCCGGCTCAAGGCTGAAACTTGAACCGCCCACCCCGTGCAGCGACAGGTTGACGTTGTAGGCGGGATCACGGGCTACGATCGGCAACCAGCGCTTGTAGAACACGTCCTGTTCCTGGCCACGCAACACCTGTTCACTTTCCACGGCTACGGCGGCCGGTCGCGCGCCCAGCGCCAGCCGGGCGAAAGGTGTCCAGACGATCAGATAGCCGTCCTGGCCGATGCGCAGGCACAGGTCGACTTCGTTCAGCGTCAGGGCAAGGTTTTGCTCATCCAGCCCGCCCACTGCCTGGAACACCGATTTGCGAACCATCAGGCAATCGCCGCCGACAGCACTCAAGTCATGGGCCACCTGCAACCGGAACATATAGCCTGCGGCTTGCAAGGACTCACCATAAAACGGTACGCCGGCCGGGCCTTGCAAGCCGAGGATCAGGCCCGCATGCAGCACACAACCATCCGGGTTGAACAGTTTGGCACCGACCACGCCGACTTCCGGGCGCTGGGCGTGATTGAGCATTTCATCCAGCCAATCGCCCTGGGTGATCACACTGTAGGGGTTGAGCATCAGGACATAGTCGCCACTGGCCTCGCCCACAGCGAAGTTTCGTACCGCCGCAGCATTGCCTTGTTGCGGATACGCCAGCACACGAATGCGCTCGCTGCCCAACTGCTCCATGCCGGCCAGCCAGGCACGGGCTTCGGCGCTCTCGCTGCCGTTATCGACCAGCAACAGTTCGTATTCGGTGTAGACGGTTTTTTCCAGCAGGCTCTCGACGCAGCGCTGCATCGCGAGGTGTTGATCCTTGGTGACGATGATGATCGACACCAGCGGCCGATTTGCGTGGCGGTAATCGACACGGTTGAGCAGATCGGAACTGCCGCTGCGAATCTCATGGGCAATGCCCAGGCGCTGCAGGTGTGCCTCCAGCAGCCGGGGATTGGTCTCGACCACCTCAGGCAGGGACAACCATTTGGACAGGTCAAACGCCGATTCCAGCAACACCTCGGCAATGTGCCCGACCACTTGCGGACCGTCGCTCTCGACCATGCGCCAGAGCACATCGTGAGGGGCCAGCTCCGCGAATGTCGAATCGAAGCCGCCCTGCGCAAGGAAGCGTTCACGCTCAAACGCCAAGGCGCGCCCTACGTACGGGTAGCTGCGCATCAGGTCCAGGTTGAAGTCAGGTTTGAACGCCGGCTCGGCCGACTCGCCCTGACGCAAGCTGCCTTCATCGCTGTACAGGCAGGTCAGCGAACGCGAGAGTGCAATCCGATCAGCCATGGCCAGCAAGGCTGGCGCCACCAGTCGATCACCGGCACGCAGCAAGTAGAACCAGTCGGCGCCATCCAGCTGCGGCAACAGTTCGTTGATCTGCGCCAGGCTGTCATCCTGAAGGGGCAAGTGGAACACCCGCTCCTCCAGCTCAGCCTCGGTACACGAGACGGACAGCACCAGGGTCAATTCCGGCGCGTAGTCTTGCGCCGCCAGCGACTGCAAGGTCAGCTCCAGGGCTGAGCGGCTGCCGTGCTCATCGATGATGATCGGCACAATCCTGGGTGTGCGCGGCCAGCTCGCCAGTGTGTCCGGCAGCAGCTTGCGCTGCCCCTCGGTCAGTGCACGACACGCCAGCCATTGCGCATAGAGATCGGCAAAACTCACGCTGTCGATGCCGACGCGCCATGCCAGGTTGCTTTGCTTGGTGCCCAGGGTCCGGCTCAAGGGCAACTCTTCCCAGACCCGGGGTGATTCGTCCGCACGGGCCAACGGCATGTAACGAATCCAGCCAGGCGCCGGCGCGGATTCGCCGTTGCGCGCCTTGAGCATCTGCGTGACCCATTCGCGCTCGACTTCCACCGCATCTTTCATCGACTGCTGGGCGCTCAAGCGCTCCGGATACAGACGCTCGACACTGAGCACGTTGTTGGACATGACCAGGTTGCCGCGCCGCAGCAGACACACGTACAACGCGAAATCGAGGGTCGCTACAAAGCAATGGCCCGCCTGGGACAGTGCAGGCAACAACTCAACCACGTCGCTGCGACGGAACAGGGCATTGCTGAACCCGCCAAGTATATTGACCGGGAAGCGCTCGAAAATGCCCAGCAGGTCATCACCCTTGAACAGACCGCTCACCGGAGACAACGAAGTGTTTTCCAGGCGCTCCGGCAAGATCATGTCATCGGCGTCCCAGAACAGGCGCTGGGCCAGCACCAGGCTGACCTCTTCACGCGCCATCAGCTCATGGGCCTGCTGCTCGATGCAGGCGGCGAACAAATGATCGTCATCGCACAGGAACTTGATGAACTCGCCCTGCGCTTCTGCCAGGCAGGCCTGCAGGTTACCGACCATCCCCAGGGTCCGTGGATTGCGTACGTAGTGCACGGCAACCCCAGTTTGTCCGGACACCGAGATCACCGCCTCTTCGATTTCAGTGCCGCGACTGTCGTCGCACACAATGATTTCGAGATTGCCATAGCTCTGAGTCACGGCACTGTACAACGCCCGACTGAAAAAGCGCGGATTGAAGGCAGGAATGACAAGGCTGACAAGAGGGAGTGAATTCACGGCGGACTCGCAGGCGGCGCGAGCTCGCCCTGGAAAAGCGAGCCCTTTGAACCGCGGAAAAAGACGGTAGATATTCGAGGGTCAGCGGCCCGGGCGCCAGGGCGCCCGGCCAGCATCAGATCTTGTTGAACAGGCCCAGCGACGTGATCTTGCTGAACGCCAGTTGCGCGGCTTGCAGCATGGTCTGTTGCAGGGTCAGGCGCGTCATCACTTCGGCAGGATCGGAGTCGCGAATCGAGCCCTGGGTGGCGGTGTTCGCCAGGCTCAGGCTCTGGTTGGTCGTGGACTGATCGTCCAGCGTCTGACCGCGCGCACCAATCGAAGTAACGGCCGAGCCCACTTGGTTGCTCGCGCTGTCCAGATTCGCAATGCCCGAATCCATGGCGGCCTGGAATTGCTGCTTGGCCACGGTGTTGCCGTCGACCGGCGAGTTCATCGCGTTGATCATCTTGCCCAGGGTGTCGAGCACGTTCTGGGTCTGGTGATCATTGGCCTGCACGGCGAACTGGTCGCCGGCGGCCGGTGTGCCGCCGCCCAGGGCGAAGGTCACGCCGGCTGCGGTGGCGGTGGCAGGAGGCCCGGCCACGACGGCACCCGACGATACCGGACGGCTGTCGGCCGTCACTGGCGCCGCGTACAAATCAAACGCGGTGGCGCTGGTGAACTTGAGGACCGCCCCGCCCGACGGGAACGCCGCGTTGTAGGCCGTCGGGTTGGTCACGGTGGCGCCGGTGATGACGGCAGTAGACGGGTTACCGGCGCTGCGCACCGCCCCGATGGAGTCAGGATTAGCCGTCAGCTGGAAGGTGTGGCCAGCAATGACCGTGTCCGCTACGTCGCCCGCCTTGAGGTTGATGTTCAGGTTCAGGTCAACGCCACGGAAGTTGACCACCTGGTTGGCGCCGTTGCTGTTGCTGAACGCGCCGTTCTGGCTGGCCTCGGTCGTGACGTCGTTGCCCAGCCCGTCGGTGATCTTCAACTGAGTGCTGCTCAGGAAGGTGACCGTGTACGGCTGGCCGCTGGCGAACTTGGCGTCGTAGGTGGCGCTGTTGGTCACCTGGCCGTTGGACAGGACCACGCGACCATCATCCACCGCCGGCGCGGTCATGGCCGCCTGGGTGCGGCTGGTGTTGATGGTTTGCTGGAACGCGTCCCAGCCGGTGGTGTTGCTGGCCACGGTCAAGCCGTCGCCGATGCCCAGGTTGATGCTGGTCTGGTCACCGTTGTAGGTGTAGGTGCCGTCGGAATTCTGCGAGTACGGCGGGGTGTCGGTTTTCGAACCGGAGAACAGATAATTGCCGGATGAATCCTTGGAGTTCATCAGGCCCAGCACTTGTTGCTGGATCTGGCCCAATTCCGCTGCATAGGCTTTACGGTCATCGTCGGTGGCAATGCCGTTGTTGGCACTGAGGGCGATTTCCTTGGCGCGCTGCAACGCAGTGCCGATGGAGTCCAGGGTGGTCTCTTGCAGACTCAGCGAACTCTTTGTCGAACTGATGTTGCTGGTGTACTGATCCAGCATTGCACTCTGCTGACCCAACTGCAGCAAACGACCGGCACCAAGCGGATCATCGGCGGCGGTGTTGACGCGGGTCAGGCTGCTGGCTTCGTTGCTGGTCGCGATCGCCTTGTTGAAGTTGCGCTGATAGTTGGCAGCGGTTGTCTCGTAATACTGGGCGGTGGAAATGCGCATGAATTACGACTCCTTAAAGGCTGTTGATCAGCGTGCTGAAAGTTTCCTGCGCAGCCTTGATGATCTGCGAAGAGGCGGTGTAGTACTGCTGGTATTTGACCAGGTTGCCGGTTTCTTCATCCAGGTCGACCCCGGACAGCGAATCACGGGCGCCCTTGGCCTGAGTCAGGATCGCCGTGGTGGCGGCACTGTCGGACTTGCCCTGTGCAGCCTTGCTGCCGACGTTGGTCACCAGCGTGTTGTAGGCGTCGGTCAGGCTGATGCCCTTGCTCGCCGAACCGGTGTCCACGGTCTGCTTGGTTTGCAGGCCGACCAATGCCTGGGCGTTGCGGTTGTCCGAGGACGCCGCACCGGTCAGCGACATGGAGAAGCTCTCGCCAGTGCCTGGCGAACCACCCACGGTGGTCTGCACAGTGAACGTCTTCTGCACCGCCGGCGTACCGCCGTCGGTGATCGGATTGCCGCTGGCATCGACCATCGGTACTTTCAGGCTCAGGGTGTTGTCCTGGCCCGGAACAATGGTGCCGCTGCCTATTGAGGTGCCCTTGGCGTCGGTCATGGTGTAAGTCTGGCTGCCACCGCTTGGGGCACCAAAGGTGATCTTGACCGGCGTCGAGTACTTGAGCGCGGTCTGCATCTCGGCCTGGTTCGCCGAGTTGTAGATATCGAGGGTGCTGCTGAGCGCCGGCTGGGTGTAGGTGCCGGTCGCCTTGGAGCTGGCCAAACCGGTCAACGGAGCGGCCGCTGCGATTTTTTTCGGGTCGGTCAGGACGGTCTGGATGCTTGCTGCCGCGCCGCGAGTCGGGGTCACCTTGAAGCTGTCGCCAGCGCTCAGCGCACCGCCGTTCAGCGACAGGCTGAAACCGTCGATCACCGGTGGCGGCGTGGTCGTGGTGCTGAAGGTGCCCATGTCGGTGCCATCGGAACGCTTGACGCTGTAGTCCGTGGCGCTGCTGAAGGTCACCTGATAATCACTGGTGGTCAGCTTGCCGGTGTCCTTGATGGTGACATCCAGGTTGCCGGAACCGGCGCTGTTGCTCGCATTGCCGATGCTGCGCTGACTGATCAGCGCGGCGCTGTTGATGTTGTTGAAGATCGCCGCGCCGAACTCGCCGTTCTTGTCGATGCCTTGCGCTTGCTGACTGTTGATCTGGTCAGCCACGACCAGGGCCACACGCCCCAGTTCATTGAGCGACGGATCCAGCACTTCCTTGCGGTAACTGAGCAGACCGCCGATTTCGCCGCCGCTAACCACCGACGTGATGTCGATGGTGCTGGAACCACGGTTCATCTGCAGCGCCATGCGCGACGGATCGTCCTTGCTCGGTACGGTTTCCAGGGTATTGGTGGTGTTGCCCATCACCAATGGCTGGCCGCTGCCGACGTAGATGTCGTAGCTGGTGCCGCGCTCGACGACTTGCGCACCGACCATCTCGGACAGTTGGCGCACGGCTTCGTTACGGGTGTCGAGCAGGTCGTTCGGCTGGCCACCGCTGGTGGAGATTTCGCCGATCTTCTGGTTCAGGTTGGCAATCGAGGTCGCCAGTTTATTCACCTGGGCCGCCATGTCAGCCAGGCTGCCATTGATGGTGGTGTTCTGGTCATTCAACTGTTTGGCGATGCTGTTGAAACGCGCGCTCAACGCCTGGGCGCCGGTCAGTACCGACTGGCGCGAGGTATCGTCGGTCGCCGAGGTCGAGACGCCCTGCATCGATGTGAAGAACTTCTGCAACACGCCGGTCAGGCCGGTGTTGGTGTCGGACAGCGAGGCGTCGAGTGGCGTGGCCTGGTCCAGGTACGAGGCGGCTTCGCTGTTCAGCGAAGTGGCCGTGCGCAATTGCGAATCGAGGTAAGAGTTGTACACCCGGCGCACATCCGCCAGGGTCGTACCGGTGCCGATGAAGACGTTCCCGTACTGCTGCGAGGCCTTGGTGCCCTGCACGGTTTGCTGACGTGAATAACCGGCGGTGTCGACGTTGGCAATGTTGTTGCCTGTGACAGCCAGGGAGGATTGGCTAGCCGCCAGACCCGACATCCCGATATTGAGCAAACTCATGGTTCAGACCTTATGCCTTGTGCCTATAAAGGCGTGGTGGTAGCGCCCGCCGCAGCGTAGTTTTGGTAACTCGTCATCTGCTTGGCTATCTGCGAAATCTTGCTGGCGTAGTTCGGGTCGGTTGCATAACCGGCCTTTTGCAACTCACGCACAAACTGTTCTGGGTTATCGGCCGACTTCACGACATCTTGATAGCGATTATTGGATTGCAGCAACGTCACAAGGTCATGGAAGCTGTCCTTGTAAGAGGCGTAGGAACGGAACTCGGCCGTCTCCTTGACCATCGCGCCATCCCTGAATTCGCTGGTGATCGCCCGCGCCGAATCACCCTTCCAACTGCTGCCGGTCTTGATCCCGAACAGGTTGTGACTGCTGCTGCCATCCTGGGCGCGCATGACCGATTTGCCCCAACCGGTTTCGAGCGCGGCCTGGGCCACCAGGTAACGCGGATCGACGCCAATCCGGTCGGCAGCTTCCTTGGCCATCGGCAGCATGGTGTTGACGAATTCGTCGGCGGAACTGAACGCTTTCTTGGCCGGTGCGAGAGGAATCTGCGCCATCGCGCGACCGTAAATCTGCATCTGCCCGCTCGACGCCGATGACGTTGGCGACGGCAGCCAGTCGCCGTTGTACAACGGACCAGTACCGGTCGCCGTAGCGGTGGCGCGCTCAGGCAACAGGTTTTTCAGGGAGGTGGCGGCGGTTGTGGTGCTGGTCGCGGTGGACGGCACCAGGCCGGCGAGCAAACGGTCGGCCAGTCTCGGCGGCAAGGCCAGGCGCCGCTGGTTGAGCAGCGCCACGTCATTGCTGTGAGCGGCCGTCGCTGTCGGCGCCTTGACCCCACGCGAAGCCCACAATGGACGCTCGCCGTTAAGGCGCGACAACGGGCCGTTCGTGGCGACCGTACCGGCGGCTACCGGCGTGGTGACTGCCTCGACCTTGGCTTTCGCTGCTTCCTGCTTGGCTGCGGAGTTCGCCGCTGCCTCACCCGGAGCCAGCGGTTTGTTCTTCGACATCTGACGCATCAACACGTCCGCCAGGCCAATACCGCCGCCTTCGCGAGACATGGACACGGCCATCTGCTGGTCAGACATTTCCTGGTATTGCTTGGCAGCCGGCGTGTTGAGCGGATTGTCCTTGCCCAGTTCGTCGGTGGCCGAGCGCATGGACTTGAGCATTTCACCGAGGAACAGCGATTCGAATTCCTGCGCTACTTTGCGCATGTTGCCGTCGCTGTTTTTGTCGCCGATCTTGAGCTGGTTCAGACGATTGAGGTCGGAGTAAGAACCCGAGTCGCTGGTGCTGAGCGTGCCGCTCTTGCGCATGTCCATGGGTGCGGTCCTCAGATCACGATCAGGTCGGCTTGCAGCGCGCCGGCCTGTTTCAGTGCTTCAAGGATGGCCATCAAGTCACCTGGCGCCGCGCCGACCTGGTTCACCGCACGAACGATTTCGTCGAGGGTGGTGCCCGGACCGAACTTGAACATTGGCTTGGCTTCTTGCTGGGCGTTGACCCGCGAGCGCGGCACGACCGCCGTCTGCCCATTGGACAGAGGACCGGGCTGGCTGACGATCGGGTCTTCGGTGATGGTCACGGTCAGGCTGCCGTGGGTCACGGCGGCCGGGGACACTTTCACGTTCTGGCCGATCACGATGGTGCCGGTCCGCGAGTTGATGATGACTTTCGCCACCGCCTGACCCGGATCGACTTCAAGGTTTTCGAGGATCGACAGGTAGTCGACGCGCTGGCTCGGATCGAGTGGCGCGGTGACGCGGATCGAACCGCCGTCGATAGCTTGGGCAACACCAGGACCGAGCAGGTCGTTGATCTTGTCGACCACGCGCTTGGCGGTGGTGAAGTCGGAACGGTTGAGGTTCAGGGTCAGGCTGTTGCCCTGGTTGAAACCGCTCGGCACCGAACGCTCGACCGACGCACCGCCAGGGATACGACCGGCCGACGGAACGTTGACAGTGATCTTCGAACCGTCACGACCTTCGGCATCGAAACCGCCGACCACCAGGTTGCCCTGGGCGATGGCGTAGACGTTGCCGTCGATACCTTTAAGTGGCGTCAGCAGCAAGGTGCCGCCGCGCAGGCTCTTGGAGTTACCGATGGAGGACACGGTGATATCGACCTGCTGACCCGGCTTGGCAAACGCCGGCAAGTCCGCACTGATCGACACCGCCGCGACGTTCTTCAACTGCACGTTGCCCGAACCCGGCGGTACCTTGATCCCGAACTGCGAGAGCATGTTGTTGAAGGTCTGCAGGGTGAACGGGGTCTGGGTCGTCTGGTCGCCGGTGCCGTTAAGCCCGACCACCAGGCCGTAACCGATCAATTGGTTGGACCGCACGCCGGAAATGCTGGCGATGTCCTTCAACCGCTCGGCTTGAGCGGTGAAGGCTGCGGACATCAACAAGGCAGCGACCATGAGACTTCTGAAGTTCAACGTAGCCACCTAGAAAGGGAACAGCGGGCTGAGGAAGAAACGGTCGAACCAGCCTGGCTGACTCGCATCGGCAAACGCACCGGTGCCCGAATAGGTGATACGTGCATCGGCGACGCGGGTCGACGACACGGTGTTATCGGTGGCGATGTCATCGGCGCGCACCAGGCCGGCAATCCGCACCAGCTCATCGCCCGAGTTGAGGGTCATCCACTTCTCGCCGCGCACGGCAATAATGCCGTTGGGCAAGACGTCGGCGACGGTCACGGTGATCGAGCCGGTCAGGCTGTTGCTCTGGCCGGACTTGCTGGCGCCGTTGGTGGCACGGTCGCCGCTGTAGCCGACGTCCAGGCTCAGGTCGCCGCTGCCCACCGGATTATTGGTGCTCAAGCCACCGCCAAACAGCGAAGACAGGCCGATGCCGGTCTTGCTGGTCTTGTCGATCTGCGAGTTGGCGCCTTTGCTGGCCTGGGTCCTTTCGTTCAGGGTGATGGTGATGATGTCACCAACCCGGAAAGCCTTGCGGTCGCTGTACAGGTTCTGTTCAAAACCGGCCTGATAGATCGAGCCATTGTTGGCGGCAGCCGGCAACGGCGTGCGCGGCAACACCGGGGCGTAATACGGGTCATTGGGCTTGGGCGTCGGCGCGACGCAGCCCGCGAGTGCGACTACCCCACTCAGTGCCAGAACAGATACAAAGCGATTCATGACCCTACCTCACGGTGTTGCTGGCGACCGATGGCCGCCCCATAGACTTGATTACAGATTCTGCGTTACGAACGAGAGCATCTGGTCGGCGGTGGAGATCACCTTGGAGTTCATCTCGTAGGCGCGCTGAGTGGTGATCATGTTGACCATCTCTTCAACGGTGCTGACGTTGGAACCTTCCAGGGTGTTCTGCAGCGTGGTACCGAAACCGTTCAGGCCCGGCGTGCCGACTTGCGGCGCGCCACTGGCAGCGGTTTCCAGGAACAGGTTGTTACCCACGGCTTGCAGGCCGGCCGGGTTGATGAAGTCGGCGGTTTGCAAGTTGCCGATCACCTGGGAAGCCGGGTTGCCAGGAACAGTGATGGACACCGTGCCGTCAGTACCGACCGTGAAGGTCTGGGCGTTGTTCGGGATGACAATCGCTGGTTCCAGGGCGAAACCGCTGGCGTTCACAATCTGGCCGTTGGAGTCGAGGTGGAACGTGCCGTCACGGGTGTAGGACGTGGTGCCGTCCGGTTGCAGAATCTGGAAGAAACCGCGACCGTCGACCGCCAAATCCAGCGGCTGCTCGGTGGTTTGCAGGCTGCCGGCCGAGAAGTTTTTCTGGGTGCCGACGATGCGCACACCGGTACCCAATTGCAGACCGGACGGCAGTTCGCTGTCCTGGGTCGACTGGGCGCCTGGCTGGCGTTTGATCTGGTACAGCAAGTCCTGGAACTCGGCGCGATCACGTTTGAAACCCGTGGTCGATACGTTCGCCAGGTTGTTGGAAATGGTGGTCAGGTTAGTGTCCTGGGCGGACAGACCTGTTTTGGCAACCCATAGAGCCGGAAGCATTTCGATTCTCCTCGTGCGCCTGTTTTACGGCGCGACGTTCTGGTAATTAGCTGATCTGCAAGACCCGAGCCATGGCCTGGTCATCGTCTTTGGCGGTGTTCATCATCTTGATGTGCAGCTCGAACTGCTTCGACAAGGCCAGCACCGAGGTCATTTCTTCCACGGCGTTGACGTTGCTCGACTCCAGGAACCCGGACACCAGCTTGACGCCTGCATCGGCTTGCGCCGGTTTGCCGTCCTTGGTGTGGATCGAACCATCCAGGCCTTTGGTCATGTTCTTCAGGTCTGGGTTGACCAGTTTGATGCGGTCGATTTCGGCCATCACGCGCGGGCCTTCGCCCATCGAACGAATGCTGATGGTGCCGTCTTCGCCCACTTCGATTTTCTGCTCGGGCGGCACGGCAATCGGCCCGCCATTGCCCATCACCGGCATGCCGTTGCCGGCACGCAGCACGCCGAGGGCGTCAATGTTCAGGCTGCCGGTGCGCACGTAGCTTTCGCTGCCATCGGGGCTCTGCACCGCGATCCAGCCGTTGCCGGTCACGGCCACGTCGAGGTCACGACCAGTCTCCACCATCGAACCTGGCGAGAAGTCAGTGGCCGGACGTTCGCTCATGGCAAAGGCACGCGCCGGAAAGCTGTCACCAAACACCGGCATCGAACGGGCCTGTTCCAGGTCCTTTTGAAAACCGTTGGTGGAGATGTTCGCCAGGTTGTTCGCGTGAGCCTTCTGCGCCAGTGCATTCTGGCTGGCGCCGGTCATTGCCACATAAAGGTACTTATCCACACTTAATCCTCTGCATGCCGGACGTTTGCCGCCCACTGCTGTACTGATGAGCCTTAAGCAATTTGCAGACCAACTTTTTTCTGACGGCCCGGGGCCCGGCAAACAAAGGACTTGAGGGGTTTGGAGGGGATGAAGGGATTGTGTCGAAGTCGAAAAACCGGCGGTGTTATGCCGTTTGGTGGCAAGGCTCAGCCTCACGAGCCCCGTAGCAGCTGTCGAGCACCGCGAGGCTGCGTTCGGCGACGAAGTCGTCGTAAACCCTAGGCACGCGGTCGACATGACACAACGCTCGGTCTGATTTCACGACGACTTTGTCGCCGAACGCTGCCTCGCGGTGCTCGACAGCTGCTACAAAGCGCTAAGCGCCGGGCTCTTTGCCGACGTCATACTCACGCAACTTATTGGCAATGGTCGTATGCGAAACCCCCAACCGCTTGCCCAACTGCCGACTGCTCGGATGCTCGGAATACAACCGCTCCAGCACCGCTTTCTCGAAGCGCCCGACAATCGCATCCAGCCCGCCTTCCAGCGAGAAGTCGCCAAGCGGCTGACGCACGCCGTAGTCCGGCAAGCGAATGTGTTCGGCCTTGACGGTCCCGCCTTCGCACAACGAAACCGCCTGGAACAACACGTTTTCCAACTGCCGCACATTGCCCGGCCAATGGTAATGACTGAGCCGCTCCATGGCCGTCGGCGCCAGTTTCGGCAGCGGGCAACCGATCTGCCGACTGGCCTGGTCGAGGAAGTGCTCCACCAGCGGCGTCAAACCGTCGAGGCATTCGCGCAGTGGCGGGATGTGCAACGACAGCACGTTCAAGCGGTGATACAAATCCTGGCGAAACTCGCCGCGGGCGCACAACTCGGACAAGTCCACCTGGGTCGCACAGATCACCCGCACGTCCAGGTAAACCTCTTCATCACTGCCTACACGGCGGAAGCAACCGTCCTGCAAGAAGCGCAGTAATTTCACCTGCAAGCGCGGACTCATTTCCCCAACGCCATCGAGAAACAACGTACCGCCCGCCGTCAGCTCCAGCAGCCCGAGCTTGCCTTCGGCCCGCGCCCCTTCGAAGGCGCCAGGGCCGTAACCGAACAACTCGGTCTCGGCCATGGATTCCGGCAGACCAGCGCAATTAAGCGCCATCAACGGTGACTGCCCTCGCGGACTCGCCAGGTGACAGGCCCGCGCCAGCAGTTCTTTGCCGGTGCCGGTTTCGCCTTCTATCAATAGAGGCGCATCCAGCGGCGCCATGCGCCGGGCCTCGCGCACCACTGCGGCCATGACTTTCGAACTCTGGAAGATGCTGTCGAAACCGCGCAGCTCTTGTTTGCGCACGTTGTAGATGCGCTCGCCGACCCGATCCGCCCGGTGCAACGTCAACACCGCGCCGGCCATGGCCTCGCTGTCGTCATGCTCCGATTGCAGCGGGGCGATGTCGGCGAGAAACACGTCACCCTTGACCTTCACCCGCAGTCCGTTGATCCGCGACTTGTTGGCGCGCACCAGTTCCGGCAAATCGAAATCTTCGGCGTAACGGGACAAGGGAATCCCCGGCACCTCGTCCACCCGCACTCCGAGCAACTGCGCCGCCGCGCGGTTGGCCGCGACGATCGAGCCGCCCATGTCGATCGACAACACCGGGAATTCCAGAGCGCCGAGCAACGCGTTGAGCTCCATGTGCCGACGTTCACTGGGCATCAGCCCTACACGCTTGACGCCGAATACCCCGCCAATCGCCTCGAATTTCGGACGCAACGCCTGGAACTGGATGTTGATCAGGTTCGGGCAGTGCAGGTAGATCGCGTTGCCATGCTCACCGCCGACCTCGCCGCGCGCGACGTTGATCCCGTATTCCACCAGCAGGTTGAGAATGTCGCGCAGGATGCCGATACGGTTTTGGCAGTGGACTTTGATACGCATATAAAAGGCCTGAAAAAGCGGTGAGTGAATTGGATGCCAAACACTTCACCCTGTGGGAGCGGGCTTGCTCGCGAAGGCGCCGGCACATCCAACATTAATGTGCCAGACAGACCGCTTTCGCGAGCAAGCCCGCTCCCACAAGGGGGATTGCGGTGTCCTCGGGGGTATTTTTCTGCGAGGACACTCAGATAGTCGTCAAGATTATGTGACACCCAGAGCGCTTTTCAAACCCGGAAAACTCAATACCTGCGCCACAACCGCCAATCCGTAACGAAAACTTTACGAAAAATACGGATTTCTCCTACACGCGACCCGAACCACTTGCTGCATCACCGCACGCCTTGGGGTATCTCTAAGTCCATAGCTGTACATAACAAGAACGACTTCCCCCTAGCAGGAGAGCAGCATGAAGCAGACGCAATACGTGGCTCGCGAGCCCGATGCGCAAGGTTTTATCGACTACCCCGCCGAAGAACATGCGGTGTGGAACACGCTGATCACTCGCCAACTGAAAGTGATTGAAGGGCGTGCGTGCCAGGAGTACCTGGACGGTATCGAAAAACTCGGTCTGCCCCACGACCGCATTCCGCAACTGGGTGAGATCAACAAAGTCCTCGGTGAAACCACCGGTTGGCAAGTGGCCCGGGTTCCGGCGCTGATCCCCTTCCAGACCTTTTTCGAATTGCTCGCCAACAAGCAGTTTCCGGTGGCGACGTTTATCCGCACCCGCGAAGAGCTGGATTACCTGCAAGAGCCGGACATTTTCCACGAGATCTTTGGTCACTGCCCGCTGCTGACCAACCCGTGGTTTGCTGAATTTACCCACACCTACGGCAAACTCGGCCTACAGGCCACCAAGGAAGAACGCGTGTACCTGGCGCGCCTGTACTGGATGACCATCGAGTTCGGCATGGTCGATACCCCAGAGGGCCTGCGCATCTACGGCGGCGGCATTCTGTCCTCGCCTAAAGAAACTGTTTACTGCATGTCGGACGAACCGGAGCATCAAGCCTTCGATCCGCTGGAATGCATGCGCACGCCGTATCGCATCGACATCCTGCAGCCGCTGTACTTTGTGCTGCCCAACCTCAAGCGCCTGTTCGACGTGGCCCACGAAGACATCATGGCCATGGTCAAGCAAGGCATGCAGTTGGGCTTGCACGCACCGAAATTCCCACCGAAACCCAAGGCCGCGTGAACCGCGACTTTTACTGACAAGTGAGCCTGTCAGTCGGCGCGGCTTTGGTTTAGCGTGTCGGCATTGACGGCCGATAAAGCCCATATAAAAAAACATTCGATACAGGAAACAGACCATGTCCGCTTTGAACCAAGCCCACTGCGAAGCCTGCCAAGCCGGCGCCCCTCAGGTCAGCGACGAAGAACTGCCGGTACTGATCAAGCAGATCCCGGACTGGAACATCGAAGTTCGCGACAGCGTGATGCAGCTGGAAAAGGTTTTCCTGTTCAAGAATTTCAAGCACGCCCTGGCGTTCACCAACGCGGTCGGTGAAATCTCCGAGGCCGAAGGTCACCACCCGGGCCTGCTGACCGAGTGGGGCAAAGTCACCGTGACCTGGTGGAGCCACTCCATCAAGGGCCTGCACCGCAACGACTTCATCATGGCCGCGCGCACTGATGACGTGGCCAAGGACGCCGAGGGCCGCAAATAATGCATTTCGACGCCATCGGCCGAGTACCCGGCGACCCGATTCTCGGCCTGATGGAGGCCTATGCGCAGGACCCCAACCCGCGCAAATTCGACCTTGGCGTGGGCGTCTATAAAGATTCCCAGGGCCTGACGCCGATTCCGCAATCGGTGAAACTCGCCGAGGCGCGCCTGGTGGATCGCCAGACCACCAAGACCTACATCGGTGGTCACGGCGAGCCGGCGTTTGGCAAAGTCATGAACGAGCTGGTGCTCGGTGCCGATTCGGCGCTGATCGCCGAGCAACGTGCCGGCGTCACCCAGACGCCGGGCGGCACTGGCGCGCTGCGTTTGAGCGCGGATTTCATCGCGCAAATGCTGCCGGGCCGTGGCGTCTGGTTGAGCAACCCGACCTGGCCGATCCACGAAACGATTTTCGCCACGGCCGGGGTCAAGGTCAGTCACTACCCGTACGTGGGTAGCGACAATCGTCTCGACGTTGACGCGATGCTTGCTGTGCTCAATGAAGCACCCAAGGGCGACGTGGTGCTGCTGCACGCCTGCTGCCACAACCCGACCGGTTTCGATCTGTCCCATGACGATTGGCGCCGGGTGCTCGACGTGGTGCGCCGCCGCGACCTGCTGCCGCTGATCGACTTCGCTTACCAAGGCTTTGGTGATGGTTTGGAACAGGACGCCTGGTCTACCCGGTTGTTCGTCGACGCATTGCCGGAAGTGCTGATCACCAGCTCCTGCTCGAAGAACTTTGGCCTGTACCGCGACCGCACCGGTGCGCTGATCGTCTGCGCGAAGACCGCTGAGAAACTGGTGGATATTCGCAGCCAACTGGCCAACATCGCCCGCAACCTGTGGTCGACGCCGCCGGATCACGGTGCTGCCGTGGTCGCGACCATCCTCGGCGACCCGGAGCTGAAAAGCCTCTGGGCCGACGAAGTGGAAGCCATGCGTTTGCGTATCGCGCAACTGCGCAGCGGCTTGCTCGACGCCCTTGAGCCGCACGGCTTGCGCGAGCGCTTCGCGCACATCGGCGTGCAACGCGGGATGTTCTCCTACACCGGGCTGACGGCGGACCAGGTTAAACAGCTGCGCGATCATCACAGCGTGTACATGGTCAACTCCGGCCGGGCCAACGTGGCGGGCATCGATGCAACACGCCTGGCGCTGCTGGCCGAGGCGATTGCTGAAGTCTGCAAGTAATCCAGGCCATTACACATCCCCCTGTGGGAGCGGGCTTGCTCGCGAATGCGGAGTGTCAGTCGACATAAACATTGACTGCCACACCGCATTCGCGAGCAAGCCCGCTCCCACATTTGATTTGCGTAATTGCTATTGACCTGTCTAGACAATCCCATCCGTCGAAACAAATGGATATAAAAGTCTATTTGTCATTTGTCCTGCTGTATCCTGCCCAAGCTTTGTAAAAGCGCGGATCTACCAGATCTATCAACAGACTTTGCGAGGAGCGCGAACATGCACGAGATCCCTAATCTCCCCTTCCCAAGCCTGCACGAAACTGAGCAGACAACCCCGCAACAAGCCAGTGCCCAACAGCCTGAGCCGAAAGAAGCCACTGACAGTCGAAAGGCTGACAGCGAAGACTGAAACACCTGCAATGCCAGACCGTGTGGAAAGCGCTAACATGCGCTTTCCACACCGCCTGAACCCCGAGCACCCCGCCATGACCGATGATTTTTCTGAAACACAGGCCAGCGTTCTGATCGGCACCGCCGAGAAAATGATCGAGATCTGGAATCGCCTCTCCCCGGAAAAACAAGCCGCCCTGCTGGCCCGTTTCGGCAGCGAAGAAAACGCCCTCGCCGCTCTGGTCACCACGCAACTGGTCGCTCCCGCCAAATCCTGATACATCCCCGTCCGGCAAATAGTTTTACTTTTCCACGACCGCCCGCCCTTCGCGCCGCTATCATAAGCAGCCTATCTATCCTGCTGCCCCGTGGACTTTTACCCATGTCAGAAAACCAGCGCCCCCTGGCGGTCACGCTGCAAGTCGTTTCCATCGTCCTGTTCACCTTCATCGGCTACCTCAACATCGGCATTCCCCTCGCCGTATTACCGGGCTACGTCCACAGCGACCTGGGTTTCGGCGCGGTGATCGCCGGGCTGGTGATCAGCGTGCAATACCTGGCCACCCTGCTCAGCCGGCCTTACGCCGGGCGCATCATCGACAACAAGGGCAGCAAACTGGCGGTGATGTACGGCCTCGCCGGTTGCGGTTTGAGTGGTGTGTTCATGCTGATTTCGGCCTGGACCCAAAGCCTGCCGATGCTCAGCCTGATCAGCCTGTTGATCGGCCGACTGGTGCTGGGCAGCGCGGAAAGCCTCGTAGGCTCGGGCTCGATCGGCTGGGGCATCGGCCGGGTCGGCGCGGCGAACACTGCCAAAGTTATTTCCTGGAACGGCATCGCCAGTTACGGCGCCATCGCCATTGGCGCGCCGTTGGGGGTGCTGCTGGTCGACCAAATGGGTTTGTGGAGCATGGGCGTGAGCATCGTGCTGCTGGCCGTGTTGGGACTGGCGCTGGCTTGGCCGAAAACTGCCGCGCCGATTGTGGTCGGTGAACGCTTGCCGTTTATGCATGTGCTGGGTCGGGTGTTGCCGCACGGCTGCGGCCTGGCGCTGGGCTCGATCGGTTTCGGCACCATCGCCACCTTCATCACTCTGTATTACGCCACGCAGCATTGGTCGAACGCGGTGCTCTGTTTGAGCCTGTTCGGTGCCAGCTTCATTGGTGCGCGGCTGCTGTTCGGCAACCTGATCAACCGTCTTGGCGGCTTTCGCGTGGCGATTGCCTGCCTGTCGGTGGAAACCTTGGGGCTGTTGCTGCTGTGGCTCGCACCGGATGCGCATTGGGCATTGGCGGGAGCGGCGTTGAGCGGTTTTGGCTTCTCGCTGGTGTTCCCGGCGCTGGGTGTGGAAGCGGTCAACCTGGTGCCGGCGTCCAGTCGAGGCGCGGCGGTTGGGGCCTATTCATTGTTTATCGATTTGTCGCTGGGGATCACCGGGCCCCTGGCCGGTGCAATTGCGGCGGGATTCGGCTTTGCGTCGATCTTCCTGTTCGCCGCTCTCGCTGCGTTGAGCGGTCTGGCACTGAGCGTCTACTTGTATCGGCAAGCGCCAAAGTATCGCGAAGAACGAGACGCCCGTTAGAAATCGACCTTGCCGCGCCCAGCCTTGATGCTGCCGCGCTTGGTCTTCGATTCCAGCCGACGCTTCTTCGAACCGAGGGTCGGCTTGGTCGGGCGGCGCTTCTTTTCGACTTTGGTGGCGCTGAGGATCAACTCGACCAACCGCTCCAGCGCATCCGCGCGATTGGCTTCCTGCGTGCGGTATTGCTGGGCCTTGATGATCAACACGCCGTCGCTGGTGATGCGACTATCGCGCAGCGCCAGCAAGCGTTCTTTGTAGAACTCAGGCAATGACGAAGCCGGAATGTCGAAGCGCAGGTGCATGGCGCTGGAGACCTTGTTGACGTTCTGCCCACCCGCGCCCTGGGCACGAATAGCAGTCAACTCGATCTCGGCATCCGGCAGATGCACGTTGTTGGAGATTACCAGCATGGAAAAAAGCGTCCGTATTCAGAGTCGCCAGAATACCCTGTAGGAGCGAGGCTTGCCCGCGAAGGCTTCGGCACATCCAACATCAATGCTGAATGTGCCGGCCCCTTCGCGGGCAAGCCTCGCTGCTACAGGGGTTGGGTGGTGTTCGCGGATGCTGTGTTCGACACAAATCCACTGTGGGAGCGGGCTTGCTCGCGAAGAGGTCGGCACATCCAACATCAATGCTGAATGTGCCGGCCTCTTCGCGGGCAAGCCTCGCTCCTACAGGGGTTGGGTGGTGTTCGCGGGCAGTGTGTTTGGCGCAGATCCACTGTGGGAGCGAGCCTGCTCGCGAAAGCGGTGGGTCAGTCGACATCAATGTTGAATGTGCTGACGCCTTCGCGGGCAAGCCTCGCTCCTACAGGGTTTCGTGTAAGCGCCGCGCTTCGTAGTGCCTGGCCTTCTGGCAGTTGGGTTCTACGCTAAAGAGTCCGGATCACGCCGATCAGGCCTTTTTAACGGAGAGACCTATGCCTCATCGCTTGCTTGCTGCTTTCTACCTGCTGCTGTCATTCAACGCGGCTCACGCCGTCGAACGGTGGGAAACACTGCCGGCCACCCCTGCCCCGATCACCAGCGCCAAAACCGGTCGCGCCGACGTCAACGGCATCAAGCTCTATTACTCAATCTCCGGCCATGGCTCTCCCGTCGTGCTGCTGCACGGCGGTCTGGCCAACTCCGATTACTGGGGCAATCAGGTCAAGGCTCTTTCGGCGAAGCACACCGTCATCACACTCGATAGCCGTGGCCATGGTCGCAGCTCCCGAGATGCGCGACCTTACGGTTATGACTTGATGGCGGACGACGTCATCGCGGTGCTCGACAAACTGAAGATCGAGCGTGCCGACTTCGTGGGCTGGAGTGACGGCGCGATTCTCGGGTTGGATCTGGCGATGCGCTATCCGCAGCGCGTCGGCAAAGTGTTCGCCTTCGCCGCCAACACCCAGACCTCGGGGGTTAAGGAAGGCGTCGAGAAAAACCCGACCTTCGCCGCCTACATCGAACGCGCCGGCAAGGAATACGCGAAGCTGTCGCCGACGCCCAAGGAATACGATGCGTTCGTAGAGCAAATCAGCCACATGTGGGCGAGCCAACCAAACTGGACCAGCGAAGACCTGGCGAAAATCAAAAGCCCGGTACTGATCGTTGACGGCGACCACGACGAGGCGATCAAACGCGAACACACCGAGTACATGGCATCGGCCATCCCCGGCGCCGGCCTGCTGATCCTGCCGAATGTCAGCCATTTCGCGTTTATCCAGGACCCGGCGTTTTTCAATGCGTCGGTGCAGAGCTTCCTGGATGAAAAGTAATTGCTGCCACCACAGATTCCACTGTAAACATTGAAATCAACAAACCCGGCACATGGCCGGGTTTGTTGTTTCTGAGATTCGCGTTATGCGACTGATAGGCCCAGCTCTGATAGCAACATCGAAGCCTGCGCGCGAGAAATCACCGCTCCTTTGAACAGTTTGGCGTCGTTGAGGCGAAAACCGCTTAAATCGGCCCCACGCAAATCCGCCCCAGCGAACGTCGCACCATTGATACGTGCGTGGGCCAGGCTGCAATCGACAAACTCGGCTTTGCGAAAATCCGCATCACTCAAGTCTGCTTCTGAAAAGTCCAGGTTGTTCAGTATGCTTCTGGCGAAGGACATTCCCGGCAAAAAAGCGCTGTTGAGCCGGGTTTCACTGAACGTCAGGCCCAGACTCGAACAATGACTGAAGTTGGCACCCGTCAGCTTGCAGCCGCTGAAAACGACTTGCGCCAGTTTGGCTCGCTGCCACCGCGTATTGTTCAAATCGCAATTGTTGAACGATGCTTCGAGCAAGTGCGTCGCTTCGAAAATCGCATGCGCCCCTCGGCAACCCTTCCACTGAGTGCCCTCAAGACGCGCGCCGAGAAACTGACTGCGCAGCAAGGTACAGCGCTGAAACTCGCAACGATCCAGCACCAGCCTCGACAGATCAGCATCAGTGAAGTCAACGCCAATGAAGCGCAACGGACCGGCGTGTTGGTCGATCAACGCTTGGACGTCTTCACGCCCGAGCGTTGCGTTTTCGATCTCAAAATGTGTTTGCCCTTCGCCCATGCCTGGCTCCCGACTGATTGGATTGGCGAGGCAGTCTATCGTCACCACGCGTAGGACCGCAGACAAAAAAACCGGCAGAAGCCGGCTTTTTCGTTGTCATCCTTTTCTCACTTGGTCGCGGAAACGACCACAGCAGCACCATCACGACGCTTGTTCTTGATGCCATAGCAGATCCACATGAACGCGACCCACACCGGGATCGCGTACACCGAGATCTGGATCCCTGGAATCAACAGCATCACGCACAGGATGAACGCCACGAACGCCAGGCAGATGTAGTTCCCGTATGGGTACCACAGGGCCTTGAACAGCGGCGTTTGGTTGGTCTTGTTCATGTGCTGGCGGAACTTGAAGTGCGAGAAGCTGATCATCGCCCAGTTGATCACCAGGGTAGCCACCACCAGCGACATCAACAGTTCCAGCGCGTTTTGCGGGATCAGGTAGTTCAGCAGCACGGCAATCAACGTCACCGCTGCCGACGCCAGGATTGAACGCACCGGCACGCCGCGCTTGTCGATCTTCGCCAGCGCTTTTGGCGCATCGCCCTGTTCGGCCATGCCCAGCAGCATGCGGCTGTTGCAGTAAGTGCCGCTGTTGTACACCGACAACGCTGCGGTCAGGACCACAAAGTTGAGGATGTGCGCGGCGGTGCTGCTGCCGAGCATCGAGAACACTTGCACGAACGGGCTGCCGCTGTAGGAATCACCCGACGCGTTGAGGGTCGCCAGCAGGCTGTCCCATGGCGTCAGCGACAGCAGAATGACCAGGGCGCCGATGTAGAAAATCAGGATCCGGTAGATCACCTGGTTGATGGCTTTCGGGATCACGGTTTTCGGCTTGTCGGCTTCCGCCGCAGTGAAACCGAGCATTTCCAGGCCACCGAAGGAGAACATGATGATCGCCATGGCCATCACCAGACCGCTGACACCGTTCGGAAAGAAGCCACCGTGGGACCACAGGTTGCTCACCGACGCTTGCGGGCCGCCATTACCGCTGACCAGCAAATAGCTGCCCAGAGCAATCATGCCGACGATCGCCACGACCTTGATGATCGCGAACCAGAACTCGGCTTCGCCGAAGACTTTGACGTTGGCCAGGTTGATCAGGTTGATCAGCACGAAGAAACCGGCGGCCGAAACCCAGGTCGGAATGTCCGGCGCCCAGTAGTGGATGTACTTGCCGACCGCCGTCAGCTCCGACATGCCCACCAGGATGTACAGAATCCAGCAGTTCCAGCCCGACAGGAAACCGGCGAAACCGCCCCAGTATTTGTGCGCGAAGTGGCTGAACGAACCGGCGACCGGCTCTTCAACAATCATTTCGCCGAGCTGGCGCATGATCATGAACGCAATGAAGCCGCAGATGGCATAGCCGAGGATCATCGACGGGCCGGCGGATTTGAGGACGCCCGCCGAGCCGAGGAACAGCCCGGTACCGATCGCGCCACCGAGGGCGATCAGTTGAATATGGCGATTTTTCAGGCCGCGTTTCAGCTCGCCTGAATGCGAGTTTTGTCCACTCATGAAAAGGGTCTCACGCAAGGTTTGATGATGTTCAGTAGACGTTGCTGCTCGGTTGCAATTTCAAGCAGCGCCGATCAAACCCCAGCGCAAGCACCAGGAGTTCAGCGTATTAACAACGGTCATGCGTCACCTGTTTGTTTTTATCTGTGACGAAATCGAACCCGACACGCTTGTGGCGCGGCGGAGTGAACAAGACGGGTAGCCTTGAAATTTGCGCAGATGCGCAGGAGGTCACAGTTAAAACGCGGCGCATTGTACACCGCTAACCCCCTGCTGCCAGACACCGCTGAATCAGCGCGTCGGTTGCCGGGATTGCCTGTGTCCGCCTCGGGGGTGCCGGGCGGCTGCAAATAAGAAGTCAGACCTTTGCAGGTCATCGACGCAGGCGAGTAAAAAACCGGCCCACGGGGAGAGATGGAGATGAGTCACGGCGTTCATTGCGCCTCCTTCTTGTTATGCACCTGCACGGCAGGCATGGGGCGCATCTCACCCTTCATACGTTGCCGAAACAAGCGCGCCAGAGCCTTTCGCGATCATCCGAGAACGGCAATGCGGAAGGTTTTCCTTACAACCTTAAAAATTGGCTTAATCCATGAATGTTGACGGTGGATTTCGTAAATTACCCGTTACACGCCGTAACGAAAACTTGCCAAATCAGATCTTTCCGAAGGCTGACTGCAAATTGACGTTAGGAAGCTTCCTAAGGAAAAGGTTGAGTCAGTTTTCTGTTTTTTATAAAGAAATTCGCGGTTAAAAAATGGAATAAAAAATTCAAACAAATCTTATTTAATTATTTTTTTGCATTCCAAAACCCTGTGAACTAGGTTTTCAGCGACTTGCCGGACCGCATCAATCGACAAGTTGGCGAGTTATTCACTGATTGAAAAACACGCCGCTGTTTCTATTCAACAGTCGTAAAAGTCATCTGGGAGATTCACTTATGCAACTGGACAAAGACTTGGAAACTGAACTGCAATTGGACGATTGGTTTGAAGCACCGACCCATGAAGCCGCCGTTGAAATGATGCAAGCCGACGCGGTTGTTCCGTTCGGCACGGCGATGTGGCCTCTGTAAGCCACTCCGGCGGGCACGATCCGGCCGGTTGTGCCTGCCACATTTGCTCGGTTTGTCAGGGAGGACTACATGGATAAGCAACGCGCTATCTCGCATTTCCTTTACTACCTCGAACAACACCCGGCCCTTGTCGGCATCAATCCGGCGAAGGTCCTGCTCGGCCACACCGCCGATTACGAGGCACTGACCGGCGCCATCGCCGAACAGGCCGGTAACAGCTCACTGTTCAGTTTCAGCGCCATGCGCCTGGATCTGGAACCCACGGATTTTCTGGCCCAGGCGATTGCCGACAGCGATCTGTACATTTTCTTCTACGACTCTTCCACCCTGCCCAACCCGCGCCCCGAAGGCCCGGAATTCCTCCGCGCGCTGCAAGGGGTGATGGCGCAAAACTGGAAAAAGTCGCTGCTGTTCAAGGATTACGGCGATTACTTCTACGACACCTTCAGTGTCACCCCGCAACGCATTGCCGGGTTGAACAGCCACTTGATCCAGCGCATGTCCCACGCGACGACCCTCAGTTTCAAAGATGACCACGGCTCGTGGTTTGAAACACCGCTGAGCAGTATCAAGAAGTGGACGGACATCAACGGCGTCGGCAACTTTGATCTGGCGCCCGGTGAGATTGCTACCCACAGCGAGGAGATTAATGGGCGGGTGAAGTTCATGGGGACGTTCCTCAGCACGATTCCGTTTGCGCGCAAGTACGGGGTGCTGGAATCGCCGCTGGAGTTGTGGATCGAGAACTCGACCATCAGCAGAATCGCCACGGACGTGCCGGGGCTTGAACATGATTTCAACAAGTACCTGGATGCCAATCCGTCGAACCGGCGGATCGAAGAGTTGGGCATTGGCACCAACGAGGGCGTGAAGGATCTGTATGCGCGCAACGCCGGGTTCGAGGAGCGCCATTGCGGCTTGCACCTGGGGTTGGGTGGCGGGGCCAAGGGCAGCCATCACCTGGACCTGATTTTCTCCGGTGGCGTGTTGGCGCTCGATGATGAGCCGGTGTTTGATGGGCGGTTTGTGTTTTAGGGTTTAACCCGGCCGACGCCTTCGCGGGCAAGCTTCGCGCCTACAAAGGCGACGCAATACCTGCGTAGGAGCGAGGCTCGCCCGCGAAGAGGCCCTAATATTCACCCCGTCACTAAAGCCAGACCCAAAAAAAACGCCAACCCTAAGGTTGGCGTTTTTCACTTGCAGCTTGCAGCTCGAAACTTACCGCTGCTTCATTCCGGCTTGCGACGACCAAAGCCCGGACGCTGGCCCGAACCGGCTGGCGCGCCACGGCGTTTGCCCGATGGCGTGTCCTTGTCGACCAAAACGATGCCTGGGCGTTTCTTGCCGACCGGCTTGGCCGGGCGCTTGGTGTCGGCCGGACGATCCGCCACTGGCGTACCGCGACTCGAATCACCACGAGGAGCACCGCGATCGCTACGACCACCGCTTGGCGCACCACGGCCTTCACCGCGCTCGGTGCGACCATTGGCCGGACGTGGCGTGCGTGGACCGCGCTCGCCATCAGCGCGTGGCGCTGCTGGTTTGCGGGCTGGACGCTCGCCTTCGATTTGCGGTTCACGGGAGTCACGCGGCGTAGCAGCGGTCTGGTTGCCGATGGCAGGACGCAACGAACGCACGCGCTCAGTCTTGCCCATCGGACGCGACGATTTACGCTGCATGCGATCGAGCTTGTCTTTGCTCTTGGCGTTCATCTGCGGCATGGCCACAGGCGTCAGGCCCACTTCAGCACTCAGAATGTCGACTTCGTACTGGCTCATTTCGCGCCAGCGACCCATCGGCAGGTCGGAGTTGAGGAACACCGGACCGAAACGCACACGCTTCAGACGGCTGACCACCAGGCCCTGGGATTCCCACAAGCGACGAACTTCGCGGTTGCGACCTTCCATCACCACGCAGTGGTACCAGTGGTTGAAACCTTCGCCACCTGGAGCTTGCTTGATGTCGGTGAACTTGGCCGGACCGTCTTCTAGGACGACGCCTGCTTTCAAGCGCTCGATCATCTCGTCATCGACTTCGCCACGCACACGTACCGCGTATTCACGGTCCATCTCGTAGGAAGGGTGCATCAGGCGGTTAGCCAGTTCGCCGTCAGTGGTGAACATCAGCAGACCGGTGGTGTTGATGTCCAGACGACCGATGTTGATCCAGCGACCTTCCTTTGGTTTCGGCATCTTGTCGAAAACGGTTGGACGGCCTTCCGGGTCGAGGCGGGTGCAGATTTCGCCGTCGGGCTTGTTGTACATGATCACGCGGCGTACCGACTCGGCGGCTTCTTCGCGCTTGATCACCTTGCCATCAATGGTGATGGCGTCGTGCATGTCGACGCGCTGCCCGAGGGTGGCGTCTTTGCCATTGACCTTGATGCGGCCGTGGCTGATCCAGGCTTCCACGTCACGGCGCGAGCCGACGCCGATACGGGCGAGGACTTTCTGCAGTTTTTCGCCTGCTGGGCCGATTTCCTGGTCGTCTTTCTGGTCGTTGATACTCATCTGGGCACCTCCCGGTGTGGTCTGTTCAGGCCTGGCCTGAAGCGATGTAAAACTGGTTCTCGGGCGAAGGGATCGCCGGAGGGTCGCGAATCATACGCTCATGCAAGCGTTCGCGCATCAGAGACTAGCTGATGAATGGTGATTTACTTGTGTTTCCGCCGACCGGTGGCACCGAGTTTGATCAGCCGCAGCGCTGCTTCGGCCAGCACAGTGCGCTTGTCGTCCTTGTCGAGCTTCTTCCAGGCCTTGATCTCGCGCTTGCTGCGGCCGCAGCCGAGGCAGATGTCGTCGGTGAATTTGCAGACGCTGATGCAGGGGTCTTTGGTAGAGCTCATACCAACTCCAGGAAACGCCACAAACCCTTGTGGGAGCGAGCTTGCTCGCGATGAGGGCGGCACATTCAGCTTCTAAGTGACTGAGAGACCGCCATCGCGAGCAAGCTCGCTCCCACAGGGTTCGGTGGTGTTCAAACGATTTGTGGGTGGCTCGGGTCCATTGTGGGAGCGGGCTTGCTCGCGAATGCGCAGTGTCAGGCGACATCTATGTTGAATGATAAGCCGCCTTCGCGAGCAAGCCCGCTCCCACAAGGGGATCTGCGTTGACCGTAGGTTTTGGGTCAGTCGTCGAATTCGCGGCGTTCGGCTTCGATTGCTTCGGCCAGGGCGCGGGCTTCGGCTTCTTCGTCGCTCAGCTCGGGCTCGGGCTCGGGTTTGTGCTGTTCGAGCGCGGCGACGGCGGCCAGGAGTTTTTCGCGCGCTTCGGCGACACCGAGCACATCGTCCTCCAGCTCTGCTTCCGGCCCTTCTTCGATTGTGGCTTCAGGCTCAGGCTGAAGTTCAACTTCGATCTCTGGCGCAGGCTGCTCCAAAACCTCTTCAGTCTCAGTCACCGCCCCATCGCGCAACAAATCGTCGAAGTCGGTCTTGATCCCCTGCTCCATGTCATCCAGTTCCAGCAACAGCGTGTGGAAACTGGTTTCTTCCTTGGGCTCTTCCGGGTCGGCGCTGGCGTCGGCCAGTTCCTGCAACCCGGCCGGGACCGGCGCGTCGTCGAAGTCGAGCACCGGGTCAGGTTCCATCTCCCGCAGTTCGGCCAGCGGCGGCAGGTCGTCGAGGTTCTTCAGGTTGAAGTGATCGAGAAACACCTTGGTAGTGGCGAACATCGCCGGTTTGCCCGGCACATCGCGGTAGCCGACGATGCGAATCCACTCGCGCTCCAGCAAGGTCTTGACGATGTGGCTGTTGACCGCCACGCCCCGCACGTCCTCGATCTCGCCTCGGGTGATCGGCTGGCGATAGGCGATCAACGCCATGGTTTCGAGCATGGCGCGGGAATAACGCTGCGGGCGTTCTTCCCACAAACGGCCGACCCACGGCGAAAACTTCTCGCGAATCTGCAAGCGATAGCCGGAGGCGACTTCCTTTAGTTCGAAGGCACGGCCGTCGCAGGACTTGGCCAGGATCGTCAGGGCTTTCTTGAAGACCGGTGGCTCTGGCCGCTCGCCCTCTTCGAAGAGTTCGAACAGGCGTTCAAGCGATTGCGGTTTTCCCGAGGCCAACAGAAAGGCTTCAAGCAGTGGCGCCAGCTCGCGGGGTTCAGTCAGGTTCATGATTCAACTCGTTATTCGGCTCGGGCCCGCACATGGATCGGCGCGAACGCCTCATTCTGCACCAGCTCGACCAAGGATTCCTTGACCAGTTCGAGGATCGCCATGAAGGTCACCACCACCCCCAGCCGCCCCTCTTCAGCGGTGAACAGCTCGACAAAGGGCACGAAACCGCCGCCCTTGAGCCGTTCCAGCACATCGCTCATGCGCTCGCGGGTAGACAACGCCTCGCGGCTGACCTGGTGACTTTCGAACATGTCGCCACGGCGCAGGACCTCGGCCATGGACATCAGCAATTCTTCCAGGCTCACGTCCGGCAACAGCTTGCGCGCCCGGGCTTCCGGGGCGTCGAGCTTGGGCACCACCACATCACGGCCAACCCGGCTCAGGCCATCGATGCCCTCGGCGGCAGCCTTGAAGCGTTCGTATTCCTGCAAGCGTCGGATCAGTTCGGCGCGCGGATCGTCTTCTTCAGCCTCGATGGTTTCCGCGCGCGGCAGCAGCATCCGCGACTTGATCTCGGCCAGCATCGCGGCCATTACCAAATACTCGGCGGCCAGCTCCAGGCGCACCGACTGCATCAACTCGACATACCCCATGTATTGGCGGGTGATTTCCGCCACCGGGATGTCGAGGATGTTGATGTTCTGTTTGCGAATCAGGTACAGCAGCAGGTCGAGGGGGCCTTCGAAGGCTTCGAGGAACACCTCGAGCGCGTCCGGCGGAATGTACAGGTCCAGCGGCATTTCCATGACCGCCTGGCCATAGACCATGGCGAAGGGCAGCTCTTGCTGGGCTCCGGCCTGACTGTCGACGGGTTCTACTGCAGACATCTACGCCTCGGCCATAAACGGCGTCGGGTCACCGCAACCGACGCGGATCACTTCAGGTTCGCCGTCGGCCAGGTTGATCACCGTGGACGCCTTGATCCCGCCGAAACCGCCGTCGATGATCAGGTCCACCTGATGCTCCAGCAACTGGCGCATTTCGTGGGGATCGCTTAGCGGATCGGTGTCACCGGGCATGATCAGGGTCACGCTCATCAGCGGCTCACCCAGCTCGGCCAGCAACGCCAGGGCGATTGGATGGCTCGGCACCCGCAGGCCGATGGTGCGTTTCTTGGCGTGCAGCAACAGGCGTGGCACTTCACGCGTGGCGTTGAGGATAAACGTATAAGGCCCAGGTAAATGAGCCTTGAGGATGCGGAAAGTGCCGGTGTCGATCTTGGCGAACAACCCCAGTTGCGACAGATCACTGCAGATCAGCGCGAAGTTGTGCTTGTCGTCGAGCTGACGCAAGCGGCGCACGCGCTCCACGGCGTTCTTGTCGCCAATCTGGCAACCAATGGCGTAGGACGAGTCTGTGGGATAAATCACCACCCCGCCTTTGCGGATGATCTCGACTGCCTGTTTGATCAGGCGCGCTTGCGGGTTTTCCGGATGAATCTGGAAAAATTGACTCACATTCTCTACCTGTTCAGACGGCGGCAATAATTGGGTCATGTTTGAATCGACACCATAACGGTGGCAGATCCTCCGGAACCGGGCGGTATTCACCGATTTCCGACCAGCCTTCAGGGCCATGAAAATCACTGCCGGCGCTGACCAGCAGACCGAACTCGCGGGCAAGAATGGCCAGACTGCCAACCTGTTCGGCGGGCTGATGGCCATTGACCACTTCGATAGCGTGGCCCCCTGCTTGAATATAGTCGGCAATCAGGCGACGACGCTTGCTGCGAGTGAAATCGTAGTGCCACGGATGCGCCAGGCTGACCCAGGCACCGGCGGCACGCAGGGTGGCGACGGTGTCTTCGAGGGTCGGCCAGTGTTGCTTGACGTCACCCAGCTTGCCGGCGCCCAGCCATTTGCGGAACGCTTCGGCGCGATCCTTGACGAAACCTTCGCGCACCATCCAGTCGGCAAAGTGCGGACGGGCCGGCGCGTTACCGCTGTCGCCGAGGGCCTGCTGCATCTCGCGGGCACCGTCCATCGCGCCGGGCATACCTTTGAGCGCCAGTTTGCGGCTTATTTCTTCGGACCGTAGCCAACGGCCATCGTGCAATTTGGCGATTGCCTCGACCAACGGTACGGCATTCACATCGAAACCATAGCCCAGCACATGAATAGTCGCGCCGCCCCAGGTGCAGGACAATTCGACGCCGTTGACCAGTTGCATTCCCAACGCCGTCGCGGCGCTGCGGGCCTCATCGAGGCCTTCGAGGGTGTCGTGATCGGTCAAGGCCAAGACTCGCACGCCTTTCTCGAACGCACGCGCAACCAGTACCGCAGGCGCCAGGGCGCCATCGGAGGCCGTGCTATGGCAGTGCAAATCAACATTCACAGGGCTTTGTAACCTCAAATCAGCTGGCGCTATCGCGCGCCAATATGTTTGTTATTATGCCGACACATCCTGCTTCTGGCTGCCACTGTGAAACAATTCATCGACTTCATCCCGCTTCTGCTGTTTTTCATTGTCTTCAAAATCGATCCACGGGTCGTCGACATTGCCGGTCATGAGGTCACTGTAGGCGGTATTTACAGCGCCACTGCCATGCTGATCATCAGCTCCCTGGTGGTTTACGGCACCTTGTTCATCAAGCAGCGCAAGCTAGAGAAGAGCCAGTGGCTGACCCTCATCGCCTGCCTGGTCTTCGGCAGCCTGACCCTGGCGTTCCACAGCGAGACCTTCCTGAAATGGAAAGCCCCGGTGGTCAACTGGCTGTTTGCCCTGGCCTTCATTGGCAGCCACTTCATCGGCGACCAACTGCTGATCAAGCGCATCATGGGCCACGCGCTGAGCCTGCCGGACCCAGTCTGGACCCGCCTGAACATCGCCTGGATCGGTTTTTTCCTGTTCTGCGGCGCCGCCAACCTGTTTGTCGCGTTCACCTTCCAGGACTACTGGGTCGACTTCAAAGTCTTCGGCAGTCTTGGCATGACGCTGCTGTTCCTGGTCGCACAGGGCATCTACCTGTCCCGCCACCTGCATGACGCCGATACCACTACGCCAAAAACCGAGGACTGACATGCTTTATGCAATCGTTGCTACAGACGTCGCCAACTCCCTGGAAGCTCGCCTGGCCGCACGCCCGGCGCACCTTGAGCGCCTGCAAGTGCTCAAGGGTGAAGGCCGCATCGTATTGGCCGGCCCTAACCCTGCCGTTGACAGCAATGACCCGGGCGCCGCTGGTTTTACTGGCAGCCTGATTGTTGCCGAATTCGAATCCTTGACCGCCGCGCAGGCCTGGGCCGATTCTGACCCGTATATCGCCGCAGGTGTCTACGCCAACGTTTCCGTGAAGCCGTTCAAGCAAGTCCTGCCGTAAATTTCCCCTACGCGATGAACCTTGTCGGTTCATCGCGCTCTCAATCGCTCATTATTCTCGTTTGCCTGCCGACAACTTGCCCAATAACTCGATTGGAATCAGGAGTCGTGATGCGCAAGGGTCCGTTGTGTCTGATGTTGGTGACGTTGTCGATCGTGGCTCCCGCACACGGTGAAGAGGCTGCCACTGGCAGCAGTTCCACGCCGCTGTCCTTGAGCGCCGGCAGCCAGATAGCCGAGTTGCAGCAACGCTTGAAAGTCAGCGAGCAGCAACGAGAAGAACTGAACAAACAACTGCAAAATGCCGATGCCGAGCGCGAAAGCGCCCAACTGGCCCGGTTGCGCCAAGAGAACCAGCGCCTGAAGCTGCAACTCAAGGAAGCCCTGGCCAATGGTCCGTTGCCACGCTTGCTGACCGATCAGCAACAATGGTTCGTCACCGGTGGCGGAGTAGCGCTATTGGCCCTGCTCTGCGGTATCTTTGCCAGTGGAGCAAGTCGAAAACGTCGGCAATGGCTAAATTGAGTGAGTCATGAGCGAGCTGTTATTAATTGATGATGACCAGGAGCTGTGCGAGCTCCTGAGCAGTTGGTTGAGCCAGGAAGGTTTTGTGGTCCGTGCCTGTCACGACGGCCAGAGTGCCCGCCGTGCGCTGGCCGAAACCTCCCCCGCCGCCGTAGTGCTGGACGTAATGCTGCCCGACGGCAGTGGCCTGGAATTGCTCAAGCAATTGCGCAACGACCATCCGGATTTGCCCGTGCTGATGCTCTCGGCCCGCGGCGAACCGCTGGACCGCATCCTCGGTCTGGAACTCGGCGCCGACGATTACCTGGCCAAGCCCTGCGACCCACGGGAACTGACAGCACGGCTGCGCGCCGTTTTGCGCCGCAGTCATCCGACGGCGGTGTCCAGCCAGCTCGAACTCGGCGACCTGTGCTTCAGCCCGGTGCGCGGCGTGGTCAGCATCGATGAACAGGAATTCACCCTCACCGTCTCCGAAAGCCGCCTGCTCGAAGCCCTGATCAAGCAACCCGGCGAGCCCCTGGATAAACAGGAACTGGCGCAGATTGCCCTCGGTCGCAAACTGACCCTGTACGACCGCAGCCTGGACATGCACGTCAGCAACCTGCGCAAGAAGATCGGCCCGCACCCTGATGGCCGCCCGCGCATCGTGGCGCTGCGTAGTCGCGGTTACTACTACAGCCTCTGACACGGTCCCCTGTAGCAGCTGTCGAGCACCGCGAGGCAGCGTTCGGCGGCGAAGCCGTCGCAAAACCAGGCAACGCGGAGTGTCAGTAAAACCTCGCGTACAGGATTGACGACGGCTTCGCCGCCGAACGCTGCCTCGCGGTGCTCGACAGCTGCTACGGTGCTCGCTTCGTCTGCAAAGTGGCAGATTTGTCAGGAACGCCGAAACTCGTCTTTACCCAAGCTTTACGCTCCGCTGACCGCCGCTGACCTTGATCTCCGTAATCTGAACTCATCCGGAACGTACCGGGAACGAGACAAGGAGATTCACCATGCGCAAGACTCTTATCGCTCTGATGTTCGCCGCCGCCCTGCCAACCGTTGCCATGGCCATGCCTGAAGGTGCCGGCCCGATGGGTGGCCCGCTGGACGGTCCGCGCCACGGCGGTCAGATGCATGACATGCACGGCAAAGGCCCGTACAGCCAGCTGGACCTGAGCCGCGAACAGCGTGAGCAAATCCGCAAAATCATGGGCGAGCAGATGCATGATCGCAAACAACTGGTCGAGAAATACCTGGAGAAACTCTCCCCGGCTGACCAGAAAGCCATGAAAGACGAAATCGCCACCAAGCATCAGAAAGCCCAGGCCGATGTGCGCGCCGTGCTGAAACCGGATCAACAGAAGAAATTCGACGAGATCCAGAAAAAACAAGCCGAGCGCCGCGCCGAGTGGGCCGAGTTCAAGGCCTGGAAAGCGCAACAGCCGCAAAAAGCGCAATAATGCGATGACCCCGGACCCAACGGCCAACACCGTTGGGTCTTTTGCCATTGTAGGAGCGAGCGGTGCGGCGATCCGACTTGCCCGCGAATGCGATTTAACATTCAACAAATTTGTTGATCATGAAATCGCATTCGCGGGCAAGCCTCGCTCCTACATGGGATTTGTATCTGTTTGAGGATTTTCTGTGCGCTCATTGTTCTGGCGTATTCTGGCCAGCTTCTGGCTGGCCATCGCTCTGGTTGCAGGGCTTTCGATTCTGCTGGGGCACATGCTCAACCAGGATGCGTGGATCCTCAGCCGTCATCCGGGCCTCAACACCCTGGCCGAAGAGTGGACGCAAACCTACGAAGCCCAGGGCGAAGAAGCGGCTCAGGACATCCTCGAACAACGCAAACGCCAATATCACATCGACGTCCAGGTGCTCAACGAGAGCGGCGATCCGGTGGTGCGTGGCACTTTCCCGCGTCGCGCCGCCGCATTTGAAGCACGGCAGAACGACGATGATCGCCGCTTGCCGTGGCGCCGCCTGACCGCTGAATACACCAGCGACAAAACCGGAAACACCTACCTGCTGATCTACCGCATCCCGCACCCGGAACTGGATTCCTGGCACCGCGAAAGCCTGCTCTGGCCGTTGAGTGCGCTTGGCATCGCGTTGGTGGTGCTGACCTTGTTCAGCCTGCTGGTGACGCTCTCGATCACTCGCCCACTCAGCCGTTTGCGCGGCGCGGTGCATGATCTGGGGCAAACCACTTATCAGCAGAACAGCCTGGTGAAACTGGCCAACCGCCGCGATGAGTTCGGCGTGCTCGCCAACGATTTCAACCGCATGGGCGCACGCCTGCAAAGCCTGATCGGTAGCCAGCGACAATTGCTGCGGGACGTATCCCATGAATTGCGCTCGCCGCTGGCCCGATTGCGCATTGCTCTGGCCTTGGCCGAGCGGGCCAATCCTGAGGAACGAGAAAAACTCTGGCCGCGCCTGACGCGCGAATGCGACCGACTGGAAGCGCTGATCAGCGAAATCCTGGTCCTGGCGCGGGTCGACGCGGATAACGCCAGTGCCGAGGACGTTGATCTCAACGCCTTGCTGCAAACCCTGCAGAAGGACGCGCAACTGGGCTTCCCGGAACAAACCGTGCGCCTGGAAGCCGAGCCGCAGTTGAACCTCAAAGGCTGGCCGACCATGATCGAGCGCGCCGTGGACAACCTGTTGCGCAATGCCCAGCGCTTTAACCCGGTGGGTCAACCGATTGAAATGCAGGCCTCACGCCAGGGTGAACGAATGGTGGTGAGCGTGCGTGACCATGGGCCGGGAGTCGAGGCCGAGCACTTGAACCTGCTGGGCGAACCGTTTTACCGCGCGCCGGGGCAAACAGCGGCCGGGCATGGCCTGGGGCTGGCCATTGCACGCCGAGCCGCAGAACGGCATGGCGGCAGCCTGGTGCTGGCCAATCACCCGGACGGCGGGTTTATCGCCAGCCTGGAATTACCGTTGGTACCGGGGGCTGTGGTCCAGCCGTAAAAATGGGTGATGCGAAAAGATCGCAGCCTCGTTGCACTCGACAGCTCCTACAGGTGTTATGTGAACGCCCGTAGGAGCTGTCGAGTGCAACGAGGCTGCGATCTCTTGATCTTTAAGCTTTACCAGGCCAAGCGCTGACGAATTCGGCCAGATCAACCTTCTCTGCCACCCGTGGCTCTTTCTGCGGCGTGCCGAGATAAAGGAATGCAATCACCTCTTCCCCATCCGCCAACCCCAACCCCTTGGCCACATGCGCCGAGTAAGCCAGCTCACCGGTACGCCACACTGCGCCAATCCCCTGGGCATACGCCGCCAGCAAAATCCCGTGCGCCGCACACCCCGCCGCCAACAGTTGCTCGGACTTCGGGTATTTGACGTGATCCTGCAACCGCGCAATCACCACCACCACCAACGGCGCGCGCAGCGGGCCATTGCGGGCCTTGTCCAGCGCTGCTTCGGACACTTCACCGTCCTGCAACTTCGCCGCTTCAGCCAGCAACTCGCCCATTTGCTCGCGTGCCGCGCCTTCGACGGTCAGGAAGCGCCAAGGCTGCAAATGGCCGTGGTCCGGCGCACGCAATGCAGCGCCAAACAGCACTTCCCGCTGCTCGGCGGTAGGGGCCGGTTCGACCAGTCGGGGAACGGAAACACGGTTGAGCAAAGCGTCGAGAGCCTGCATCGGCCACCTCCTGTAAAAAATGTTTGGCTATTCTAGCTGCAACCCTGCGGGAGTGCCGGTTTACATGGCAGGCCTCGCAGGTAGAATGGCGCCCTCCCCACTTTCAGCCCGAGCGGACTTCATGGCGTTGCCGACCTTACGGACTATTGGTTTCATCATCGGCATCTTCCTGATCACGCTGGCCATCGCCATGGTCGTGCCCATGGCCACGCTGGTGATTTTCGACCGCACCGGCGACCTGCCATCGTTCCTCTGGGCCAGCATGATCACCTTCGTCGCCGGCTTGGCGCTGGTCATTCCCGGACGCCCCGAACACGTACACCTGCGCCCAAGGGACATGTACTTGCTGACCGTCAGCAGTTGGCTGGTGGTGTGTATTTTCGCCGCGCTGCCGTTCCTGCTGACCCAGCACATCAGCTACACCGACTCGTTCTTCGAAAGCATGTCTGGCATCACCGCCACCGGGTCGACCGTGCTCACGGGCCTGGACAACATGTCTCCCGGCATCCTGATGTGGCGCTCGCTGTTGCACTGGATCGGCGGCATCGGCTTTATCGGCATGGCGGTGGCGATTCTGCCGCTGCTGCGCATCGGCGGCATGCGGCTGTTCCAGACCGAGTCGTCGGACCGCTCCGAAAAGGTCATGCCCCGCTCACACATGGTGGCGCGCCTGATCGTGGCGGCCTACGTCGGCATCACCATCATCGGCAGCCTGGCGTTCTGGTGGGCCGGGATGAGCCTGTTCGATGCGATCAACCACGCGATGTCAGCGATTTCCACCGGCGGGTTCTCCACCTCCGACGAATCCCTCGCCCACTGGAAACAACCGGCGGTGCACTGGGTCGCGGTGGTGATCATGATTCTCGGTAGCCTGCCGTTCACCCTGTATGTGGCGACTTTGCGCGGTAACCGCCGGGCGCTGATCAAGGATCAGCAGGTCCAGGGTTTGCTCGGCATGTTGCTGGTGACCTGGCTGGTGCTCGGCACCTGGTATTGGTGGACCACCAACCTGCATTGGCTGGAGGCGTTGCGGCATGTGGCCCTGAACGTGACGTCGGTGGTCACGACCACGGGGTTTGCACTCGGGGACTACAGCCTGTGGGGCAACTTCTCGCTGATGCTGTTCTTTTATCTGGGTTTTGTCGGCGGCTGTTCAGGTTCGACGGCGGGCGGGATCAAGATTTTCCGTTTCCAGGTTGCCTACATCCTGCTCAAGGCCAACCTTAACCAGTTGATTCACCCGCGAGCGGTGATCAAGCAGAAGTACAACGGTCACCGACTCGACGAAGAAATCGTGCGTTCGATCCTGACCTTTTCGTTCTTCTTCGCCATCACCATTTGCGTGATTGCACTGCTGCTGTCGCTGCTCGGTGTGGACTGGATGACCGCGCTGACCGGCGCCGCGAGCACCGTGTCCGGCGTCGGTCCCGGCCTTGGCGAGACCATTGGCCCGGCGGGCAACTTCGCCACCCTGCCGGACGCTGCCAAGTGGATTCTCTCGTTCGGCATGCTGCTGGGCCGACTGGAAATTATTACGGTGTTCGTTCTGTGTATTCCGGCGTTCTGGCGTCACTGACCTGCTTCGGCGCATCCATCAAACGCGCCCGGTACTCGCCGGGCGTCGCGTCGAACCAGCGGCGGAAGGCGCGGAAGAAGTTGCTCGGGTCGGCAAATCCCAACAGGTAGGCAATTTCCAGCAGGGTCATGCTGGGCTGCGCCAGGTATTGCTCGGCCAGTTCGCGGCGGGTGTCGTCGAGCAAAGTCTGGAAACTCGTGCCCTCTTCCTGCAAGCGGCGCTGCAAGGTGCGTTGCGACAGGTGCAACGTCTGCGCCACCGTATCGCGCTTGGGTTCGCCTTGGGGCAGCAAACGGCATAGCACTTGCCGGGCCTTGTGGGTCACGCGACTTTCAGAAAATCGCGCCAGGTATTCACCGGCAAACCGGTCATGCAGCAGCGCCATCGCCTCGTTCGCTGTGGGCAGCGGCGCCTCCATGTCAGCACGCTCGAAGATCAACGCATCGTAAGGCGCGTTGAACACCAGTGGCGCGTGGAAGGCTTGTTTATAGGGTTGAAGATCGGCGGGCTCATCGCCCTGCACCAACACTTTGCGCGGCTGCAGGGTGCGGCCGGTCAACCAGCCGCACAGCGCCAGGGCGCAAGCCAATGAGGCTTCGGCGCTTTGCCGGGTCGGCGGCAGGTGGTCGCCATGCACCGTCAGAATCAGCGCATAGCCTTCGTCCAGCAATCGAAAACTCAGGTCTGCGCTTTCGGCAATGATCCGCTGATAGCGCACCAGCCGCTGGAAACCTTCGGCCAGCGTCTGACTGGACATCAACGCGTAGCCGGCGACATGAAAGGATGCCGGTCGCACCACTTTGCCCATGTTCAGGCCGATTGCCGGGTTACCGGACAGCTCGACCGCGCGCTGCCAGAGCCGCGTCATGGAATCTTGCGGGAAGCGTGCATCCGGATCATCCAGTGCCGCGTAGTCGAGCCCCAGCTGTTTGAACAGAACCCGGCAATCCAGGCCGTCCATTTCCAGTGCTTTGACAATCCCCATCGCCCAGCTTGCAGAAGTCGTTCGTTCGCTCATGGCGTTTACTTACATGATGAGCCGCATCTCACGGCCAATTACCGAAGGATACTAAAGTGGCGCCTATTGTCACTGGCTGATGCCAATGATCACTCTAGACTCAAATAAGCTACCCGCAGAACAACTTGCCATCAGAACAATAACCACAGAGATCGCAGTCGTGGAAAACACCAAGCGTTTCAATAGCTTCGCTGAGTTCTACCCGCATTACCTCAGCGAACACAGCAACAGTACGTGCCGACGATTGCACTTTATTGGCACCACGCTGGTTATTTTCATCCTGGCGATGACCATCGGCAAAGGCGCATGGCTGTTGCTGATCGCCCTGCCGCTGGCCGGTTACAGCTTCGCCTGGGTCGGGCATTTCTTCTTCGAGAAGAATCGTCCTGCCACCTTCCAGCACCCGTTCTACAGCCTGCTCGGCGATTTCGTCATGTACCGCGACATGATTCTGGGCCGCGTGCCGTTCTAGGCTTGCCGGGCCAGCAAAGCGTCCCATGCAGACAGTGCGCCAGTGGATCCAAGTTCTACACTCAATCCGTCACTTCGCAAATAAGAAGATCGCCGATGAACGCCAATGCCCGTTTCACCCACATGCAGGACGGCACGCAGGAAGACTGGGCGATCATCGCCGCAGACTTCAGTGCCTACGCCCGACAATTGCCGACACGGATTGTGGCGCACCTGAAGTTGCTTGAGGGTGATTTTGGCGGGTTCCCGGTGGATCGCCTGACCCATTCGCTGCAAACCGCCACCCGCGCCTGGCGCGATGGCCGCGACGAAGAATACGTGGTGTGCGCCCTGCTGCATGACATCGGCGACACCCTAGGTTCCTACAACCACCCGGACATCGCCGCAGCGATTCTCAAGCCGTTCGTCAGCGCCGAGAATTTGTGGATGGTGGAGAAACACGGGATTTTCCAGGGTTACTACTTCTTCCATCACCTGGGCATGGATCGGCATCTGCGCGAGCAATTCAGCGGGCATCCGCAGTATCAGGCGACGATTGAGTTCTGCGCCAAATACGATGCGGCGGCGTTTGATCCGGCGTATGAGACGCTGCCGCTGAGCTTCTTCGAGCCGATGATGGAACGGTTGTTTGCGCAGCCGAAGAATTCGATCTACAAGGCGGCGATGGAAGAGCACGCGCCGGCCTGAAGACACACCACAACCCAATGTGGGAGCGGGCTTGCTCGCGAAAGCGGTATCACATTCAACATCTACGTTGACTGACACACCGCTTTCGCGAGCAAGCCCGCTCCCACAGGTGATCTGTGGTGACCACCAATGTGTTACGCCGGTTCGGCGACCTTCACTACTTTCAACTCCGCCTCTCGCGCCTGGGCATCCGCCAGTCGATACAGCTCGATTGTGCCGTCCCAGTGCTCGATCAGCGCCGTGCACGATTCCACCCAGTCCCCGCAATTGAGGTAGTCCACCCCGCCAACCTTGCGAATCTCGGCATGGTGGATGTGCCCGCACACCACGCCATGCAGCTCGCGCTTGACGCATTCGTGGGCGATGGCTTCTTCGAAGTCGCTGATGAAACTGACCGCGGTTTTCACCTTGTGCTTGAGGTACGCCGACAACGACCAGTAACCGTAGCCATACCGGGCGCGCCAGTGATTGAGCCAGCGGTTGAGGGTCAGGGTGAATTCGTAGGCCGAGTCGCCGAGAAAGGCCAGCCAGCGGTGATAGCGAGTGATGACGTCGAACTGATCGCCGTGGATCACCAGCAAATGCCGGCCATCGGCGGTCACGTGCACTGCCTCGTCCACCAACTGGATGTTGCCCAGGATCAGCTTCGAATAACGACGCAGGAATTCGTCGTGGTTGCCGGTGACGTAGATCACCTCGGTGCCGCGCTTGCTCATGGTCAGCAAGCGGCGGATCACGTTGGTGTGGGCCTGGGGCCAATACATGCCGCTGCGCAGTTTCCAGCCATCGATGATGTCGCCCACCAGGTAGATCTTGTCGGTGTGGTAGCCCTTGAGAAATTGCGACAGGTGCTCGGCCTGGCAATCCCGGGTGCCCAAATGCACATCGGATATCCATAAGGTGCGGACACGTTGTTTACGGCTGGGTTTGGCGAGCTCGGCGCTGGTCATGGGCAACCCTCTGGGATGTTTTTACAAGCTTGCGCCGGTCGGGTTAATTGCCCATGACAGTGACGAGTCAATCCTGTGACAGCGCCCGGCCGGTGTAGACTGGCCGCATCTTGCCAGGAGACCTGCGATGAGACCGATCCTCACGCTTCGCCAATACAGCCACGACCTGATCGTCCACAGCCACGACCACGCGCAACTGGTGTTCGGCTTGTCGGGCGCGCTGGACTTCGAGGTCGATGGCCAGGGCAGCCAGGTGGTGCAGCAGAGTTTCGTGGTGATCCCGGCCGGCATGCATCATGCCTGTGGCAGTCCCCATGGCAGTCGTTGCCTGGTGCTGGATGTGCCCGATGATCAATGGATTGCCCAGTCGTTGGGGGAGCACGCCGACGCCAGCCGCCGCTTGCTCGACAACGCCGGACGCCTGCCGCTGGATGCTGGGCAAAGCCAATTGGTCAGTTGGTTGGCGGGCAGTCCGGTAAGCGATCCGCTGATTGCCCAGCAAGGCGCGGTGCTGTTATTGGCCAGCCTCAACCACATCAAACCGGACGTCATTGGCGGACGACGCCTGCCGTATGCGGCGCTGAATGCGCACATTGATCAGCATGCAGCCTATCCGCTGCAAGTGGCCGATCTGGCGCGCATTGCCGACCTCTCCAGCGCGCGCCTGCATGCGCGGTTCGTGGCCGAATGCGGGCAGACGCCGATGGATTACATTCGCAGTCGGCGGCTGCACATAGCGGTGAGCTTGTTGCGCGACTCGGCGCTGCCGATTGGCGAGATCGCCAGCCGGGTCGGTTACAGTTCCCAGAGTGCCTTTGCGGCGGCGGTGTTGCGCGAATTTGGCGCTTCACCTGGCAAATTGCGCCGCGAGGCTGGCGACAAAAGTCGATAGTTTGCCGACAGACCTGGCCCGCCTGAACGCGATTAAATGTAGCAGCTGGCGAAGCCTGCGTTCGGCTGCGAAGCAGTCGTGAAATGCAGAGAACGCGGTGCATCAGGAAGACCGTGCGCTCAGGTTTACGACTGCTTCGCAGCCGAACGCAGGCTTCGCCAGCTGCTACAAAGATCGACGGTGTCGTCGCTCTGACTCAATTGATCAAGGACTCCAATGACTCCCCGTACCGCCCTTGGCGCCCTGCATATCGGCGCACTGATGTTTGGCCTGACCGGTGTGTTCGGCAAACTCGCGGCCGCCACCCCGGCGGTCATCGTCTTCGGTCGTGCGGCGTTCGCGGTGCTGGCGCTGGCGTTTTTTGCGCGGTTCGCCAGCAACACTCGCTGGCAGAAACTCGAAGCCGTGGACTGGCGTCGCCTGCTGCTCAGCGGCTTGCTGCTGGCCGGGCACTGGGTGAGTTTCTTCATTGCGGTAAAAGTCGCCGGAGTGGCGATTGCGACCCTGGGTTTTGCCAGCTTCCCGGCGTTTACCGTGATCCTCGAAGGGCTGATCTTCCGCGAGAAAATCCGCGCCAATGAAATCCTGCTGGTGGTGCTGGTCAGCGTGGGCCTGGTGCTGGTAACGCCGTCCTTCGACCTCGGCACCGGCGCGACCGTCGGCCTGCTCTGGGCGGTGGCTTCCGGTTTGCTGTTCGCCCTGCTGTCCCTGACCAACCGCGCCAGTTCCGCACGCATCCCGGCGGTGCAGGCTGCGCTGTGCCAGAACGTGGTGGTCGCGTTGTGCCTGCTGCCGGTCGCCGCGCCACAGCTGAGCGAAGTGCGCGCCCTCGACTGGTTGTGGATCGGCTTGCTCGGGGTGTTCTGCACCGGCGTTGCCCACAGCTTGTTTGTCGCCAGCCTGGCGGTGATCAAGGCGCGGACCGCCGCAGTGGTGTTTGCCCTGGAACCGGTCTATGGCATCACCATGGCCTGGCTGCTGTTCGATGAAAACCCGACGCTGCGCATGCTGCTCGGCGGCGCGTTGATCATCATCGCCATCGTGGTCTCCAGTCGCTTATCCGGCAGTTCGAGCAAAAAAGCCGTGGCCGCTGAAGCCGCCTCTCACTGAGTGCGATCGTTGTGGCCGAGGTCGCGGTCCGGGTCGATCTGATCCCGGACTCGCTGCTTGAGCACCTTGGCTTCCGGGAAACCGCCGTCAGCCTTGCGCTCCCAGATCTGCACCTCGTTACAAAAAATATGAAAGACCCCACCCGTGCCAGGCACAAGGGAGACTTTGCCCAAGTCATCGCCAAAGGTGCTGAGCAGTTCCTGGGCCAGCCAGGCCGCGCGCAACAGCCACTGGCATTGCGTGCAATAGGTGATGACGATTTCCGGTTTTTGCATGGTCATGATCGCTGAAACTCCTGAGCCAGAGGGGCGCCGCTATAATAGCCGCCTTTATCGCTTGCCCCGAGATTCACGATGCGCCGTTTACTGTGTTGTCTGTTGCTTTGCCTCTTCCCTCTGATTGTCCACGCCACTGAAGCTGCCCGACCGAAAATCGGCCTGGTACTGTCCGGCGGCGCGGCCCGTGGCCTGGCGCACATCGGTGTGCTCAAAGCCCTGGAAGAACAAGGCATCAAGATCGATGCGATTGCCGGCACCAGCATGGGCGCGGTGGTCGGCGGTTTGTACGCCTCGGGTTACAAGATCGATGAACTGGAAAAACTCGCCCTCAACATCGACTGGCAACAAGCCCTGTCTGACGCCCCGCCGCGCGAGGACGTGCCGTTCCGTCGCAAGCAGGATGACCGCGACTTTCTAGTCAAACAGAAACTGAGCTTTCGCGACGACGGTAGCCTCGGTCTGCCACTGGGCGTGATCCAGGGCCAGAACCTGGCGCTGCTGCTCGAAAGTTTGCTGGCCCACGCCAGTGATACCCGCGACTTCGACAAACTGCCGATCCCGTTCCGCGCGGTCGCCACTGATATTTCCACCGGCGAAAAAGTCGTGTTCCGCAAAGGCCACTTGCCCCAGGTGATCCGCGCCAGCATGTCGATCCCGGCGGTGTTCGCACCGGTCGAACTCGGCGGTCGTCTGCTGGTGGACGGCGGCATGACTGACAACATCCCGCTGGATGTGGCGCGTGAGATGGGCGTCGACATCGCCATCGTGGTCGACATCGGCACCCCGCTGCGCAACCGCAAACAACTGACCACCGTGGTCGATGTGCTGAACCAGTCGATCACCCTGATGACCCGGCGCAACTCCGAAGAACAACTCGCCGCCCTGCACAAGGACGATGTGCTAATCCAGCCGTCACTGGCGAGTTTCGGCGTGACCGACTTCGGCCGCGCCCAGGACATGATCGACGCCGGTTACCGCGCGACCAAAGCCCTCGACGCGCGCCTGGCGCAACTCAAACCCGCGCAACCGCTGGACGCCGAACTGTCCGCCGCCCGGGCTCCGAGCCAGCGCACGCCGATCATTACCGGGATCAAGGTGGAAAACGACTCGAAAGTCAGTGACGACGTGATCCGCTACTACATCCGCCAACACGTCGGCGAACCGCTGGACATCGGCCGGCTGCACACCGATATGGGCACCCTGTACGGCCTCGATTACTTCGAGCAAGTGCAATACCGCGTGGTGCACAAGGGCGAGGATCACACCCTGGTGATCAGCGCCCGGGGCAAACGCAGCGGCACCGATTACCTGCGGGTCGGCTTGAACCTGTCGGACGATATGCGTGGCGACAGCGCGTTCAATCTCGGCGCCAGTTACCGGGTCAACGGCATCAACCGCCTCGGTGCCGAATGGCTGACCCGGGCGCAGATCGGCGACAAACAGGAACTCTACAGTGAGTTCTATCAACCGCTGGATGTCGGTTCACGCTACTTCATCGCGCCTTACGCAGCCTTTGAAGCGCAGAACGTCGACGCGGTCCTGGACAACGACCCGATCGCCCAATACCGCGTCGAACGTTATGGTTTTGGCCTGAATGTCGGCCGGCAGATTGGTAACAGCGGCGAGATTCGCTTTGGCGTCGGCGAGGCCTGGGGCAAGGCTGACGTGCGCATCGGCGATCAGGATCTGCCAAGTGAAAGCTTCAATGAGGGCTTTTATGAGCTGAAGTACTCGTTCGATTCGTTCGACAACGTCTACTTCCCCCACGAAGGCAAAGAGATCGGCCTGGCGTTCCGGCAGTTCGAACCGGGCCTGGGCTCGGACAAGCGTTACCGCCAGTGGGAGTTCAAACTGGACAAGGCCATGAGCAGCGGGCCGGACACGTTCATTCTGGGCGGGCGTTATGGCCGGACGCTGGATGATGCGAACGTCGTGACTTCAAGTTTCCTGCTCGGCGGCGCGCGGCAGTTGTCGGGGTTTCGCGAGGATGCGATTTCCGGGCAGAACGTCAGCCTGATGCGCGGGGTTTATTACCGCCGCCTGACACCACGTTCGTACCTGCCGCTGGATTTCCCGCTGTACATCGGTGGCTCGCTTGAACGGGGTCGGGCGTGGAACAACGATAATGAGTTCGACAGCGGCTACATCAATGCGGCCAGTGTGTTCATCGGTTTTGATACGCCGTTGGGGCCGCTGAACTTCAGTTATGGCTTTAATGATGCGGATGAACAGGCGGTTTATCTGAATCTGGGGCAAACGTTTTAGCCCGAGCACCACTGTGCCAATTTGGGGCTTGTGTGGCGAGGGGGCTTGCCCCCGTTGGGGCGCGAAGCGCACCTCTTTACGACTGCTTCGCAGTCGAACGGGGGCAAGCCCCCTCGCCACACAAGCCCGCTCCCACATTAGAGATGTAGTGACCGTGCTAGCGGATTCCGGCCAACAACGTCCGGGCGGTTTGCTTGAGCGGCTCATCACCCTCCTTGAGCAATTCGTTGAGCAACTCGATGGCGCTGTCCAGATCGCCGTCATCAATGCAGGTCTGGGCTTGTTCCAGTTTGCCGGCGCCCGTTGGCACGGGTTCAGGCAGTGGTTCCAGTTCCAGCAACTGGCCGGGCTCGTTGAATGCGTCGAGAAAGTCGTCGTCCAGCGATTGCGCTTCAGGTTCGGCGTCCCACTCCAGCTCCGGCTCGCCCAACGCCGGTTCATCGGGCATTTCATAAACATCGGGCATCACGTGCAGGTTTGACGTGAATGCAGGTTCATCCGGCACCGACGGTTTGGCCTTCGGTGAGGGTGAATCTTCGAAAGGGCTGACCAGATCCCAATTGGAATCCATCGACAAGTCGTCAAGATTCAACTGGAAGTCATCGCCAGATAGCGCTTCGGGGGCCACCGCCGCGACGGTCGCAATGACCGGCACAATCGGCGCAGCCGGTGCGACACTCGCCAGTTTAGGGAATCGGGCCCGGAGATCCGCCAACTGCTGCGGGTCAACCCCGGCGTCAAGCAGGCTGTTTTCCTGCGTGTCATAAGCCGGCGCGTCGCCCTGCTTGCCCAGCACTTCCAACAGATGCAACGCCAGATCGGTGCGCTGCGGCTCCTTAGCCAATGCCTCACGCAACAGACCCGCCGCTTCGGAGAATCGGCCATAGGCCATGTAGATGCCGACGCCTTCCAGCACATCGCCGGCCGGTGTTTCTTCGCGGTGATCTGGAAGCGGCGCGGCGGCACGGGCAGCCTCTGGCGGGATCTCACGCTCAGGTTCATCGTGCAGCGGCGCTGTCGATAACGGTTCGGTCAACGCTTGCTGGCGTTGACGGCGAACGAACAGCCCGAGCACCACCAACAGCACCAGCGCCAGCACTCCTGCAATCAACAACCAATTGCTGCTTTCGGGTTCTTCAACCACAACCGGCGTAGGTGCCACGGCGGCGACAGGTGCGGCAGCAGGTTTCTGCGCGACCTCGGACAAGCGGGTTTGCAAATCGCTGACTTGCTTGCGCTCATCGGCGATTTGCTCGTCCTGAGTTTTGATCCGGGCATTCAATTCATCGATGGTTTTTTGCAGCTGCTGGTTTTGCAGCACGCTGGCGGCCAGTTGTTCGGCGACCTCGTCATTCGCGGGCGCGACCGGTGGTGGAGCGCTTGCGGTGGGCGCAGGGGCCTTGCTCTTGGATAGCGCTTTCGGCGCCGGGGTCGGCTCGACGCTCGGGAACCCGGAAGTCGGTTCTTTGGCCGAGGGTTCGTCCGTCGCGGGAACAATTCCAGGGGAACCCGGCGGGTCGATCAACACGGTGTATTCGCGCAGCAAACGACCGTTGGGCTGATTGAGCTGCACGAGGAAATTCAGAAAGGGTTCATTGACCGGTTTGCTGGAGGTCACCCGGATCAGTGTGCGGTTGCCCCGCAGGATCGGTGAGAATTTCAGGTTATTGAGGAAAAACACCCGTTCGACGCCAGCACGGCCGAACTCGTCGGCCGTGGCCAGGCTGACCGACAGATCGCTTTCTGCCAGGCCCGCCGCATCTACCAGAGCGATATCGGCGCTGAACGGTTGGTTCAGCGCCGAATGCACGGTGATGTCGCCCAAGCCCAGTGCCGGAGCCAATGTCGAGTAAGTGACCGCACCACCAACCAGAAGAAGTTGGGTGCAATACCGCAAAACCACGTGCCAACTCTCGAGCATGAGCATCCCTTAGATTAAGCAGAACCAACCTGTACGCGTTCGCACATCCGGTACGAACACGATATTGCCTAGTAGTTCTTTATAGTCTGCCCAACGGGGTATCTCAAAAACACGGCGTAATGTTCTGCCTCAAGACTTTTCGAGGTTGGCCAGAATGTGACCGTGAACACGCATGCAGACCTTCAGATCGGCCTCATCAACGCCTTCGAACAGCTCGTGGCGCAGCTGAGTCGCAATGGTTTCAATCTGTTCGATCAATGGCCGGGCAGGAGCACAGAGAACGATTTTTTTCGCCCGACGGTCTTCCAGCACTGATTGGCGTTGCACCAGGCCCTGGGTTTCCAGGCTGTCGAGCAGCCGGGCCAGGGTCGGCCCTTCGACGCCGACGCTCTGTGCCAGTTCGCGCTGGGTCGGGGCTTCCTCGAAACGCGCCAGATGCAGCAGCACCAGCCAACGGGCCTGAGAAAGTCCCAGACCGGCCAGACGGCGATCCAGCTCGGCACGCCAGCCACGAGACATCTGGGCCAATTGCATGCCAAAGCGGTGTTGATCGGTTAACGGCATAGAAAACTCATGATTAGACTGAAATAGAGAAAAACTAATTATTAGTCAGCTAAGCATGACCTTTCGCTATAGGCAAGGCTTGCTCTGTACTGAATCGTTACATCTATGCGCCCGGTCACTTAAATCTCGAATTCGGATTGCAGCGCCGCCCGGACACAGTACAAAACCCCTTCCGGCACACGACCGGCAAACAACGCGGCAATTTCCGCGACCGGCGGCAACTCGCCTTCGCCGTCGAGGAACGCATCCTGGATTTCGCCCATCAGCTCTTCCGGCAGATCCAGCGCCTGCTCAAGCGACAATTGCTGCTTGCCGATGGCTTCGGCGAGCATGGTGTAGACGTTCTTTTCCGTGCATTGCAACTGCCCGGCGATTTGCAGCGGCGTCATGCCGGCACGGGCCAGGGTGATCAGTTCGTGGCGCACGTCGGCCACCACTTTCGGCGCCTCGACCTGGCCGCCGAGCACTTCGAGGAAGGCCTCGCCGTAACGCTCCAGCTTGCGTGCGCCGACGCCGCTGACCGTGGCCATTTCCGCCAGCGAGGTCGGTTGGCTGCGGAGCATTTCCAGCAACGTCGAGTCGGGGAAGATGACGTACGGTGGCACGCCGTGTTCTTCGGCAAGCTTGCGACGCAGGGCACGCAAGGCTTCCCACTGTTCGCGCTCTTCGCCACGAACCAGTTGGCTCGCCTGGCTCTTGCTGCTTTTGGCAGTGGTTTGCGGCTTGAGGTCGCGGCGCAGTTCCAGAGTCACTTCACCCTTGAGCAGCGGCCGGCAGGTGTCGCTCAGGCGCAGGCCGCCGTAGCCTTCGAGGTCGATGTCCGCGAGGCCACGGGCAACCAGCTGGCGGAACAGCGAACGCCATTCGCTCTCGCCCATCGCCTTGCCGACGCCATAAACCGACAGATGTTGATGGCCGAAGCTGCGGACCTTTTCGTTGTCCTTGCCCAGCAACACATCCACCAGATGGCCGACGCCGTAGCGCTGCCCGGTGCGGTAGATCGCCGAGAGCGCCTGACGGGCCGGCTCGGTGGCGTCCCAGGTCTGCACGCCATCGACACAGTTGTCGCAGTGGCCGCACGGCTCGGGCATGTCTTCGTCGAAGTAGGCCAGCAGCGTCTGGCGCCGGCAGCGGGTTTCTTCGCAGAGCGAGAGCATCGCGTCGAGCTTGTGCTGCTCCAGACGCTTGTGGCGCTCGTCGCCTTCGGAGTTCTGCAGCATCTGCTTGAGCATCACCACGTCTTGCAGGCCGTAGGCCATCCACGCATCTGCCGGCAGACCGTCACGGCCGCCGCGACCGGTTTCCTGGTAATACGCCTCCAGGGATTTCGGCAAATCGAGGTGAGCGACAAAACGTACGTTGGGTTTGTCGATGCCCATGCCGAACGCCACGGTGGCGACCATGATCAGGCCTTCCTCGTTGAGGAAGCGTTTCTGGTGATGGGCCCGCGTCTCGTTGGGCAGACCGGCGTGGTACGGCAGCGCCGGGAATCCCTGTTCGCTGAGGAACACCGCCACTTCGTCGACTTTTTTGCGCGACAGGCAGTAAACGATGCCGGCATCGCTGCGCCGCTCGGCGAGGAACGCCAACAATTGCTTGCGCGGCTGCTCCTTGGGGACGATGCGGTAGAAAATGTTGGGACGGTCGAAACTCGACAGGAAGCGCTCGGCGTCCTGCAAATGCAGACGATCAACGATTTCTTCGCGGGTGCGCTTGTCGGCGGTGGCGGTCAGGGCAATGCGCGGAACGTTGGGGAACAGTTCCGCCAACTGACCCAGTTGCAAATATTCGCGACGGAAATCGTGGCCCCATTGCGACACGCAATGCGCTTCGTCGATGGCGAACAGGGCAATTTCGAGGCTTTGCAGGAAGGCCAGCATGCGCGGCTGCACCAGGCGTTCGGGCGCCAGATAGAGCATTTTCACTTCGCCACGCTTGATCCGTGCGGCCAGGTCGCGTTGCTGTTCGGCACTTAGGGTCGAGTTCAACGCAGCGGCGGCCACGCCCAGTTCTTCGAGGGTCGCGACCTGGTCGTCCATCAACGCGATCAGCGGCGACACCACCACCGCCAGACCTTCGCGCAGCAGCGCCGGGACCTGGAAGCACAGGGACTTGCCGCCACCGGTAGGCATCAATACCAAAGCGTCGCCGCCATTGGCCACGCGCTCAATGATTGCACCCTGGCGGCCACGGAAACTGTCGTAGCCGAAGATGTCCTTGAGGACGCGTTGAGCCTGTTCGAGCATAAAAACTCCAAAAATCACCGAAACATCCCTGCAAGGCTGGTTCAGAACCACGCAGGCTGCACTGACAAATAGTAAGTGCGCATTGCATGACGCTTCACATCTCAGCCGCGACGCCGGCAGGGCATCACAAAACGCGGGAGTATACCCGACCCCTCCGCTGCAAAGGGTGCCGCTGAGAAGACACACAATGACAAACACCGGGTAACCCCTGTGGGAGCGGGCTTGCTCGCGAAGGCGGCTTAACATTCAACAGTTACATTGACTGACCCACCGCTTTCGCGAGCAAGCCCGCTCCCACAGGGAATGAGGCGCAAATATCCCGCGCGGCTGGCCTGGGGGCTCAAGAAGGCCTAGAATTCCCGCATCTGTTTAATTCCCCAAGGTAGCTTTTAATGTCCTTCGCTGAGCAACTAACCCGCCTGCAAGTCTTCCTCGACGCCGATGAACTGCATGACGAGGCGCTGGACTACGTGGCCGCCCACGGCTACCTCACTGCGCTGTCGATCTGTTCCGAAAGCGTTCCCGACCGTGAATGGATCGACGCCCTCTTCGCCGAAGAGCCGCATTACGCCGACGACACCGAGCGTGAAGCGATCGAATCCACTCTGTTGGCCCTCAAGGCTCACATCGCACGCCAACTGGCGTCCGACGAAGAGTTCGAGCTGCCATGCGACCTGGACCTGGGCGAAGAGCCGGATGACTCCGACCTGCGCGGCTGGTGCATCGGTTTCATGGAAGGCGTGTTCCTGCGCGAAGCGGCCTGGTTCGAAACCGCCGAAGACGAAGTCAGCGAAATGCTGCTGCCGATCATGGTCGGTTCGGGTCTGTTCGACGAACAGCCTGAGTTCGAAGACATCGCCAAAGACGCGAACCTGATGGACGACATGATCGTGCAGATCCCGGAAGCCCTGACCGCGCTGTACCTGCTGTGCCAGGCTCCCGACGAAAAACCGGCGATCCTCAAGCCACGTCACCACTAAGGTCTTGCCTATGGACAAACCCATAGGCAACCGCTCCCTGATGTTGCGCTACCTGCTGCTGGCCATCGGCTGGCTCAGCGTAGCGTTGGGGGTGATCGGGATTTTCCTGCCGGTATTGCCCACCACGCCGTTCCTGCTGCTGGCCGCTGCCTGCTTCGCCCGCAGTTCGCCGCGCTTCTATCAGTGGCTGGTCGAACATCCGCGGCTTGGGCCGTGGATTCGCGACTACCTGGACGGCAACGGCATCCCGCTCAAGGGCAAGGTCTACGCCATCGGCCTGATGTGGGTGAGCATCCTGTTCTCCTGCTACCTGGTGCCGCTGCCGTGGGCGCGAGGGTTTATGTTGACCAGTGCGGTGCTGGTGACGATCTACATCCTCAAACAGAAAACCCTGCACAAATCCTGAAACACGCCCTGTAGCAGCTGGCGAAGCCTGCGTTCGGCGGCGAAGCCGTCGCAAACTCTACATGCAAGGTTTTACTGACATGCCGCGTTGCCTGGTTTTGCGACGGCTTCGCCGCCGAACGCTGCCTCGCGGTGCTCGACAGCTGCTACCCATGCGCGTACCAACCGACGATCTACCCTGCCTTTCAAAAAACACCACCTAAACTCCAGTCATCTGCACCCGAGCAGCCAGACATGTCCAGCAGTCGGCGTCGTCCAGGATGGCCAACGCTCCGACTTCGGTTCGGCGGCTGGCTGCTGGCGATGTTTTTGCTGGCCGGGCTGGGCAGTGTGTGCGCCGACTGGAATTTCGGGCAGATCCTGCAAACCGCCGAAAAACGCTACGGTCCCCTCGGCCCGGCACAGGGGCGAATCGAGGCCTGGAACCAGATGCTGCAAGGCGAACGCAACCAGCCAGAACGCGAGCAACTGAACGCGGTCAATCGCTTCTTCAATCAGCAATTGAGTTTTCAGGACGACACGCGCATCTGGCAGCAGATCGATTACTGGGCCACGCCAGAAGAATCCTTGATCAAGGGCGCTGGCGACTGCGAGGACTACGCCCTGGCGAAATATTTCAGCCTGCGCCAGCTCGGGGTGCCCAGCGAGAAACTGCGCATCACCTACGTCAAGGCCCTGACCCAGAATCAGGCGCACATGGTCCTGACCTTCTACAGCAGCCCTACGGCCGATCCGCTGGTGCTGGACAACCTGATCGGCGAGATCCGCCCCGCCTCCCAACGCAAAGACCTGCTGCCGGTGTACGCCTTCAACGCCGAAGGCCTGTACCTGCCGGGTGCCAATGGCGGCAAGCGCAGCAGCGACTCGAAAAAGCTGTCGCGCTGGCAAGACGTTTTGAAAAAGATGCAGGCCGAAGGGTTCGCCGTGGGCGACGGCTAGCCGCCACAGCAAGGAGCGTTTTATGTCACTGCGCAAACAATTGTTTCTCGCCATTTGCCTGTTTCTGCTGGTGGCGTTCAGCGGCAGTTTTTTCGTCAGCCTGGAAAGCTCCCGCGAGCAAATGCTCGGCCAGTTGCGCTCCCACGCCCAGGACGCCGCCACGGCGTTGGGACTGTCGCTGACCACGCAGATCGACGACACGGCGATGATCGAATTGATGGTCAGCTCGATTTTCGACAGCGGTTATTTCAGCAGCATCCGGATCGTCAACATCGCCGATGAACAGGTGCTGGTGGAGCGCGACGCACCGGCGCGAATCGAAGGCGTGCCCGACTGGTTCGTGCGCCTGGTGAACCTGCACGCGCAAGGCGGCGACGCGTTGATCATGCGCGGCTGGGAGCAAGTGGCGCGGGTCGAAGTGTTGAGCAATCCGCAGTTCGCCCTGGCCAAACTTTGGGACAGTACTCTTGGCAGCCTCGTGTGGTTACTACTGTGCGGGTTGCTCAGTGCAATGTTCGGCGGCTGGCTGCTGCGTCGGCAATTGCGCCCGCTGGACAAAATGGTCAAGCAGGCCGAGGCCATCAGCAAACGCGAGTTTCTCAGCCTGCCGAAACTGCCGCGCACTCCGGAGCTGAGACGGGTGGTGCTGGCGATGAACCAGATGGTCGAGAAGCTCAAGGCGTTATTCGCCGAAGAAGCGGCGCGCAGTGAAAAGCTGCGGGCGGATTCATATCAGGACAGCCTCACCGGGTTGGCGAATCGGCGCTTGCTGGATGAGCAACTGGCCGACCATTTGCTGGTCAGCGAACAGAGCAGCGACGGCCACTTGCTGATGCTGCGGATCAACGACCTCGCGGGCCTCAACCAGCGCCTGGGCGGCCAGCGCACCGATGCCTTGATCGGTGCCGTCGGCGAGTTGCTCAAACGCCTGACGCAACTCCCGGAGCGGCGCACCTGGCTGGCGGCACGCAATCGCGGCGGCGAGTTCAGCTTGCTGACCCCGGGCCTCGACGACAAGGACGCCGCGCGCCTGTGCGCCGAAATCAGCGCCACCCTGGAGAACCTGCGCCTGACCGGCGCCAGCGACAGCATGCCGGTGGCGCATCTAGGTATCGTCGCCTACCAACCGGGCGAGCCGGCGGGCGACGTGCTGCTACGCCTCGATCAGGCCTTGACCCAGGCGCAGCAGCATCCCGAGCGACCCTGGGTGCACCTCGATCACGCCAACACCGCGCCGAACCAATCCCAGCACGACTGGCGCAACTGGATCGACGACGCCCTGACCCACGGCAAACTGCAGCTGTATTTCCAACCGGTGGTGCAATGCGCCGACACCAGCCAGGTGCTGCATCACAAAATCCTCGCACGCCTGCTCGACCCGCACGGTGAAGCGATTGCCGCCGGGCACTTCCTGCCCTGGATCGAACGCCTCGGCTGGTCGGCCCGCTTCGACCTGGCCATGCTCGACGCCACCCTCGACTACCTCGCCGTCAACCGCTGGCCCCTGGCGCTGAGCCTGTCCGGCACCACCTTGCGCGACCCGCAGTCGTTGCAACTGATCCTGCAGACACTCGACTCCCTGCCGGAACTCGCACCATTGCTGGTCCTGGAAATCGACGAACGCCAACTGCCACCGCCAGACGAATTACAGCGCCTGAGCCACAGCTTGCTCAGCACCGGTTACCGCATCGGCTTGCAGCATTTTGGCGGGAGCTTCAGCCAGATCGGCAACCTCACTCAGTTGGGGTTGGCGTATTTGAAGATTGATGGGAGTTACATTCGGGGCATTGATGAGCACAGTGATAAACGACTGTTCATCGAGGCGATTTTCCGCGCCACCAACAGCATCGATTTACCGTTGATTGCGGAAAGAGTCGAGACACAGGGAGAGCTGGAGGCGATCAAAGAGCTGGGCTTGTTCGGGGTCATGGGGCGGTTGATCGGGCCGCCGGAGCCGATGTAGTTTTGCAAGGCCGTATGTCCGTGGTGTTCACGTGTTTTTATTCACAGTAGAATTCGCGCCATTATCTGTTCCCCGGGCACATCACCTCTGCCGCAGCCTGGCATCGGTCCACATGGAGGAAAGTCTGTGAAACTGATCAGGCTGGAGCTGGAAAACTATCGCTGCTTCCCGAAGCTTACGCTTGAGCTTGATGAACAATTGACGTTGTTGGTTGCGCGCAATGGTCAGGGCAAGACCAGTTTGCTGGATGCAATCAAAGTTGTGTTATGGCCGTATGTTCGTGGTTTTGATTTGGGTAGTTCTACAAACGACCTTACTGGTATACATCCTGACGACGTTTTTCTGCGACCAATCAAAGCTCATCAAATGGAGCCGTCTCTACCTGCCAGCCTCACTGCTCATGCGTTATTCCAGGACGAAAAATGGCAATGGACGCGTCGTCGAGAAAGTATCCGAAAAGCAACAAAGACTCGCGGGGATATCCATGCCAGAAAACTAGAGGGTACGGCTCAAATTCTTGAAGCAGATGTGTTTCATAGTGCTTCTCGGGATCATTTGAAACCGTTCGATCTACCCATTTTGGCTTACTACGGCACTGGACGACTCTGGAGTCAGAAAAAACTGACGGCGGCGCTTGAACACACTGAGAGCGCTGAGTTGTCCAGAACTTACGCCTATCGTGATTGCCTCGACCCTGCATCCAGCTATAAACACTTTGCCAAGTGGTACACACGCATCTTTCGTAGCTATCGCGAAGAGCAAATTCGCAACATTGAACGAGGAAAGCTCAGCATTGATGTAAAGGATGAGTTTGCACATCCGGTCTTAGCGGTACAGAGAGCGGTGAATGCTGTCCTGGCAACTCAAACGGGATGGCGAGACTTGGCTTACAGCAGTGAGTTCGGCGACTTGGTGCTTGAGCATCCCGATAACGGTACTTTGAAAGTCAGCCAACTCAGCGATGGCATTCGCAACATCGTCGCTTTGGCGGCTGATATCGCCTATCGCTGCGTTAAGCTCAACCCTCACTTGGGCATCCTCGCCCCTAGCGAGAGCATTGGAGTCGTGCTGATCGATGAGATTGACATGCATCTTCACCCGGGTTGGCAACAAAGCGTCATACCTGACTTGCTCGGAGCTTTTCCGGGCATACAGTTCATAGCAACGACACATAGTGCGCAGGTACTAACTTCAGTCCCCGCGGACAGTATCCGTGTTCTGCATACCATAACCGATGAGTATGGGCCGCGGGTCATTGTTAGCAATGTCGATCAACAAACCCAGGGCGTCACCGCCTCACAGGCACTTGCCTACGTCATGGGTGTCGACCCAACGCCCGAAAATGAGCCCGCTCATAAACTGAGTGCGTACATAGCGCTTATTCAGCAAGACATGCATGAGTCAACGGAAGGCCAGACATTACGGAATTATCTGGACATACACTTCGGCCCTGACCACCCCAACATGCTTGACTGCCATCGGCTGATCCGATTGGAAACGTTCAAACGAAAACAGCTGAAATAACAGTAAGAAGGGGAATCGGGTAGATGCGAAAGCTTGTTCGGGGAGAAGGACCACGCTCCCTAACCCGCTACAAACATGGTGTTGATAAATGGTCACTGGATTCGCCCACGCGGGAAGAACGCGGGCAAATCTGGGAGTACCTTCAGGCAGTGCATGACACTCGTTGCGCCTATTGCGAGGCCGATATCAGCAATGGCAACGCGCATCTGGAACACTTCCGACAACGGGACCGATTTCCGCCAGGAACCTTTGCCTGGAGCAACCTGTTCGGCTCCTGCAATCGCGAAGCGTCATGCGGAAAATTCAAAGACAGCTGCGGTGCCTATGATCACGCCGTTTTAATCAAACCAGACGACGAGGATCCGGACGATTACTTTGTCTTTGTCAGCGACGGAACCATTTCCGTGCGTGCTGACATCGATAACGCCTCTCGCCATAGAGCGAAGGAAACCTTGCGCATCTTCAATTTGAATGCTGAAAACGGTGCGCTTCGTCAAATCAGGCGAGAAGCCGTACGTCCTCATCTGGACACTGCCCAGGCCCTTATGGAGATACTTTTGGAAAATCCTGAAATCGAAGGTTTGCAGGCCTTCATTGACGAAGAAATCCAGAAAACTGCGTGCCTGCCTTTCGCAACCGCGATCCGTCATTCATTGTCTGCCCGTCCCTGAAAACGTTCGACCGAGTGTCGATTAAACACTTTTGTTTAACCGACACCTCCAGATACTCTCTCACCCTACACAGCCTTGCGCCGTTACCTACAGCTACGCCAGAATCCGCCGGCTTGTGCGCCATGGGGTCCGACTTTATCGTTTCCGGGTCGCTGAATATCAGCGATCGGACTTGACCGTCCGACTCAATCAAGGCGCATCAGCGTCCAAGACCGGGTTCAGGTGTTCTTCCTGAACTGTCGTGTTGCGGTGGCTGTGCGTGGGACACCTTCGGGTGTGCCGGATCCCTTGATTTCCGGTCGGTCAACCCGCGTACAGCTGCCACCCTGACTCGTTTGACCGCGAACGGTGGCGGCTCCAGCAATCAAGGAGCTTCACCATGTTCAAAGCCACACCTAATCCCCCGCGCAAACCTAGCCCATTCTTCATCGTCTCCCCCGACATCAAAACCGAATCCCTGTTGGCCCACGCCTGCGAATCACTGGCCTCGGCCAATGTCATGGCCAGCGACCTGGCTGGATTCCTGGAAGGCCCGCACCGCAACACACTGCTTGGCATCACGCAGATCATCATGTTGGGTGAGCTGGCGGTGAATCGGGCACTGGATAACCTCGACCCGCAAGGCTAGCGCGTTCCAGTGGTTTACCAGCGACACCGCGTTATCGTTCTTCGCGAGCAGGCTCGCTCCCACAGGGGAATGAGATCAACTGTGGGAGCGAGCCTGCTCGCGAAGGTGGTGGGTCAGCCGACATCTCTATCAACTGACATGGCCTCTTCGCGAGCAAGCCCGCTCCCACAGGGAAATGAGATCCACTGTGGGAGCGAGCCTGCTCGCGAAGGCATTCCTGCAGCCACCGCATGACTAAAAGCCAGACCACAAAAAACCCGCCACTCCCTTTCGGAAATGGCGGGTTTTGTCGTTTCCGCCCTACCGCATCAAACCGTGTCCACCTTCAACGAATGGTCATTGAGCATGCCGGTGATGATGGTCGCCGTGTCATGCCCACCCGCAACCACCCCGCCCGCTCCCGGCGTGACGCCGTAGTGGCTGGCCAGGTTGACGCCGGCCAGGTCGATGGTCTGGGTCGGTGTGGCGCCGGCCATGGCGCTGACGTCGATGCTGGTGACCAGGCTTGCACCGCTGCCGGTGACGGTGAAGTGCAGGTAGTCATCCAGCGAAGCGGTGGTGCCGTTTTCGCCTTGCAGCAGTTGTGACAGGTCGAGTTTGTCGGTGCCGGGGGTGAAGTCGGTGACCACGTCGTGGCCGCTGTTGCCCGCCAGCCACTGGAAGGTGTCGGCACCCGGACCACCGGTAAGGGTGTTGTTGCCCAGACCGCCGATCAGCAGGTCGTCGCCGCCACCGCCGTTGAGCGTGTCGTTGCCCAGGCCGCCGTTGATCACGTTGTTGTTACTGTCTCCGGTCAAGGTGTCGTTGAAGTTAGAGCCCACCAGGTTTTCGATGCCCGTGAGGGTGTCGGTGCCCGCACCAATCGTATTTTGCGCAGTGAGCAGGCCCAGGTTGACAGTGACGCCCGCCGTTGCATGCGCGTAGCTCGCGGTGTCGATGCCAGTGCCGCCGTCGAGCAGGTCGTTGCCCGGTCCGCTGTACAGCAAGTCGTTGCCGGCGCCGCCGTGCAATTCGTTGTTGCCGCTGCCGGCGGTGAGCACGTCATTGCCGTCGCCCGCGTTGATGACGTTGTTGCCGGTGCCAGCCACCAACACGTCATCGCCCGAGGTGCCGGTGAGGGTGTGGCCATCCTGGTAGCTGATGGTCACGTTCGCCGTGTCGCTGCCGCCATGGTTGTCGTTGGCGGTGTAGGTGCCGTGGTAATCCGGGGTCAGGTCGTGGGCCCCGGCGTAGTTGACGGTCATGGTCAGCTGATAATTCTCGGACCCCGTGGTGTTGCTGCCACTGGTGTTGGTGATGTTGGTGACGTGGATCTGGTAGGTGCCATCGGAAGTCGCCGTGATGGTCCCGCCGTCGGCGATGCTCACGAACGCACCGCCATTGAGCGAGTACTCCATGGTGACGTGACCGGCCGCCAGGTTGTGGTCCAGGTTAAGGGTCTCACCCTGTTTCAGCTTGACGGTGATGAGGTCTTCATCGTTGGCGTTGGACGTCGTCACCGCGCCCAGGTAGCCGCTGATCACCAGCACGGCGGTCATCGCTGCCGAGTTCGCCGCGAATAAATTACGCACATCCGCCAGCGCCTGGTTGGCGGCGTTGTTGCCGGTGCCAGTGAAGCTGATGGCGCCCGTGCCGGTGAAGTCCGCGCCCTTGGCCACCCAACCAGTGTTGAAGGTGGTCGGGGTTGCCGTCATCGGGTCGCCATTGGCGTCGGTGTCGTTGGCCAGCAGCAGCTCGCCTGGCACCACGATATTGCTCGACAGCACGTTGGTGATGATGTGGTCATCGACCGCCACCGGTGGCGCGTTCGGGATGACTTTGACGGTCAGCGTCGAGCTGGCCAGGTCGCCGTCGTTGTCGCTGACGGTGAAGCCGATGTTTTCGGTGATCACCACTGCAGTGGTTTTCTGCGAAGTGTAGGTGTACTCGCCGGTGTCCAGATTCACTACCAGCGTGCCGCTGTTGTTGGTGGCGATGCTGATGGTGTTGTTCACCGTATTGAACGTGCCGTGGTTGGTGCCACTGAACGTCAGCGCTCCCTGATTGCTGTTGCCTCTTGGGTCATAGGTGTAGGTGGTGCCATCGACCACCAGGGTTTTGATGAAGCCGCCATCGGCGCCGAACGTACCGCCCTCCAGCAGCGTGCCGGTGACTGGTGCGCCCTGCACGGTGCCCGAGAGCACCGAGTTGAGTTGATTGAGATCGGTCACCACCACCGCGTTGGTGTTGGTGTGGGTGCTGCCGTCATAGGCCAGCGGGTCGAGGTTGGCATTGCTGACGCCGCTGCCCAGGCCAATCGCGTAGTTCTTGATGCCATTGGCGTCGAGGAAGCTTTTCAGCGCCGTTTCGTCCGCCGTACCGGTTTCCTGCCCGGAAGTCGGTTTGCCGTCAGAGAAGAAATACCCGACGTTCTGCGCCCCGGTCAGTTTGCCATCCGTGTTGAACGCGGTTTGCAGGGCCGCCACAGCCGCATCGTAGTTGGTGCCACCGCCAGCGGTGAGGCCGGCGATGATCGACTTGGCCGTCGCCACATCGACCCACACAGAGGTTTTGTCGGTGGCGCTGCTGCTGAAGGTGACGATCTGTACTTTCACATCGCCCAGGTCGTCGTATTTGTCGAGCAAGGCACTGATCGCCTGCTTCGCCAACGCCAGCCGCGACAGGCCTGGCACCCCGGAGGCGTCGGCCATACTGCCGGAGACGTCGATCACCAGCAGCAGGTTGGAATCGACTTCCACTGCGGTTACCGAACGGTCCGACGCCACGGCTTTTGGCACGTCATCGACGATGTTCACCACGATGGTGCTGGTGGTGCTGTTGCCCAGCGCGTCGGTGGCTTTGTAGGTGAAACTTTCGCTTAGGGTGTTCGGCCCGTCGTTGGCACCCGGCGAGGTTTTCGGCGCCGAGGTCAGGGTGTAGGTGTAGCTGCCGTCCGGGTTGATCAGGATTTGCCCGTAAGTCCCGGTGGCGCTGCCAACCAGGCTGTAGGTGAACGTGCCAGTACCGCCAGTGACCGAACCGACCAGCGTACCGGTGGCGGTTTCGCCGGTACTTGTAGGGTCGCTGCCGGTGACCGTGCCGGGCGCCAGGTCCAGGCCATCCTTGCTCAGGTCGAGGGCTTTTTCGAAGACCGTCACGTCCTGATCGACCACTGCTTTGAGGGCGCTGTCGGTGACATTGATGGTGATAGTGGTGGTGCTTTCATCGCCGTCGGAATCACGCACGGTGTAGACGAACGTATCGGTGGCCCCCGCCACGCCAACCGAGTTCGGGTTGCTGTGGTAGACGGCGTTGCCCGCCGCATCCAGGGTCAAGTAGCCGTAGGTGCCGTTGATATTGGTGCCCAGGCCGCCCACCGCCGAAGTGGCGGTGTTGCTGCCGGCGCGCACGCCGATCACTGCCCCGCCGGCTGCCGCGCCGTCGGCACCGAGCACGTCGTTGCCGAGCACGCTGATGTTGATGGTCGAGCCTTCAATGGCGGTGCCGGTGTCGGGCGCCGCCGTCGGCAAGTCATCGACGATATTGACGTTGATCTGCCCCGACGCGGTGCTGCCGTCGGTGTCCGTCGCCACCACGTTGAAGTTCTCGGTGAGGCTGTTGGCGCCGTTGGCGGTCGGATGGGTTTCGTTGTCCACCAGGGTGTAGCTGTAGCTGATCACGCCAGTGCTCGCGTTGTAACCGGTGATGGTCAGCGTACTGCCCAACGGCGTCACGATCGATTGCGGGAAGCCAGCCGCTACACCGCCCGCGACCACATGAATGCCGCCGACATCGAGGGTTTGCAGACCGTCCAGCGCGGTGACGGTGAAGGTGCCGCTCTGGGTCAGCGCCGGGGTGTTGGGGCTGGTGCCGTCACTGAGGTTTTTCTCGTAGACAGTCAGCTCGCCGCCATTGACGTTGAGGCCGTTGAGGACGACCGGGTCGTCGTTGTTGTGGATGTTCAGCACCAGGTTGGCGGTGCTGGTGTCGCCGTCCGAATCGGTGATGGTGTAGGCAAAGGTTTCCGTGCCGTTGCCGCCGCCGTGCAGGTTTTTGAAGTCGGCATCATTGGCGTTGAGGGTGTAGGTGTAGGTGCCGTTGGCATTCAGGACCAGCGTGCCGTACGTCCCGGTGAAGGTGCCGGGGGTCACAGGACCAGCGTTCGGCCCGGTGGCGACAAGGTCCGCGCCCTGAATATCGTTGGTCAGCACATTGCCATTGAGCGTCAACGCGGTCTCCGACGCCGCACCGACGTTGCTGTCGTTCACCGCTTTTGGCACGTCATCGACGATCTGCACGACGATGGTGCTGGTGCTGATGTTGCCCAGCGAATCGGTGGCCTGGTAGGTGAAGCTTTCAGTCAGCGAGTTGGCGCCGTCATCGGCATGCGGCGTGGTACTCGCCGGCGATGTCAGGGTGTAGGTGTAGGTGCCGTTCGGGTTGAGCTGAATCTGACCGTAGTTGCCAGTGGCGCTGCCCACCAGGGTGTAAGTGATCGCGCCGATGGCCCCGGTGACCGAGCCGACCAGCGTGCCACTGGCGGTTTCGCCGGTGCTGGTCGGGTCGCTGCCGACCACGGTGCCGGCCGCCAGGTCCTGGCCATCTTTGCTCAGGTCCAAAGCTTTTTCGTAGACAGTGACGTCGGTATCGCTGACCGCCTTGATGCAGCTGTTCGAGACGTCGATGGTGATGGTGGTGGTGCTTTCATCGCCATCGGCATCGCGCACGGTGTAGACGAACGTATCGGTGGCACCCGGAGCGTTCACTGCGTTGGGATTGCTGTGATAAACCGCGTTGCCGTTGGCATCCAGCGTCAGGTAACCGTAGGTGCCATTGATGTTCGAGCCCAGGCCACCGATGGCCGAGGTCGAGGTGTCGCTGCCGGCGCGAACGCCCACTACTGCACCGGTGACCGCCGGACCGTCGGCCCCGCCGATGTCGTTATCCAGCACGTTACCCGACACCGTCCCGCCCTCGGCCACCGATGCGCTGTCCGCGTGAGCAGTGGGCAAATCGTCGACGATGTTGACGTTGATCTGATTGGTTGCCGTGCTGCCATCGGTGTCCGTGGCCACCACGTTGAAGTTTTCAGTGATGCTGTTCGCACCGTTGGCGTTCGGGTGGGTTTCCGTGCCCACCAGGGTGTAGCTGTAGCTGACCACGCCGGTAGTTGTGTCGTAACCGGTGACGGTCAGCGTACTGCCCAGCGGCGTCACGATTGATTGCGGGAAGCCGGCAGCCACGCCACCGACCACCACATGAATCCCGCCCACATCCAGGGTTTGTAAACCGTCCAGCGCGGTGACGGTGAAGCTGCCGCTCTGGGTCAGGGCTGGCGTGTTGGGACTGGTGCCGTCGCTGAGGTTTTTCTCGTAGACAGTCAGCTCGCCGCCGTTGATGTCGAGGCCGTTAAGGGTCACCGGGTCGTCATTGTTGTGGATGTTCAGCACCAGATTGGCGGTGCTGGTATCGCCGTCGGCATCGGTAATCGTGTAGGTGAAGGTTTCCGTGCCGTTGCCATTGCCGTGCAGGTTTTTGAAGTCGGCATCGCTGGTGTTCAGGGTGTAGGTGTAGGTGCCGTTGGCATTCAGCACCAAGGTGCCGTAATTCCCGGTGAAGGTGCCCGCGGTGATCGGGCCAGTGGTTGGTCCGGTGGTTACGCGGTCGGCACCTTGCACGTCGTTGGTCAGCACGTTGCCATTGAGGGTCAACAGGCTTTCCGAGGCGGTACCGGCGTTGCTGTCGTCCAGCGCTTTTGGCAGGTCGTCGATGATGTTGACGTCCAGGGTCGCGTTGGCGGTGGTGCCGTTGTCATCGACCACGGTGACGGCGAATTGCTCAGGCAGGTTGTTTGCACCGGCTGCGGTTGGATGCGCTTCGGTGCCGTTCAACGTGTAGCTGTAGCTGACGACGCCGGTGGTCGCATCGAACCCGGTGATGGTTAGGGTGTTGCCCAAACCGGTCGGAATCGATTGTGGAAAACCGGCGGCCACGCCGCCACTGACGACAGTAATGCCGCCGACGGTGAGGGTCTGCACGCCATCCAGCGCGGTGATGGTAAAGGTGCCGCTTTGGGTCAGCTGAGTGCTGTCCGGGGCACTGCCCAGGCTCAGGTTTTTCTCGAAAACGGTGAGTTCACCACCCTCGACGTTCAGGCCATTGATGATGACCGGATCGTCGTTGTTGTGGATCTGCAGGACAAGGTTGGCGGTGCTGGTATCGCCGTCGGCATCGGTGATCGTGTAGGTGAAGTTTTCAGTGCCATTGCCGCCGCCGTGCAGGGCTTTGAAGTCTGCGTCGGTGGTGTTCAGCGTGTAGGTGTAAGTGCCGTTGGCGTTGAGCACCAGAGTCCCGTAAGTACCGGCGAAAGTACCCGGTGTAACCGGACCACTGGCTGGGCCAGTCACGACGCGATCCGCGCCTTGCACATCGTTGGTCAGAACATTGCCGTTCAGCGTCAGCAGGGTTTCCGAAGCGGTGCTCGCATTGCTGTCGTCGATAGCTTTTGGCACGTCGTCGATGATGTTGACGTCCAGCGAACCGTTCGCCGTGGTGCCGTTGTCATCGACCACGGTTACAGCGAATTGCTCAGGCAGATTGTTTGCACCGCCAGCGGTTGGGTGCGCGTCATTGCCGTTCAAGGTGTAGCTGTAGCTGACCACGCCAGTGGTTGCGTCGAACCCGGTGATGGTCAGGGTGTTACCCAAACCGGTCGGAATCGATTGTGGGAAACCTGCCGCTACGCCGCCGCTAACGACGGTAATCCCGCCGACAGTGAGGGTTTGCACGCCATCCAGCGCCGTGATGGTGAACGTGCCGTTTTGGGTCAACGCCGTGGCATCGGGCGCACTCCCCAGGCTCAGGTTTTTCTCGAAAACGGTGAGCTCGCCGCCCTCGACGTTCAGGCCGCCAATCGTCACCGGATCATCGTTGTTATGGATCTGCAGGACGAGGGTTGCAGTGCTCGCATCGCCATCAGAATCGGTGATCGTGTAGGTGAAGTTTTCCGTGCCGTTGCCGCCGCCGTGCAACGCTTTGAAGTCCGCGTCAGTGGTGTTCAGCGTGTAGGTGTAAGTGCCGTTGGCATTCAACACCAACGTGCCATAAGTACCGGCGAAGGTGCCCGGAGTCACCGGCCCGGTGGCCACGCGATCCGCGCCTTGCACATCGTTGGTCAGAACATTGCCGTTCAGCGTCAGCAGGGTTTCCGAAGCCGTGTTGGCATTGCTGTCGTCGAGCGCTTTTGGCACGTCGTCGATGATGTTGACGTCCAGCGAACCATTGGCCGTAGTGCCGTTGTCATCGACCACGGTCACTGCAAATTGCTCAGGCAGATTGTTTGCGCCGCCCGCAGTTGGGTGCGCGTCATTGCCGTTCAAGGTGTAGCTGTAACTGACCACGCCCGTGGCGCTGTCATACCCGGTGATGGTCAGCGTATTGCCCAACCCGGTCGAAATCGATTGCGGGAAACCTGCCGCCACGCCACCGCTGACAACGGTGATCCCGCCGACACTTAACGTCTGCACGCCATCCAGCGCCGTGATAGTGAACGTGCCGTTTTGGGTCAACGCAGTGGCATCGGGCGCACTGCCCAGGCTCAGGTTTTTCTCGAAGACAGTGAGTTCGCCACCCTCGACGTTCAGGCCGCCAATCGTCACCGGATCATCGTTGTTGTGGATTTGCAGCACCAGGTTGGCGGTGCTGGAATCGCCGTCAGCGTCGGTGAGGGTGTAGGCGAACGTTTCCGTGCCGTTGCCGCCGCCGTGCAGCGCTTTGAAATCTGCATCGTTGGTATTGAGCGTGTAGGTGTAGGTGCCGTTCGCGTTGAGCACCAGGGTGCCGTAAGTCCCCACGAAAGTGCCGGGGGTGATCGGGCCGCTGGTTGGGCCAGTCGGGACGCGATCCGCACCTTGCACATCGTTGGTCAGCACGTTGCCGGTCAACGTCAGCAGCGTTTCAGACGCGATGCCGTTGTTGTCGTCCACAGCCTTGGGCACGTCATCGGTGATGTTGATGTCCAGCGAACCGGTGGCGGTATCGCCATTGGTGTCCCCGGCGACCACGGTGAATTGTTCACTGAGGTTATTGGCGCCATCGCCGGCCGAATGGGTTTCGTTGCCGTTGAGGGTGTAGCTGTAACTCACCACGCCAGTGGCCGGGTTGTAGCCAGTGATGGTCAGGGTGTTGCCGAGTTGGGTGGTGATCGATTGCGGGAAGCCCGAAGCCGCCCCGCCGCTGATCACGCTGATGCCGCCGATGTTGAGACTCAGCAAACCGTCAGGCGCGCTCACGGTGAAGGTGCCGGTCTGAGTCAGGGCCGCCGGATTGGCTGCCGAGCCGTCGGGCAGATTGGCTTCGTTGAAGGTCAGTTCACCGCCCACGGCATTCAGGCCGCCGAGGGTGACAAGATTGTTCACCGGCGGCACGACCACCGGGGTGTTGTCATCTTGCTGAACGTCGGCGTTGTGCCGTTCTTCAGGAATCTCCGGGATGCCGCCGAAACCGGCAGTCGGGAAACCGATGGTCGGATCGACCCGTCCGCCGACTTCTTCCAGCAGTACGAAATTGTGACCGCCGCCCAAGGCACCACCCGGGGCACCTGTGGAGGTGGGGCCGGCCGCGGTGGCTTCACCGGTTTGGGTCGGGTCAGCGCCGGCCGCAATGGCTTTTTGCAGCTGTTCGACATCGGTCAGTTGCGCCTGGCTCGGCGTCACGGCTTCAGCCGTGTCCACGTGGGGCGCCTGATGCGCGAGCAGTTGCGAAGTCATTTGCAGACTGCTGCCACGCCCCAGTGTCAGTTCCTGGCCATTTTGCAGATGCACCGCCACCGCGCCTTCGGCCCCGGTGATCAGTTGATCGCCGGCAAACAACCGGTCTCCTTCGACCAACGCACGTCGAGTACCGTCGGCTGCAACCGCGAACACCTGACCAATAACCTTACTGACGATTCCGATGAGCGTAGCCATGTGCATCTCCTCCGCTGCCAACACCTGTCGGCACCTGTTTGCGCGAAGAGCGTGCTCATGGCGAAAAGCGGGCTGCCCGGCGGATCGTCTACCGGAATGCGTGTTTACCGAAGTAAACCGCATCCCTGGCGACGTTCACGCCAAGCATGTCACTCGCGGGCCATGTGTCCGGCTCGGCATAAAACCCTCTGCAATCAATGGCATCGGGCCTCTACTGCGGAACAATCTCCCTGCGAGCGATGCGTAACGGTTCTGAACCAACCGAGTGACAAAAAAATGTCGCTCTAAAACCGTCCCACTTCCCTCCCCTCCAGCACTTCTCCGCCCTATGTCGCTAAGTGGATGGAACTTTCCTCAAACCCTCTGGAGCTCCCTAAGGCTCATGAATCAAGGGCTTTCGCATTGAACAATGTGCTGGATTTTTCAGAGCGCATAAGTTTTTTTTGGCATAAACCTTATGAGAAATAGTTCTTAGGTTTTTCCTAGAATGTTCTTAGCTCTGTTGTTACAAGAGTGAAACGGTTTTACCTACAAATAGCGTCAAGTATTTGACGACAAGTAAGCACCATCAGGAAACAGGGAGAAGTACCCATGCGCCTTTTAACCCCCCTCTGCAGCGCGGTTTTGCTGGCCATGGCCTGCACTTCTCAGGCTCAGGCCATGTCGTTGACCGACGCGATCCAAAGCACCATCGCGACGCACCCCGAACTTGCGTCGCGCGTGGACGCGCGGCTGTCGGCGGATGAGCAAGTGAAAGTTGCCAAAGGGGGCTTCTATCCATCAGTCGATTTGAACGCCGCTTACGGGCGCGGCTACAGCGATAACACCAACACTCGGGCCTTCGGCAACCACCACACCGAAATCCTCAATTACACCCAGTCGGAACTGCGCCTGCGGCAGATGCTGTTTGACGGTTTCAACACCTCCAACGAGGTCGAGCGCACCAAAGGCGTGTCCAACTCCCGGGCCTATTACGCCCAGGGCACCGCCCAGGATCTGGCCTTGCGCACCATCGAGGTCTACCTCGAAGTGCTCAAACGCCGTGAACTGGTGACGCTGGCCACCAACAACCTGCAAGCGCACATGCGGGTCAACGACCAGATCGGCCTGCGCACCCAGCGCGGTGTCGGCAGCAACGCCGACTCCGATCAGTCCACCGCTCGCCGGGCACTGGCGCAGAACAACCTGGACACTGCAGAAGTGGATCTGGCGGACGCCGAGTCGAACTTCTACAGCGTCGTCGGGCGCATCCCCGATGAACTCGAAGCACCGCCGTCGACCCGTGGCGAGTTGCCGACCAGCCTGCCGGAAGCCCAGCAGAGCATGGTCGAAAACAACCCGTACCTGAAATCCGCCCAGGCTGACGTGCAATCGGCCGAGAGCCAGTACGAAGTCGCCAAGTCGCCGTTCTACCCACGCTTCGACGCTGAAGCCGCGGTGGGCGCGAACAACAACGTGCAGGGCGATGAAGGTCACGACAACGAATGGCGTGTCGGCGTGATCATGAACTACAACCTGTTCCGTGGCGGCAGCGACAAGGCGCGCCTGGCCTCCGATGCGCACCAGATCAACCAGGCGATGGACATCCGCAACAACGCCCTGCGCCAGCTCAACGAGAACATTCATTTGGCCTGGAACGCCATGATCAACGCGAAGAAACAAACCCCGACGGCGCGTGAATACGCGGAAACCACCAAACGCGTGCGCGCGGCCTATCAGGATCAGTTCGGCCTTGGCCAACGGACCCTGCTCGACTTGCTCGACAGTGAAAACGAGCTCTACAACGCCAACCGCCGCTACACCGAAGTGCGCTACACCGAGGAATACTCGATGTACCGCGTGCTGGCGAACATGGGTCAGTTGCTGAGCAAACAACGGGTGGTGCTGCCCGCCGATGCGATCGCCTCCTCGGAAGTGAAAAACGAAGCACGTTTGCCTGAACTGAAGTAACCCCCCGTAGGAGCTGCCGCAGGCTGCGATCTTTTGACTCTGGTTTTTTTCAAGATCAAAAGATCGCAGCCTGCGGCAGCTCCTACGCCGGGTGATGTGTAGTGACCTATGCCGACAGGAGCGATCAATTTGACTAGCATGGAACCCGGCAACACGGGTGTCGATCCGCGCCTTAGCTTCGATGACCCGCTTCTGGACGGTCTGTTGATCCTCTGCAAACTCCACGGTGCGGCGGTCAGCCGCGCCAGCCTGAGTGCCGGCCTGCCCCTGAACAAACAACGCATGAGCCTGGACCTGCTGCCCCGCGCAGCGGCCCGGGCGAGTTTGCAGGCGCGTTTGCTGCGTCGGGACCTGGCGGATATTTCTGCCCTCAACCTGCCGGTGCTACTGATCCTCAACGATGGCCGCACTGCCGTGCTGCGGCGTTTTGGCGATGACGGCCAGTTGCTGATTCTGCCTTGCGAAGCCGAGGGCGGTGAACAATGGGTCAGCCGTGAAGAGCTGACCGCCAATTACAGCGGCCAGGCATTATTCGCCCGGCCGCGCCATGAACTCGAAGACTTGCGCTCGCCGCTCGTGCCGCGCGTCGAAGCGTGGTTTCGCGACACGCTGAAGCTGTCGAAATGGCTGTACAGCGATGCGATCCTCGCGAGTTTCCTGATCAACCTGCTGGGGCTGATGGTGCCCCTGTTCGTGATGCAGACCTACGACCGGGTGGTGCCGAACCAGGCCACTTCGACCCTGTGGGTGTTGGCCATCGGTTTGCTGATCGGCACCGGGTTCGAACTGGTGCTGCGAGTAGTCCGCGCGCACTTGCTGGACACCGCCGGCAAGAAAACCGACGTGATCCTTTCCGCCACCCTGTTCGAACGCATCACCGGCATGGCGATGAAAGCCCGGCCAGCGACCATTGGCGGTTTCGCCCAGAGCATCCATGACTTCCAGGGCCTGCGGGAATTTCTCACCGCCGTGACCCTGACCAGCCTGATCGACCTGCCGTTCGCCGTGCTGATGCTGGTGGTGATCGGCCTGCTCGGCGGCTGGCTGGTGGTGATTCCGTTGCTGGCGTTTCCGATCACGATCATTTTCGCGATGGTGATCCAGGTACGTCTGCGCGACACCGTGCAAAAAAGTCTGAGCCTCGGCGCCGAACGCCAGGCGCTGCTGATCGAAACCCTCGGCGGCCTGGAAACTCTCAAGGCGTGCAGCGCTGAAAGCGAGCGCCAGCACAAATGGGAGAGCACCCACGGCGCCCTCACCCGCCTCGACAGCCATGCGCGCAACCTCTCGGCCCTGGCGACCAACGGCACGTTGTTCATCCAGCAATTTTCCGGCATGGCGACCATCGTCGCCGGGGTCTACAGCATCATCGCCGGCAACCTCAGCGTCGGCGCGCTGGTGGCGACCTACATGCTCGGCAGCCGTGTGTTGGCACCGCTGGGGCAGATCGCCGGTTTGATCACCCGTTACCAGCAAGCGCAATTAACCATGCGCAGCACCGATGCGCTGATGTCATTGCCGCAAGAACGCGACGCGAAACAACGGCCACTGGAGCGCACGCAACTGCAAGGCGCGATGGACGTCAGCGGTGTGACCTTCCACTACAACGGGCAGAACGCACCCGCGCTGGCCAACATCAGTTTCAGCGTCAAACCCGGCGAACGGATCGGCATCATCGGCCGCAGCGGTTCGGGCAAAAGCACCCTCGCCCGTTTGGTGATGGGTTTCTACGCACCGGAAGAAGGCCAATTGCTGCTCGATGGCCTGGACCTGCGGCAACTCGACGTCGCCGACCTGCGCCAACAGATTGGTTATGTCGCCCATGACCTGCCGCTGTTGGCCGGCAGCCTGCGCGACAACCTGACCCTCGGCGCCCGCTACGTCAGCGACTCGCGGATGCTCGAAGTCGCGGAATTGACCGGCGTCACCGAGCTCGCGCGCCAACACCCACAGGGCTTCGACCGGCCCGTGGGTGAGCGCGGGCAGTTACTTTCGGGCGGTCAACGCCAAGCCGTATTGCTCGCTCGGGCGCTGTTACTCGACCCGCCGATCATGCTGCTCGACGAACCCACCAGCGCCATGGACAACAGCAGCGAAGACGTCCTGCGGCAAAAACTCCACAGCTGGGTCCAGGGCAAAACCTTGCTGCTGGTGACCCACCGCACCTCGATGCTCAGCCTGGTGGATCGGCTGGTGGTGCTGGACAACGGACGGATCGTCGCCGACGGTCCGAAAGAAGCGGTCATCGATGCACTGCGCAAGGGCCGTGTCGGCTCTGCGGCTGTCTAGGAGTTGCCCATGGCTCGTTCATCGTCCGATGTCTCAAAGGATCGCGGCTACTTCGGCAGCTTCAGCAAAAGTGCGGAGAGCGAATACATGCCGGAAACCGCCGGCGCCGCGTTGCAGGACTCCCCGCGCCTGTCGCGGATCACCGTTTGGCTGGCGGCGGGGCTGCTGATTTCCGGGCTGGTCTGGGCCAAATTCGCAGTACTACAGGAAGTGACCATGGGCGAAGGCAAGGCGATTCCGTCGAGCAAGGTCCAGGTGATCCAGAACCTCGAAGGCGGCATCGTCTCCGAGATTTTCGTCCGCGAAGGGCAAATGGTGAACAAGGGCGACACCCTGCTGCGCCTGGATGACACGCGGTTTCTGTCGAACAAGGGCGAAAGCGAGGCGGATCGCTATTCGTTGACCGCGAAGGTCGAGCGCTTGTCGGCGGAGGCTGAGGGGCGGCCGTTCAAGCTGTCGGACGAAGTGATCGCCAAGGCGCCTCAAGTGGCCGAAGACGAACGCTCGCTGTACGAACAACGGCAACGGCGACTGGCCAGTGAACAACGCACCTTGAGTGAACAACTTCGGCAAAAAACCCAGGAACTGGCAGAGTTCCGCTCGAAACAGGGGCAATTCAGTTCCAGCCTGGCGTTGTTGCAACAAGAGATGAACATGTCCGCGCCGCTGGTGGGCACCGGGGCGGTGTCGCCGGTGGAAATCCTGCGGCTCAAGCGCAGCGCGGTGGAAATTCGCGGTTCGTTGAACGCGACCACACTGGCGATTCCTCGGGCGGAATCGGCGATCAATGAGATAAAAAGCAAGATCGACGAATCGGAACAATCATTCCGTTCCGACGCGGCCAAAGAGCTGAATGAGAAACGCACCGACCTGTCGAAAATCACTGCTTCGAGCATTGCCATCGACGATCGCGTGACTCGTACAACTGTGGTGTCGCCGGTGCACGGGATTATCAAGGTGCTGAAGGTCAACACTATTGGCGGCGTGGTTCAGCCCGGCAGCGACATGGTGGAAATCGTGCCGCTGGAAGACAACCTGCTGATCGAAGCCAAGGTCCGACCACAGGACGTGGCGTTCCTGCACCCGGGTCAGAAAGCCATGGTCAAGTTCAGTGCCTATGACTACACGATTTATGGTGGGCTGAGCGCCAAACTGGAGTTGATCGGCGCGGACACGATTACCGATGACAAGGGCAACAGCTTCTATTTGATTCAGGTGCGCACCGATAAGAACCACTTGGGCGGGGATGTAAAACCGTTGCTGATTATTCCGGGGATGGTGGCGACGGTGGACATTATTACCGGGGAGAAAAGTGTGCTGGATTATCTGCTGAAACCGGTGCTGAAGGCGCGGACAGAGGCGATGCGCGAAAGGTAGCCAGCATCTTGGATCTTTAGGGATTGTTCCACCGCCTTCGCGAGCAAGCCCGCTCCCACATTTTGATCGCGTTCCTCCTGGAAAAATGCGATCCCCTGTGGGAGCGGGCTTGCTCGCGAAGAGGGCCTCATTGCCAGCGACTATTTCGGCCCATGGTTACGCTGGAAGGTTTCCTCACCCATCGCCGCAATCTGCCCTTCTATCAACGCCTCGAAGGGCTTTAACAACGGCTCAAACGTGGTCGGCGGTTCCAGGGTCTGTAACGCCTGCACAATCGCCTCCACCGTCGATAACGCCCCTGGCCCCGGCGCTTTGCGCAATCGATAGCGCGACACGCCGCCCTCCGCCAACGTCACCCGAGGCAACGCCGCCAGCAGCGGATTGAGGTGCAACATTTTTCGCGCCTTGCGCCAGGTGCCGTCCGGGACCACCAGCAGCAAGGGTTCATCGGTTGAGGTGTAAGCCTGTAACGGCTGCGCCTCTTCAGCGGGAAACAGTAATCGCGCCTGATACCCCGGTCGATTCAACAACACCGGCAAATCCTCAAACACTTCACCGACGATCAACTCGGCATTCTTCAGCCCCAACGCCGCCAGCCGCGCGGTGTTCAGCGCATGGTTCACTTCGCTGGGATGCTGCAACAGCAACACCCGAGTGCGGCTGTCGAGGCTCGGGATCAGTGGACACAGGCAATGGGTTTGCGGGCGCAGGCAGCGTGGGCATTGAATTCTGGACATGCTTCTTTTCCTTTACGCAGCCTGATTGAGCTGTGCTTTAAGCAAATCACGGAAGGTCTGGATCAGCGGCTCGCGGCTGCGGCCCCGGCGCACGATCATTGAGAACGGCGCCTGATAACCGAAGGTCGCCGGCAATAGCACCCGCAAATCACCCTTGTCGGCCCAGGCCTGGGCGTAGTGCTCCGGCAGGTAGCCGATGTAGGCGCCGGACAGCACCAGGATCAGTTGCGCTTCCATACTTTCCACAGTGGCGGCGCTGTGTTTGAAACCGTGGCGCGCCAATTCCGCCTGGCTCCAGTAGCCGCGCCCGACCATGCGTTGCTGGGTGATGACTTGCTCGGGAATGCGCCGTTCGGTGAACAGCGGATGGCGGCTGCTGCAATACAACCAATGTTGCTCGCGGTACAGCGGCATGTAGACCAACCCGCTCATGCGCGTGGAAAACGCACCGATGGCCAGGTCGAGGCGGTTGTCCTGCACGCCGAGTTGCAGTTCGTAGGGGCTCATCACCGACAGGTGCAAATGCACGGCCGGGTGTTCCTGACTGTAGGCGCCGATGGCTTCGGCGAAGGGCAAGGCCTTGTCGCTGACAGTGGAGTCGATGACCCCGAGGTTCAGCGTTCCGCGCAGTTCGCCTTTGAGCGCTGCCGCGTATTGCTCGAAGCCTTCGAGTTCGCCGAGCAGCCGCAAGGTTTCCTGATGGAACAACTCACCCTTGCTGGTCAGGCTGAAACCGCCGCGCCCGCGATGGCAGAGCACCAGGCCCAACGCCGCTTCGAGCTGGCTCATGTAAGTGCTGATGGCCGACGTCGAGAGGTTGAGTTCTTGCTGGGCGTTGGCGAACCCCTGATGGCGGACCACGCTGACGAAAATGCGCAATAGTTTCAGGTCGGGTAAAGCGTTGGCCATGGGGTTCTCCAAAAACCAGCGAAGTCGTCGTTTCGTTCCGTACGAGCCCCTTGTAGGAGCTGTCGAGTGAAACGAGGCTGCGATCTTTTGACTTTGATTCTTTAAAAACCAAGATCAAAAGATCGCAGCCTCGTTTCACTCGACAGCTCCTACAGGCAATCGCCTCAGGCGGAGAAGTCTATCGCCCCTTCCCCCATTAGTTTAGAAAAATCTGAACTAAGTATTTGCCCGTAGCGATTCTTCTCGCCCACTACATTTCGCATGATCGGCCCACAGCGGTGCCCGTATCTTCCGTGAACGGCGTGCCGACATAAATAAAACAACGACGATGAGGCCTTACCCGTGGACAAGATTCTTCACCAACCACTGGGCGGCAATGAAATGCCGCGCTTCGGCGGCATCGCCACCATGATGCGACTCCCCCATTTGACTACCGCTGCCGGCCTGGACGCTGCCTTTATTGGCGTGCCGCTGGACATCGGTACTTCCCTGCGCCCCGGGACCCGTTTCGGACCTCGCGAAATCCGCGCTGAATCGGTAATGATCCGCCCGTACAACATGGCCACCGGCGCTGCACCGTTCGATTCGCTGTCGGTTGCCGACATCGGCGACGTGGCGATCAACACCTTCAACCTGCTCGACGCCGTGCGGATCATCGAAGAGTCCTATCACAGCATCCTCGAACACGACGTGATCCCGCTGACCTTGGGCGGCGACCACACCATCACCCTGCCGATCCTGCGTGCCATCCATAAAAAGCACGGCAAGGTCGGCCTGGTGCACATCGACGCTCACGCCGATGTGAACGATCACATGTTTGGCGAGAAAATCGCCCACGGCACCACGTTCCGTCGCGCCGTCGAAGAAGGTCTTCTGGACCCCGACCGCGTGGTGCAAATCGGCCTGCGCGCCCAGGGCTACACCTCCGAAGACTTCAACTGGAGCCGTAAACAAGGCTTCCGTGTGGTTCAAGCCGAAGAGTGCTGGCACAAATCCCTGGCGCCGCTGATGGCTGAAGTTCGCGAGAAAGTCGGCGGCGGTCCGGTGTACCTGAGTTTTGACATCGACGGCATCGACCCGGCGTGGGCTCCTGGCACCGGCACCCCGGAAATCGGTGGTCTGACGACCATTCAGGCGATTGAAATCGTGCGTGGCTGCCAAGGCCTCGACCTGGTCGGTTGCGATCTGGTAGAAGTCTCGCCCGCTTATGACACCACCGGTAATACCTCGCTGCTGGCCGCCAACCTGCTGTACGAAATGCTCTGCGTACTGCCTGGCGTGGCCCACCGCTGAGGATTGGTCATGAACGAACGCGATCAGGTTTTAAAAGCCGCCGCCGATCTGGTGACTGCTTTCGCCCGTAACGATCGCGAAGCCTACTTCGGCGCCTTCAGCGCCGATGCCAGCTTCGTGTTCTACACCCTCGAACAGCCCCTGCTGTCGCGCGATGCCTATCAGGCATTGTGGGACAACTGGCGCGCCGAGGACGGCTTCGAAGTGCTCTCGTGCACTTCAAGCAACGCCTTTGTCAGCCTGCAAGGTGACGTGGCGATTTTCATCCATGACGTGGCCACCGAGCTGCGCATGCAAGGGGAGCAACACTTCAGCCAGGAGCGCGAGACGATTGTTTTCAAGAAACAAGCGTCTGGCCAAGAACAACAAGGCCTATGGCTGGCCTGTCATGAACATTTGTCCGCAATGCCGGAAGGGCTGCCATCCCCTTAGCCAAACAGGTGACGCTCACACACGATGAGCGCGCCTTTATGATCGGAGCTGATCATGAATAACAACAACAAAGACAAAGACCAAAGCCTTACGCAAATTGAAACCTACGGGGTCGAACAGATCCCGGACAGCGAACGCACCGCAGGCCCGACGGACTTGTTCCGGATGATCTTCGGCGGTTCCAACACCTTTGCCACCGCCGTGCTCGGCAGTTTCCCGGTGCTGTTCGGCCTCTCGTTCCAGGCCGGTGTCTGGGCGATCGTGCTGGGCGTGTTGCTGGGTTCGCTGATCCTCGCGCCGATGGGCCTGTTCGGCCCGATCAACGGCACCAACAACGCCGTGTCTTCCGGTGCACACTTCGGCGTGCACGGGCGGATTGTCGGTTCGTTCCTGTCGCTGTTGACCGCCATCGCCTTCTTCTCGCTCTCGGTGTGGAGTTCAGGGGATGCGCTGATCGGTGGCGCCAAACGCCTGATCGGCCTGCCGGAAACCGACCTGACCCTGGGCCTGGCCTACGGTCTGTTCGCGATTCTGGTGCTGACCGTGTGCATCTACGGCTTCCGCTTCCTGCTGTGGGTCAACAAGATCGCGGTGTGGAGCGCCAGCCTGCTGTTCTTGCTGGGCATCTTCGCGTTCGCCGGTCCCTTCGATGTGAACTTCGCCGGCACCGTCAGCATGGGTCAACCAGGGTTCTGGGCCGCGTTCATCGGCGCTGCGCTGGTGGCGATGAGCAACCCGATTTCCTTCGGTGCGTTCCTCGGTGACTGGTCGCGCTACATCCCGCGCGACACGCCAAAAGGCCGGATCATGGCGGCGGTGGTGATCTCGCAGATCGCGACCTTCATCCCGTTCCTGTTCGGCCTGGCCACCGCGACCATCGTGGCGATCAAGGCACCGGACTACATCGCAGCCAACAACTACGTCGGCGGTCTGCTGGCGGTGTCGCCGAGCTGGTTCTTCCTGCCGGTGTGCCTGATCGCGGTGATCGGCGGCATGTCCACCGGCACCACGTCGCTGTATGGCACCGGGCTGGACATGTCCAGCGTGTTCCCTCGGGTGCTGTCGCGGGTCAAGGCGACGTTGCTGATCGGCGTGATGTCGATTGCCTTCATCTTCATCGGGCGCTTCGCGGCGAACCTGGTGCAGAGCGTGTCGACCTTCGCCGTACTGATCATCACCTGCACCACCCCATGGATGGTGATCATGATCATCGGCCTGGTAGTGCGTCGCGGCTTCTACTGCCCGGATGACCTGCAAGTGTTCACCCGTGGCGAGAAAGGTGGCCGCTACTGGTTCACCCACGGCTGGAACTGGCGCGGCCTGGGTGCGTGGATCCCGAGCGCACTGGTCGGCCTGTGCTTCGTGAACCTGCCGGGGCAGTTTGTCGGCGTGCTGGGCGACCTGGCCGGCGGCATCGACATCAGCCTGCCGGTGACCCTGGGCCTGGCTTCGCTGGTGTACCTGACATTGCTCAGCCTGTTCCCGGAACCACGGGAAGTGTTCGGGCCGCAGGATGCGCGAAGCAAAGGCACCAACACCGTCGCAAAGCCTGAACTCCGTCAGCCCGCCTGACACAGATCCACCTGTGGGAGCGGGCTTGCTCGAGAAGACGGCGGCACATCCAACATCGATGTGACTGAAAAACCGCATTCGCGAGCAAGCCCGCTCCCACAGAGAAGCGCCCCACAGAAACACCTTTGTTTCACCATAAAAAAGACAATCGGAGACACGCCATCATGGCATTGGATTTATTCGTCGTACTCATCTACGCCGCCGCGATGCTGATACTCGGCTATTACGGCATGCGCAAAGCCAAGACCAACGAAGACTTTTTGGTCGCCGGTCGTAACCTCGGCCCGAGCCTGTACATGGGTACCATGGCTGCCACCGTACTGGGTGGCGCTTCCACCGTCGGCACCGTGCGTTTGGGCTACGTGCATGGCATCTCTGGTTTCTGGCTGTGTGCCGCACTCGGTTGCGGGATCGTGGCGCTGAACCTGTTCCTCGCCAAACCGCTGCTGAAACTGAAGATCTACACCGTTACCCAGGTCCTGGAAAAACGCTACAACCCGATGGCCCGCTCGGCGAGCGCGGTGATCATGCTGGCGTATGCATTGATGATCGGCGTGGTTTCGATCCTGGCCATCGGCACCGTGCTGCAAGTGCTGTTCGACCTGCCGTTCTGGCTGTCGATCTTGCTCGGCGGTGGCGTGGTGGTGATCTACTCCGCGATCGGCGGCATGTGGTCGCTGACCCTGACCGACATCGTCCAGTTCGTGATCAAGACCGTGGGCCTGATGTTCATCCTGTTGCCGATCTGCCTGTACCGCGTCGGCGGCTGGGATGAATTGGTGTTGAAACTGCCGGCAAGCGCCTTCAGCTTCACTACGATCGGTTGGGACACCATCATCACCTACTTCATGATCTACTTCTTCGGGATCCTGATCGGTCAGGACATCTGGCAACGGGTGTTCACCGTCAAGAGCGCCAAAGTGGCGCAGGTCGCCGGTACATTCGCAGGCTTCTACTGCATCCTTTACGGACTGGCCTGCGCGCTGATCGGCATGGCCGCGCATGTGCTGATCCCGGATCTGGACAACGTCAACAACGCCTTTGCCGCCATCGTCAAACTGTCCCTGCCGGACGGTATCCGTGGCCTGGTGATCGCCGCGGCACTGGCTGCGATGATGTCCACCGCCAGCGCCGGCCTGCTCGCCGCTGCCACCACCCTGACCGAAGACCTGCTGCCGAAACTGCGCGGTGGTAAACAGTCGAGCCTGGGCATGAACCGCCTGTTCACGCTGTTGACCGGCCTCGTCGTACTCGGCATCGCTCTGGTCGTGAATGACGTAATCAGCGCCCTGACCCTGGCCTATAACCTGTTGGTGGGTGGCATGCTGATCCCGTTGATCGGTGCGATTTTCTGGAAACGCGCGACCACCGCCGGCGCTATCGCCAGCATGGGCATGGGCTTCGCCACGGCGCTGTTGTTCATGTTCAAGGACGGTCTGGACTCCAACACGCCGATCTACTACAGCCTGGGTGTGGGTCTGGTGAGTTTTGTGCTGGTGAGCCTGATGTCGCGTCGCCCCGCTGTTGTGGCGAGTGCGATCTAAGCTTCTATAAAGAGCTGATGCTTTCTTCGACGGGTGTGGCGTCGGTTGCCCCACCCGTTTTTTTTCGTCTGGAGAAAACCTTTGATGAAGATTGTTTCTCGCGACCAGTGGTTCGAGGTCAAACAACTCAGTGATGGCATTCGCCTGATTCACGAGCCTTACATCCGGCCGTTCTACCGCTGCAACCTCTGGCACATCCAGGGCCGCGACAAGGACCTGCTGCTGGACAGCGGCTCGGGGCTGGTGAGCCTGCGCGAGCAACTGCCGTGGATCACCGAACGGCCGTTAGTGGCGGTGGCCAGCCATTGCCATTTCGACCACATCGCCGGACATCACGAATTCCCCGAACGGCTGGTGCACCCGGCCGAAGCACAGATCCTCGCCGAGCCCGATGGCGAGAACACCTTGAGCACGGCGTTTGTCGGCGACGAGATGTTCGAGGCGCATCCCGACTGCCCGTTGTGCTACGCCGAATACCGGGTCAAAGCCGCGCCGGCCACCGGGATGATTGAAGAAGGCGATGTGCTGGACCTGGGTGATCGCGTGCTGCAAGTGCTGCACACGCCGGGGCATTCACCGGGTGGCATCAGCCTGTATGAAGCGGCCACCGAGACCTTGTTCAGCGGCGACATCATCTACGACGGGCCGCTGATCGAAGACGCCTACCATTCCAACCTCGACGACTACGCCCGCAGTTTGCAGCGCTTGCACGCATTGCCGATCCGCACCGTGCATGGCGGGCATTTCGGCAGTTTCTCCGGGGAACATTTGCGCACGATGATTGACGAGTGGCAGCGCTCCCACGGCTGAAGCCTGCTGTACTCAGCCAGGGACAACAACAATAACGCCCTCGAAGAACGACCATGAAAAGAGCCGCCGTGCGTGCTGCCGTGCACCGTTTCATCAGCCGCTTGCTGGAACGTCAGGATGACTTCGACGACAACGCCAGCCTGGCGCAGTTGGGCCTGGATAAAGAAGATATCGAGGAATTGATCTTCCATCTGGAAGATGAGTTGGGATTGACGGCATTTACGGCGGAGGAAGACCGGATGCTCAAGGACGCCAGGACGGCGGAGGATTTGAGTCGGTTTTTAGTGAGGATTGGGCGACATTGAATTAGCACAGTCCTCGTAGCAGCTGCCGAGCCTGCGAGGCTGCGTTCGGCGACGAAGTCGTCGTGAGATCAGGCGGTGCGGTGTGTCAGGGAAATAATGCATACAGGTTTTACGACTGCTTCGCAGCCCAACGCTGCCTCGCGGTGCTCGACAGCTGCTACAGGCAGCGCTCGGCAGTTGCGACACGCATTGCTCGGCAGTTGCGACACGCGTTGCTCGGCAGACTTTACCGGCGGCGCTGCTGGCGTCGGCGCTGTTCGTCGTCAGTGCGAATAGGCACAGGTTGCAGAGGCGGTTCGATCAAACCGAGTGCGACACCCAGGTCGTGCAGCCAGTTTTGGATTTTCTCTTTCATGGTGCCCCCTTCAGGGTAGTGCCGAGTGGCCGGAATTCTGTAGCCACTTCGCACTGATAATAGTCCGAAGTCCTACGCAATGCTCGCCCAAGATCGCAATGATCTGTTACTGAATTGATCAAAATAGCTGACCAATAGTTCAAGCCGTCGCCAACACCTGGCTCGGCACTGTCGGATAGACCTGTTGTTGCTGCTCAAGCCAGGCATTCAGATTCGCCCCGACCATGCCTTTGCGCCACATCAGCCACGTGGTCGCGCTGGCAAACGGCTCGGCCAACGGGTGCACCGCCACACTTTCGCGGCCCGGCAGACTGGCGAGCATCGACTCCGACATCAGCGCCACGCCAGAGCCAGCGACCACGCAGGCGAGCATTCCCGGATAAGACTCGATCTCTATCGCCCGCCCCATCGCCGCGTGGTAATGGGCGAACCAGGCTTCCAGGCGCATCCGGTACGAACAGCCTTGGCGAAAGGTGAACACCGAGCGCCCTTGCACATCCATCGCGCTGTGGATCGGCGGGTGATCGGCCTCGCTGATCAGCACCAGCCGTTCGTCGCAAAACGGCACGCCATCGAGGCCCGCCAGTTCCAGCGGACCGTCCACCAGCGCCGCATCGAGCCGCCCGGTGAGCAAACCTTCGAGCAATTCGCCGCTGGGACCGGACTGCACTTGCAGGTTCACCGCCGGATAAGTGCGGTGATAACGCGCCAACAGCCCCGGAAGGTGGATGGCGGCCGTGCTGTACATGGTGCCGAGCACGAAGTCACCGGCCGGTTGCCCGCCCTGCACCGCCGCACTGGCTTCGTCGTGCAGGGCAAACAGCTTGGCGGTGTAGTCCAGCAGGACTTTTCCTGCAGGTGATAACTGCAAGCGCTGACGTTCACGCAGGAAAAGTTCGACGCCCAGTTGCTCTTCCAGTTGTTTAAGCCGGGTCGACAGGTTCGACGGCACCCGGTGCAGACGTTCAGCAGCGCGGGTGATGGAACCTTCCTGCGCGACTGCCTGGAAAATCCGCAATTGGCTGAACTCCACGACCTTCTCCAAATCAGAACAAGTTACTAACTATTATTCATTTTAAAAGAAAGTCAATCAGTCCTAGCCTGACGGTCATTGATCCATTGCAGGAATTCAGACCATGTCCCCTCTGATTCGCTTAACCGCCAGCTTCATCGCCTTGATGATGGCCATGGGCATCGGGCGTTTCGCCCTGACGCCGCAACTGCCGCACTTGCTCAGCGAAGGTCAGATCGACCTGACCGCCGCCGGTCTGATTGCGGCGGCCAACTACCTCGGCTACTTCGTCGGCGCGGTGGACGCGATGTTCGCTCGCCGCCATCACCACATTCGACTGCGGCTACTGGGTGGTCTGTGGCTGTGCGTGCTGCTGACCCTGGCATCGTTCTGGGCCAACGGCTTTTGGTCCCATCTGCTGCTGCGTTTCGGCACCGGCGTCGCCAGCGCCTGGGTGTTGGTGATGATCACCGCGCTGAGCCAACCATTGGCTGCGGCGGCTGGTCGCCCACGGTTGGGCGCCCTGGTATTTGCCGGACCGGGTTTGGGGATTTTTCTGACGGGGTTGTTGGCCTTGGGCTCACACCTGTTGGGACAAACTTCCGCAACCTTGTGGCTGGTGTATGCCGCCGTCGCGTTGGTGATGTTGCTGGGGATTCTGCCGTTCCTGCCGCAACCGACCACCGCAGTCGTTGCACCGACCGTTAATACCTCAGGCAACCAGGGCATCGGTCGCTTAGGGCTGATCTACGGTTTATACGGCTTGGGCTACATCATCCCGGCCACGTTCCTCTCGCAGATGGCCAACGCGCAGTTCCACGGGCAATGGATGGCGGATCTGTTCTGGCCGTGCTTCGGCCTCGCGGCAGCGATTGGTGTGGTGTTGGTGAGTTTGCGTCGGCACAACCCGAACGCCACGCGGCATTGGCTGATGGCGACGTTGTGGCTGCAAGCCGCCGGGGTCTTCGCCTGCTTGCTGGGCAGCGGCCCGGGGCTGGCGCTTGGCGTCATCCTCTGCGGCACGCCGTTCCTGGCCTGTATGCAATTGGTGATGCAACGCTCCCGGGAACTGGCGCCCCACGCCACCCAACGCAACGCCGGATTGCTGACCGCGTGCTTTGCCGTGGGACAACTCGCCGGGCCGTTGCTGGCCGCAACCAGCAGCCATTTCAGCGGTGGTTTGCAACCCGCGCTGATAGTCGCCGGCAGCGGCTTGCTGATCGCCGGCGGTTTGCTGCTGGGCTCACTCAGTGCTGGCCGAGGGCTCTGCGCAAACGACGGCGCACCCACTGTTCAGCGCTGACAAAAGTGATGCCGAGCAGCACCAGCACCGCGCCGATCACGAAGTTGAGGCTCAGGTCTTCACCCAACAACACCACGCCGAACGTGACGCCGAACAACGGCGTCATGAACGAAAACACCGCCAGGTTCGCCGCCAGATAGCGGCGCAACAGCCAGAACCAGGTCAGGTAACTGAAAAACGACACCACCAAACCCTGGAACAACACGCTGGCCACTGCCACGGTGGTCAGGCTGACGTGGGTGACTTGGCCGCTGAGGACCGCGATCAGCAACAGGCCGACAAAACCGACGATCAATTGATAGAACAACGTCAGGGTCACCGGAGCTTCCGACAGGCGTGAGGCGCGCACCACCACCGTGGTCGCGCCCCACGAGGCGCCGGCCAGCACGCCCAACGCATCGCCCATCAACATCCGATGATCGAGGTTGTCCCAAGACACGCCACCGGCAAACGCGACGGCGATCCCGACAAACGCGAGAAAAATCCCCAGCCATTGCACCGGTCTCAAACGCTCGCTCGGCAACAACCAATGAACGCCCAACGCGGTGAAGATTGGCGCGGTGTAGAGGAATACCGACATGTGCGCGGCGGTGGTCAGTTGCAGGCCTTCGGAAATGAAGAAGAACTCCAGGCCAAACAGCGCACCGGCCAGTAGTCCACCGCGCCAAGTATGGCTGACCTGATCCCAACCACCCTTCCAGCAGATGAGAAGTCCTACAAGCAAAGCAGAAATGCCCGAGCGCCCGGCGGCTTGCATGACTGGCGCGATATCGGGCGCAGCCCATTTGATCATCACCTGCTGCACGCCCCAGATCAGGCACAGCCCGAGCATCACTTGCAGGGCAAACCCATCGGCGCTACGCCGGGTGGCGCTCACCGGAACACCTCGAAAATACAATCCATGGCAGTGACTCGACAGTAAAAAGCAAAGCCCCGGCGTGCTTGTTTAAAAAGCATCGCCGGGGCGAAAAATTATGCTGTCGATTATTAACCAGATGGCCAGAAAATGCCGCCTGCCAGAGACCTTTAAATTCCCGGTTGCGTCATCAGCGTCGTCGGTTGCTGGGCCTGTTCACGCTTGGCCAGGATGAAGAACAATGCGCCGCCGAGGAAGCACCCCGTAAACCAGGCAAAGTTGGCCATCGGTTGCAGCACTGGCGTGAAGGTGATCGCCACGCCCATCAGCGTTGCAGGAATCAGCGCCTTGACCGCCGTCCAGTTGACTCCGCCGCTGTAGTAATACTTACCGTCCGGCCCGTCATTGAATAGCGCATCTACATCAATCTGCTGCTTTTTGATCAGGTAGTAATCCACCAGCAGAATGCCGAACAACGGACCGATAAACGCCGCGAGTACATCGAGTGTGTAATGGATCACTTCGGGGTTGTTAAACAGGTTCCACGGCGTGATGAAGATCGACGCCACGGCGGCAATCATGCCTCCGGCACGCCAGCTGATTTTGCTCGGGGCGACGTTGGCGAAGTCGAACGCCGGGGACACGAAGTTGGCGACGATGTTGATGCCGATGGTCGCCGTAACGAAGGCGAAAGCACCGAGCAGCACCGCCACGCTGTTATCGATGCGCGCCACGGTGGCGATCGGGTCGTGGAGCATTTCACCGAACACCGGCAAGGTGCCGGAGACGATCACCACCGTGACCAGGGAGAAGGCCAGAAAATTTACCGGCAAGCCCCAGAAATTGCCCCGGCGCACGTCAGCCATGCTGCGACAGTAGCGACTGAAATCGCCGAAATTCAGGGTCGGCCCGGAAAAGTACGACACCACCAGCGCCGTTGCGACGATCACTTGTCCGAAAGCTTCCCAGCCAGAGAGGGATTTTTCCGCGAGGGTGAAGCTGATATTGCTCCAGCCGGCCTGCCACACGATCCAGCCGGCGAGCACGAACATCACGCCATACACCACGGGACCGGCCCAATCGATGAAACGGCGGATCGACTCCATGCCAGTCCAGAACACCAGCGCCTGGACGAACCACAGACTAAGAAAACCGAACCAGCCCAAGTAGGACAAACCGGCGAAATGCGGTTCGGCGTAGGCCGCCATCGTAGGAAAAAACCGCAGCACCACGATGATCAGCGCACTGGACGCCAGGTACGTCTGAATCCCGTACCAAGCAACTGCGATAAGGCCGCGAATGACCGCAGGAATATTCGCTCCGAATACGCCGAACGCCAATCGGCAGATCACCGGGTAAGGCACCGCCGCTTGCTGGCTCGGCTTGGCCACCAGATTGGCGATCAACTGCACGATGCAGATCCCGCCGAGCAAAGCGATCAACACCTGCCAACTTGCCAGCCCGAGAGCGAACAGACTGGCGGCAAACACGTAACCGCCGACGCTGTGCACGTCGCTCATCCAGAAAGCGAAAATGTTGTACCAATTCCATTTTTGCGGCAGCGGCCCCAAGTCCTGGTTATACAGGCGGGGGCTATAGCCGTTGGGCACTTGCTCGGTCATCGCGGGCTCCTCGTTAGAACCGGAGCGCCGCACTGCGTACGGGTCCCGGCATCGTTTGTATACGAGTTGCTACGCAGAATGCGTGCCATGCGGGTGAAAGGTGTGACAGTTCAGGCTTTCAGGCTTGAACAGACCTAAGCGAGAACATCATTAAGGAAGGGATATTGCCCACGAACAGGGCATCTGCGCCTGCAAATAGTGCAGGCTTATCTGTATACAACTGGGATATGGGACTGCTGCGCAGTCAATCGCGAGCAAGCTCGCTCCCACAGGGGACTCGCGTGAAATGAAGATTTTCAGCCAAACATAAAACCACTGTGGGAGCGAGCTTGCTCGCGATGGCATTCGCCCAAGCAACGAAAATTACCGCTTGGTCCCAGCCACTCTGTTCGCCACAAAAAAGCCAACCGAACAAGCCACACAAGTCGCAAAAGCCCCCCACGCCATATCCATCACCGCCAACTGCGCCGACCACCCATTCAGCGTCGCCCAGTTACTCAGGTCATAAGTGCCATAAGCCACCAACCCCAACAACGCGCCCAGGCGTGCGGCCCGTTGCCAGCTCTGCGCCGGCAACACCACAAACACCACACAACCGAAGACATAAAGGAGATAAAACACCGCTGCCGGGGCCAGCAGCGGTTGGTCGAGCATCAGCGAGCCGAGCAGCGCGCGGTAGGTTGGCGCCATCAGCACGCCGAGCCAGAGGCCGTCGAGCACAAGAAACGCCAGCAAGGTGCCGACGTAAGCCAGGAGAGCCTTTTTCATCGCAGTCCAACCCCATGTCATCGATTTACATGGGGCCGGCGCGAGGTCAGCTTAGTTCAATGCGATCCGCATGAATGACGATCTGGCCGTTCTTGTACAACGCGCCGATGGCCTTCTTGAAGTTGCCTTTGCTGACGCCGAACATGCTGCTGATCAGGGTCGGATCGCTCTTGTCGCTGATCGGCAGAGTGCCGTTGTTGTCGCGCAACTTGGCGAGGATCTTCGAGTTCAGGCTGGTGGCCGCTTCTTCGCCGACTGGTTGCAGGCTCAGGCTGATCTTGCCGTCGGTACGGACTTCTTTGATAAAGCCCTTCTCTTCCTTACCGGCGCGCATGAACTTGAAAATCTCGTTCTTGTGGATCAAACCCCAATGCTTGTTGTTGATGATTGCCTTGAAGCCCATATCGGTCGCTTCGGCCACCAGCAGATCAACTTCCTGGCCCGGGGTGTAGTTGGCCGGGGTCTTGTCCAGGTAACGGTCCAGGCGCGCGGTCGCGGTGATGCGGCGGGTGTGCTTGTCGAGGTAGACGTGCACCACTACATACTCGCCGGCAGTCATCTGGCGTTTTTCTTCGGAGTACGGCAGCAACAGGTCCTTCGGCAGACCCCAATCCAGGAACACGCCGATGCTGTTGACTTCAACGACTTTCAAACTGGCGAATTCACCGACCTGAACTTTCGGCGTTTCGGTAGTTGCGATGAGTTTGTCATCGCTGTCCAGATAAACAAAAACGTTGAGCCAATCTTCATCTTCGCTGGGAATATCTTTAGGGATATAACGATTAGGCAGAAGGATTTCACCGTCCGCGCCACCGTCAAGATATAAACCGAAGTTAGTGTGTTTAACCACTTGCAAACTGTTGTAACGCCCGACTAAAGCCATTTCCAATACCCTCATTGCGTGGGCGGCATTCTACCCGGTTTTGCGGGCCGCGTTCGCCGGCCGGCCCGGTGGCGCGAGAAATTCCTCTGGAAGCCTTAATTTTCCTGGGCTCGTGGACGGGCCTGAGGCCGCTCGTCTGACGGATCCTGCGCCGTCGTCCAGTCCCAGCCGAGACGAATGCGCTTTTTGACAGCCTGTCTTCTTATTTAAAACAGCAGCTTAGCCGGACAATTCGCACAATAACTTGTGAATAATCGAGTGATGCCCTTGGTTATTTCAGGGGGATATTTACCAAGCAATTGTCAAGTATTTCCTGTACGATGCCTGGCCAAGTTAATTTTCTACAGGTTAATGGCCGCCATGCGTGTAAAAGCATCCAATAGCAAAGCAAAGCCAGCTCCAGCCGTTGAAACCAGCGAATCTATCAACAACCAGATTGCTGCTTTCCTCAAGTCCGGTGGCGAGATCCAGCAAATTGCCAAAGGCGTCAGCGGCCAGACATTCGGCCCGTCGAAGCAAATCACGCTCGGCAAAAAGTAACACCCTGCTTTAACTGGTCCGTAAGCGCTTTGAGCTTCGAAGCGCTTGGACTGGAACCTGCGCAACACCCCGCAAAATCCAATCAATATTCCAGAAATCGACGAACGGCCCTCAATGCCGAGCATTCGCCGGTATGCTTGCACACGTCTAGATTAAGCGTTTCAGCAGATTCGGTTACTGCTCCTCGCGGTCATGGAGTGACGCATGCTCAAACCCTCCTATCTATTGCTCGGCACCCTCCTCTTGTCGTGCTCGAGTGCCAACGCGCAAATTTTCCAGCGTGAATTGGGTGACTTCGACCTCAAGCTCGGCACCACCCCCAGCCGCAGCATGGCTCAAGGTCTGGTCAAGCCCGCCAGCACCGGCTCGTTCCACGGTGGTCTCGACCTGAGTCATGACAGCGGCTTCTACCTCGGCCAATGGTCGCCGAGCATGGGTTTGAGTCCAGGCAGCAACCTTGAAGTCGATTCCTACATGGGCTTCAAACAACCCTTCGATAAAACCCTCGGCTACGAAGTCGGCATGATCCATTACAGCTATCCGAAAGTGGACACCCTCGACAGCCAGGAGCTGTTCGGTGGCCTGACCTTTCTCGGCAGTCGTTTCGGCGCCGCCTTCAGCAACGACCCGGATAAACAGAACAGCACCGTGTTCGCGGACCTGGGTGGCAATCAGCCGTTCGGCATCGGCATCAGCATGAAATACACCACCCACCAGCTCAACACCCCGGTGTCCGTCGACGGCGGCGCGATCGGCAGTTTCACCGACTGGTCGCTGCAACTGTCCCGAGCGTTCATGGGCGTCGACCTGGACCTGATCTACAGCGACTCCAACCTCAGCGGCAGCGATTGCTCTGCGTACTCCGGGCACAACAGCCAGTGCGACGGGCTGGTCACGCTGAAGGCCGAACGCTCCTTCTATTGATCGGCTTGAACTGCCGGGCTTATCTTGCGTTCACATAGAGACACCTTCAAAGAAGCCAGGCTTCGCAAGGACTCGCCCATGTCGCGCTGGTTTAAACGCATTGCACTCCTCGTCACCATCACCTTGGCCTTCGGCGCTTGCAGCCGCGTGGGATTGGCTTACCGCAATCTCGACGTGATCATCCCGTGGACGCTCAGCGACTACCTGGACATGAACGGCGAGCAAAAAGGCTGGTTCAACGAACGCCTCAAGGAACACCTGAGCTGGCACTGCACCACCCAACTGCCGGGTTACCTGGACTGGCTGGACCGGTTGCAGGCGATGGTCGAGACCAATCAGGTCACCGATGAAGCGCTCAAGGCCCGCACCCAGGAAGCCAAGCAAGCCATCGCCCAGACCGCCAAGGAAATCACCCCGTCGGCCATTGAGTTGCTGCAAGGGCTGAATGACCAGCAAGTGGCGGAGATGAACGACGCCTTCGCCAAGGACCAGCGTAAACGTCAGGAGGATTACCTCAAGCCGTCCCTTGATCAGCAAATCAAGGACCGTGGCGAGCGCATGGACAAACGCCTGAATGACTGGCTCGGCCCGCTCAGCCCCACTCAGCAGCAACGAGTGACAACTTGGTCGAAGGCCTTGGGCGACCAGAATCAACAGTGGATCGCCAACCGCGTGCATTGGCAGAAGCAATTCAGCGCGGCAGTGGCGCAGCGCCAGAGCGCAGAATTCCCACAGCGGATCGAGATGCTTCTGGTCAATCGCGAGAGTTTATGGACACCGGCTTACCGCCAGGCCTACGCCAACACCGAGGATCAGGCCCGAGGGTTGCTCGTGGATTTGATGGCCGAAAGCACGCCGGAGCAACGGCAGCGGTTGTTAAAAAAGATTGATGGGGTGAGGAAGGACTTCAATGATTTGAAGTGCCTGAAAGCAGTGAAGCAAGGCTAAGCCAAACACAAAACCCACTGTGGGAGCGGGCTTGCTCGCGAAGGCGTCATGTCAGTCAACATTAATATCGACTAAGACGACGCCTTCGCGAGCAAGCCCGCTCCCACATTAGTTTTGCAGTGTTCTTCAGGCGATCTGCGCTTTCGACGCGACTTGATCAAACGTCACTTCATCCAGCGCATCCTGCTGCTCATCCAACACCTGCCGAGGATGATCATTGCCCGGAATGCTGCTGTCGATCAGGCTCAATAAACTCGAGCCACGCGGCGTCAAGATGTAGTTCGAACCGCTGCCGCCCTGCTCTTCCGGCCGAGGCTCGATATAACCGCGCTCCAGCAGTAACTTTTCGTACTCGCCGGCCACCGCTTTCAGGTGATCCAGGTTTTCAGTCTGCTCGCCTTCGGAAGCTTTCTCCGCCGCGTACTGCTCGGCATAGGCCCGAGGCGTGTAACTGCCTTCAC